>CAJUQF010000043.1:8736-14954 GCA_910588315.1 uncultured Christensenellaceae bacterium | reverse complement strand
GCCTTGACAAGTCCATTGTCGAAAATCTTCCCGAAAGCGTTGGTAAAATTATTTACAAGCCCCGCTCCGCCGCCGACCGTATTATAAACATTCGACGATTCCGTAGCATACGAGCCGACATTCGGCATAAAAGTAGCACCTGCGGCATGATACGCTACGAACTTGGCGACAAGTTCGATGTTGTTACGTTCGATATATTCGGCAAGTTCGGCTATGTTATCATGAAAACACGGCAGTTCGATACAAACCGCCTTTCCGTTTTTTACAAGTATGAACACCTCGTCGTCCATAAAATCATTTGTCTTGTACACATGCAAACTTACGGTACCGAAATCATAAACATTCATCTCGCCTTTTTCGAGCTTGACGGTAGTGTAATCTGTCTTTTTCATAATGGGTCCCTCCGGAAATTATATTAATTTGCGATCTTATCGATCACGTCCGCAGTATAACAAAAACACGAAAAAGATACACGCATGTTACAAATCTATTACCCGATAATAATTTGGTTACATAGTTTCATATTTGAACTATTGACAAACTCGCAATATATCTGCTACAATATGACAAATAATAATATTCGCTTTAGCAAGGAGTTTTTTATGCTGACAAGAGAAGAATTGCCCGAATGCCCGGTAGCTACGACTGTTCAGCTTATCGGGAACAAATGGAAATTGATTATAATCCGCAACTTGATATACAACGGTAAGCAACGGTTTACCGATTTCCACAAAACAATACCGGCGATAAGCAAAAAGGTATTGACGGATAATCTTCGAGCATTGGAAAACGACGGTCTTATCGAACGCAAAGTTTATGCCGAAGTGCCGCCGCGCGTAGAGT
The DNA here is from genome assembly GCA_910588315.1 of uncultured Christensenellaceae bacterium. Taxonomy (GTDB): domain Bacteria; phylum Bacillota; class Clostridia; order Christensenellales; family Pumilibacteraceae; genus Anaerocaecibacter. Next base: position 14,111 of record CAJUQF010000043.1, on the reverse strand, counting down.
ACACGCTCTCCGATATCGGTAAATCGCTCCGCCCTATTTGGGATGCCATGGAAATTTGGGGAACAAGATATAAGGAATATTTATGAAATAGCTAACCGAATCTTAACTCACGTCGCAAAAACTTGATATGGATTAATTAACAGCAAAAAATAAAAAATCTTTCAGGCACTTAGCTCGAAAGATTTTATGTCTTTTAGGACAAAAATGCTGTCGTCCAAAAAGCAGATTAGACAGTGCGACGAGCGCGTAGAACCGCCTATAAACCTATCACGAGACATGCAAAAAGGGCGCAAAATGCGCCCTTAAATGCCTTTTGGTGCGGTCGACAGGACTTGAACCTGCACGGAGTTACCACAAGATCCTTAGTCTTGCGCGTCTGCCAATTCCGCCACGACCGCAATCCATGATATTGTACTAAATTCTTTTATGTTTGTCAACTTATTTTGCCGTATTACATAATAAATTTTGTATAAATTTACGAGAACGCCAAAATTTTTTTAATATCGTTTTCCGTCAACGCATCTTGCGTTCGCATTTCCGCATTGGCGGTAAGCCTTAGAAAATTCGCTTCGACATCGAGATCGTGCATGCTGTTATACTTACCGTCGTAAGTACCTATTCCGACGCGTATTCCCCTTCTCAAAGCGGCACATACCGGTGCAAATCCGTGTCCGTAACCCGCATCGGCAGTAGGAAGCAATACAAGCGGAACGTTTTCCTGTGCCATGAGATCGAGATCGTCGTTATCGAGACAGACGCCGCCGGCTATTATGCACCGATCAAGCACGCCTATTTTATGCAATAACATTATCGGCGACAGCTTATATCGCGCTTCTATTATCCCGGTCTCTTCCAGATCAAACGCGGTATGTACTATTGCCGTCGTACCGACATTGTTCAACAGGTAATCGAAAGCGCATTCGATGTCGGTCTCGTCGGCAAGCGACGGGATAAAAATATTGCCGTTCGCAACGGTATTATCGTATTTGACGAAATATTCGACCGGCATTGCGCTATCGAGCGTTTCGCCGTTATCGACGCAAAAAACAGCTCTGTCACAATATCGAAATACACGATTATCCAAGCTCGAGCAAAGCGCGTTAATTCTCATTCTCGAGTACCTTTTTTATATAGTCTTTGAATTTATCGCGTAAATTTTCGTTCTTTAACGCAAAGTCTACCGTTGCTGTCAAAGCGCCGAATTTATCGCCCATGTCGTATCTGCGACCGTCAAATTCATAAGCATAAACCTTGCCGTCCTTCATCATCGCCGATATCGCGTCTGTCAAACATATCTCTCCGTTTATCTCCGGCAATTGTTCTATACGCTCGTAAATCTCCGGTGTCAAAACGTATCTGCCAAGCGACGCGTATTCGGACGGCGGGTCTTTTTTCGGTTTTTCCACTATACCGTCGCACCAAATCGTTTTGCCGTCGATACGGGACGGTTTGATTATCCCGTATTTATCGGTCTCGCTTGGCGCAACATGCTGAACTCCGACTATCAAAGCAGGCTGTTTCGCGTATGCGTCAATCAGCTGCTTGGATGCAGGCACAGCACCTACTACCAAATCGTCGCCGTTGCACATAACAAACGGCTCGCCGCCCGTAAACTCACGCGCACACATTACTGCGTCGCCGCTGCCGCGAGGCGAATATTGCATACCGAACACAATTTCCGCCTTTTTATCCGCCGCCTCCAGCGACTTTATAAGCTCGGGTTTTCCGGCGATTTTTTCACGAAGTTTTGCATTCGGCGTAAAATAGTCTTTTATACTTTCCTTGCCACGACCGAGAATGATCATGATTTGGTCGATACCGCTATCGATCAGCTCATCGACGATATACGAAAGCACCGGCGTATCGATTATCGGCAGTATTTCTTTAGGTATGGCTTTTGTCGCCGGCAGAAATCTCGTACCTAATCCGCCGCACGGAATAATAGCTTTACGTATCTTGTTCATGTACACCTCGTATCTAAATCTCTACGATATATCTCGATCGCTAATTGAGTTTAACTATGATCCGGCGACACGTTTCGCAACGGAACCAACCCTGATCGCCGAGCATGGCATTACCCTTTTGCGGCAATTCCAAACCGCAGCCGCCGCAGTTATAAAGATTCTTCTTGCTGTCGCCCGATGCAGGCACTATAGGCGGGAATCTACCTTCGGCAACAAGCTTATTATATTCTTCTAAAAGTTTCGGATCAAGCGATTCGCGCATTTGCGCAAGCTCGGCTTTCAGTTTATTGACTTCGCCCGACTTGGATTCAACAAGCTTGCCGTGATTGGCGCGCGCCGCATTGTAATGCTGCTTTGCGATATTACCGGACTTAACGGCCTCCGTACGACGCGAGCAAACATTTTTCGATCGGTCTTCGATATCGTGCATTTTTTTATCGGCGGACTGAAACTTCGATTTAAGACTTTCGAGCTTTTTGACGCGAGATGCAAGCTCTTCTTCATCTTTTCCATCGCCGCTTTCAAGCTCGTTTAACAAAGCTTCGTTATCGTCGATATACTTTTGAAGCTCCGCATATATATCCAAAAGATCGCCGGCAAGCTGCTCGCACTCGGCAATCGTTTGCTTAGCATCGTTGAACGCGCGTTTATTGACGTTCATCTCGACAAGCGCTTTGTCCTTGTCAAGCTCGTTGTTTATCTTACGCAGTTCTATATCCTTACGTTGATAATCTATCATTGCTTTGAATTTAGCCTTGTTGATTTCGTCCATGATTATACTCTCCTAATATATTATGACGTAAATGTTGTGACGTTCACACCTTGCAGCCGTAAAGCCGCGATAACTTTTTCCAGACGTTCCGCATTTTTAGACGGCGCTTGCATGTACACATCGTACAGTCTTTTAAGTCTCGACTCGAGCGCCGGCGACGGCTCGGCGCAATCGACGCCGAACAATAATTGCAGATCGTTAAGTTCTTTCGTTCCGCCGTCCTGTTTGGCGCGTATGACCGAATAGAACTTGTTTCTGTCGATAACGGCAACGTCTTTGTCTATTCCGTAACCGAGTTCGATAAGACACTTCCGCACTTTGTCACTGTCCGTATGCGCACTCGCTATTACGGTTTTAGGCAATTTCACTGCGTTACGCAATATGTCGCATATGAGCATTCCACCCATTCCGGATATTACGGCTTCGTCGCACTCATAACCCATCCCGTCGCAGCACACAAATTCCACATTGGATCTTGCGCCGAGCAGATCGCGCGCTTTTTGCAAACTTTTATCGCTGATATCCGATGCTATGACATGCCCGAATGTATCGCTATTCGCACAATACTCGGCAATGAGTCCGTGATCGCATCCGACGTCGGCAACGATCTCCGCCGGCTCGATAAGCGTCTTGATAAGATCGAGTCGAACGCTCATCGGTCGGTAAAGTCTTTAAGGCGTTTCGATCTGTTGGGATGACGCAACTTCCTTAATGCTTTCGCCTCGATCTGCCGGATACGTTCACGCGTTACTCCGAATTCTTTGCCGACGTCCTCGAGCGTGCGCGGATGCGCGTCGTCCCAACCGTAACGCAGTCGTATCACCATTTCTTCACGCGGGGTGAGCGTATTGAGAACCGATGCAAGCTGTTCTCTCAGCATGCCTGCCTCGGCAAAGTCCTGCGGCGCTTTCGATTTCTCGTCCTCGAGAAAATCGCCCAAATGGCTGTCTTCCTCCTCGCCGACAGGCATTTCGAGTGAAACAGGGTCCTGACTGATACGCTGTATTTCCATAACGCGTTCTACCGGCAAATCAAGTTCTTCCGCGATCTCTTCCGGAGTAGGGTCTCTGCCGAGCTTTTGAACAAGCATTCTGTTGGTTCGCGCCAGTTTGTTGATCGTTTCGACCATGTGGACCGGTATACGTATGGTGCGCGCCTGATCGGCTATCGCACGAGTGATCGCCTGCCGTATCCACCACGTCGCGTAAGTGGAAAATCTGAATCCTTTTGTATAATCGAACTTTTCCACAGCCTTCATGAGTCCGAGATTTCCTTCTTGAATAAGATCGAGCAACTGCATACCGCGCCCGACATAACGTTTGGCGATAGCGACTACCAGTCGTAGATTAGCCTCCGTAAGCTTATTCTTTGCATCCTCGTCACCATCCGACATGCGCTTGGCAAGATCGGTTTCTTCGTCGGCATTGAGCAGCGGTATCTTACCTATATCCTTGAGAAAAACCTTGACCGGATCGTCGGCATTCGTATCGCCGCCTATAAGAATTTCTATATTCTTAAGTTCGGCGTTCTTGACCTGACCGTCGGTTATTTCTATCTCGCTGTCGCGTATTATGCGCATCGCCTCTTCGAGCTGCTGCGCATCCGCACCGCACTCGATAGTAAGCTTTTCGCCTATTTCGATATTCGATAAAAAGTTACGCTGTTTACCGAGCGCGATAAGCTTGGAAAGCGCATTGTTCATCTTTGACGTCAGAATCGATGCCTTGATACCGTCTTTGAGAATGTTTATCCCTTTATCTTCCAAAAGCTTGAGCGCGTAATCCATATCGTTTGCGCCGGCACCCGCGATAGTAAGCTTGTCCAAAAGCATGTTATATTCTATACCGCCGTGTTGCGCCGAATTCAACAACTCTGTCAAAGCCTCGCCTACTTCGGCGGTCGGAGTGTACCGAACTTCTTCCGATACGATCTCTTTTTCACGTTTTTTGTTTTCTTTATTCTTGTCTCTCATGTGTACCACTCCTTTAACTGCGGTATTTCTTGTATCTGGCAAGCTCCGCATTTACCGCGCCCGCCCGAACGAGATATTTGTTGTCTTTTGTCGATTCGTACATCGCAGTCAGCTCTTCGACCTCTTTTACAAGTACTCTTCGATACAATTCGTTTTCCACGTCTTTGAACTTACGACTGTCATCGCCCGGAAGCCCGCGATAGTCGTGCAGCTCGGATAACAGCGGATTGTCGTAACCGAATGCCGTAAAGACGTCGGCAGGCTTAAAACCTTTATGCGCCATGCACCAATCACACAGTCTCGCCGAAAACTCATCCGGCATGACCGAAGTGACGTTCTTATCATAGGTAACGTACTCTTCCGCACGCACAAGGCTTGCCAGATAAAATTTTACAGTGTCGTCGTATTCGATACGCTTGTCCGCGGCTTGAGTTTCGGCAAGCGGTTCTTTGCGCGGTTGCGACTGTTGCGCAGACACCGCCGAGAAATCCGCCTGACGCTTCAACGCTTCGATCGTGAATCCGCTGAGTTTCGATACGTAATCGAAATACTGTTCCTGCTCTATCGGATTGTCGAGCGATTGCACTATGCTCGTCGTGGCGGCTATCGCGAACTGCCCGCGTGGCTCAGATCAAGGCTCAGATTGAGCAGACCAAGAGCGACTACG
>CAJUQF010000043.1:0-8726 GCA_910588315.1 uncultured Christensenellaceae bacterium | reverse complement strand
TCGATCTTATATGCCGTAAGCGGTATCGCCTCGTCCAAAAGCTTTTGATAGCCTTGCGGACCTTGGCGTTTAATGATATCGTCGGGATCGAGTCCGTCGGGGATACGCACGACCTTAACGGTTATACCTGTTTCTTTCAGAATATCCAAGCCGCGCAAAGTTGCCTTTTGTCCCGCGGTGTCACCGTCGTAACTGATGTATACCAAATCGCTGTAAAGTTTTAACTGCCTTGCCTGCTTGGACGTGAGCGCCGTACCCATAGACGCTACCGCGGTATCGAACCCTGCTTTGTGCAAAGCTATCACGTCCATATATCCTTCTGCCATGATGACATAATCGACTGGCGCCTTGGCTTTACGCTTCTTTAAAAGATTGATCGCGTAGATCGTTTTGGACTTATCGAATATCTCCGTTTGAGTACTGTTGCGATACTTGGCGAAATGAACGTCCTTTTCCAGCGTTCGACCGCCGAATGCGACCACATTGTTCATATTGTCTATGATCGGATATATAAGCCGCTTGCCGAATACATCGTAATTTCTGCCGTCCTTGTTTTCGCAGATCCCGGCAGCATGGATCTGTTCTACAGTATAACCTTTGCCGGTAAGATATTCGATCATCTCATTGAAGTCGAGACTCGCGCCCAGACCGAACCGCGTCACCATCGACGGAGGTATTTGCCGCTCGGTAAGATAATCGTTGAATATCTTTGCTCTCGGGCTTTTTAGATTATCGTGATAGTGCCGCGCCGCATCGCGCATAAGATTGTAAAGCGTTTCGCGGTGTTTCTTGTCCACTTTATGAAATTCCGATCCCGATCTCGGCTTGGGCATTTCCATACCCGCTTGTTCGGCAAGCATTTTAAGCGCGTCGATAAACTCTATATTCTCTATCTCGGTCAAAAACGAGATCGCGTTACCGCTCTTTTTGCAGCCGAAACAATGAAATAACTGCTTATCTGCGGAGATCGAAAACGACGGCTGCGTTTCATGATGAAACGGACAACACGCCCAAAACGTATTGCCTTTCCGTTCCACCTTGACGTAACGCGATATCATCGAAACAATGTCCGTCTTATCGATAACAGCGGATATAAAATCTGAAAATTCTCTGTCCACAAATCTCCTTGCCGTGGAATGAAGTAGTTGTCGATAAGCGTCTTAGAGCTTCGACCAATTATGCGGGACCGTCAACTCCTCGAACAGTCGGACAGCATACTGATCCGACATCGTGGAAATATAATCGCAGACACGGCGTTCTATAGGGTCCGACTCGTAAACAAACTGAGCCGGCAACTCATTCTCGTGATTAACATAATAAAGGTACAGATATTCGATCATCTTGATCGCCTTTTTCTCTTCCGACTTTGCGAGCGGCGACGTGTAAACGTTATCGAACATGAACTGTCTCAGCGCATTCGTTCCTTGCTCAAAAGCAGGTGTCTGCGCAATGCAATTCTTCCCATAACTCTCGGTTATTATATCGGTAATCATGGACGAAATTCGTTTCGAATGCGTGTCGCCGAACATTTCGGAAAGTTCTTTGGGAATATCGCTCGCAGCGATCACTCCGCCGCGAATGGCATCGTCTATATCGTGATTTATGTAAGCTATACGATCGGCATAAGCCACAACAACGCCCTCGAGCGTCGACGCAGGCGTACCGCCCGTATGATGAAGTATGCCGTCGCGAACTTCGAATGTCAGATTCATGCCGACGCCGTCGTTCTCGATACGATCGACCATGCGCAAACTTTGTTCGTTATGGCGAAAATGCGTAAACTTGCCGAGCGCGCGCTCACCCGCATGTCCGTACGGCGTGTGACCCAAATCATGTCCGAGCGCGATCGCTTCCGCAAGATCTTCGTTTAGCCTCAAACACCGCGCAATAGTCCGCGCGATCTGACTGACCTCCAAAGTATGAGTGAGCCGCGTCCTGTAATGATCGCCCTCCGGCGACAGAAAAACCTGCGTTTTGTGTTTCAATCGCCTGAAAGCTTTACTGTGTATTATCCTGTCGCGGTCGCGCTGAAACTCAGTACGCATCGGACAAGACGGCAACGGACGGGCGCGTCCCTTACTGTCTGAGTCTTTACACGCATACGGCGACAGATATTTGTCTTGTATTTCGAATACGATCGATTTATAATCCATTCTTCGATAAAAATGCCCGATAAATACAAAAAATCTATTGTAGAATACCACGCAATTATATAAATGTCAAGTATTTTTATAAAAATAACCGATATAAATATATTTAAACGCAATAAACGACGCACAACGTATACGACGTTACACCATGCTGCTATATATAGCTAATCTTTCGATTATATTATCGCTGTCATCAGCGCCAATGCGGAGACAGCGGTCGTCATCGATACGGCGGATACGCAAGCGCCGTACCCTATAAATTTCAACACCGATATTTTCTCTCCGTGTTTTTTGCAAATTGACGAGAACATTATTCCCGCCATCGCGCCTATCGGTGTCAGGATAGCGCCGAGATTTGATCCGATAATACTTGCAAACACGGCGCCGGTTCCGGCATTGCCTGCCGTTATCATGGACGAAAAAATAATGCTCATCGGAATATTGTTAACCAGATTGGACGCAAAAAAAGAAGATATACCGTACAACACGAGTTCATGCGATGAAAAAGCATTTGCTATATAGCACGTGATTCCGGTCTTGTCCAAAGCCAGCGCAATTATAAACATGGATAATACAAACGGTATCAAAGGATACGGCAAGCGTAATAGCGTTCTCCCGACGATCGACGGCTTATTTCGTCTTGCGGCGCATATGATTAAAGCGATAACGATAAGCAAGCCCAAACAAATCAAACATTCTATCCACATTTCGACGCCGATAAAACCGCTTAACGCAAGACCGAGCGTACAAATTATAAGCATGACGCAACCGAGAATACACATCGGTTTATCTTTAATCGCCGCCGGTTCGTTTTTACAATCGAATGGCAATGCAAGGGTTTTGCCGAACATTAAATACAATATCCCTACCGAGACGGTTCCCGCAAGGATCGCGGGCAATATCATGAATTGCATGTATGTAAAAAAGTCTATGCCGACGGTAGTCGCAAGATATATGTTTGTGGGATTACCTATCAAAAGCGCCATACTCCAAGTATTGGCCGCTACAAACTCCGATATAAGATAAGGAAAAGCGCGTATCCCCGCATTTTTGCAGAAGTAAATTATAAACGGCGTGAATGTCAAAATAATAATATCGTTTGAAGTGAATACCGTAAGGACGGATACCGTTATATACAGCAGAAAAAACAACCGCCTCTGATTACCGCCGGCACGGGACAGCATCTTATGAGCGAGGAACTCGAAAAATCCGCTCTCGTCCAAAAATACCGAGATTGCCGAAACGGCAATAAACAGCGCCAATATTTTTATGGGATTAACGGCGCCTGATTCAACGACTCCCGTCGTACAATCATCGAAAGTCAACGGAGTAATACATAGTGTAAAGATCGCACCGATAAGCGCGACTATCGGATAAAGCGGCAGCGCAAACTTTTTTATCGTAATTTCAGGTTTGAAAATGACCGTACCGATCAGCGCAAGACAGCTTATCGACGCTATGATAATTGTTGCATACATAAAACGTTACCGACATACAAATCGATTTAAGAAAAATCGTATCTTAACAGTCATATAGTTTTCCTTCTATTTGTTGAATTCGTTTTATTGCAGACCGTTTCGAAGAAACCCGCAAAAAAATATCGACGCTGTTTTTAAGGCTGTCACAGCTTATTTTTATCGATAAATTTTAATATCTTTTTTCTACTCAATAAATACGGTGCGGTTTCATCGCCGAATTCCATAGCTTTTTTATAGCACTCTATCGCCTTTTTAAGATCTTTTTTTACACCGTCGCCGCGCTCATACATGCCGCCTAAACCTATCATCCCGTCCGTACTTCCATGCTCGAAAGTACGTATGTACCATTCTTCCGCCTTGATCGCATTTCTCTTTACACCGTCGCCGTGACGATAACCGCAAGCCACATTGAACATAGCCATTACATTGTTTTGTTCCGCCGCTTTAAGATACCAACAGAAACCCTCGGCTTTATTCTTTTTTGCGCCGATACCGTTCGTATAACAATATCCCACGTCGCTCTGTGCCTGAGCGTTATTCTGAGCGGCGGATCTAAGCAACCACTCCAGCGCTTTTTGTCCGTCGACATTTACACCGTTACCGACCTGATAACTCCAACCGATATGCAATTGCGCTCTGTCGTCGCCCTGCTCTGCGGCTTTCAAGTGCCACTCAAACGCCTTGTCTGCGTCTTGCGCAACGCCGCGCCCTTCTTCATAGCACATTGCAAGATTATATTGAGCGCGCATGTTACCGTGCTTTGCGGCGCGACGGAACCACCTCGCCGCCTCATAAAAATCGCGTGCGACGATCTTGCCGACTACAAAACACCAGCCGTATGCGTTTTGCGCCTCGGACTGACCTTGTTCTGCGGCGGAGCGAAAAAGATCGACCGCTTTCTCGAAATCTCGTTCGACACCGTCGCCGCAATCATAACGCGTCCCAAGTTCGTACTGCGCATCGGCGTCGCCTTGTTTTGCCGCTCTGTCATAATAATCGAGCGCCGTTTTAATGTCCTTATCTACGCCGATACCGTTCTCAAAACATTTACCGAGCCGAAATAGCGCATGCATAGATCCGCCGTCGGCGGCAAGCTCGAATAATTTGACGGCTTCAACCGGATCTTTATCCACGCCGTATCCGTCATAATAACACTCTCCGAGCGCACACGTCGCCGGCAAGTAACCTTGGTTGTGCGCTTGAGTGAACCAATACGCCGCTTTACTATCTGCAAACAGCAAACCGCTGTCGGCTTTATAAAATAATGCCAGGCGGTACTGTGCGCACGCATAATCGTTTTCAGCCGATTTTTGACACCACTCGAAGGCAAGCTTTGCGTTCTCGGCGACGCCTATGCCGCAATCATAGCACATTGCAAGATTATACTGTCCCAGCCTGTGTCCGCGTTCGGCGGCACATGTAAAATGCTCAAATGCGCGAACATGATCGACTTTCAATATATCGCCGTGCAAATACAGTACGCCCAAGCAATAATCGGCGTGCCCGTCACCGTATTCTGCCGCTTTGCGCCATAGTTTTACAGCGTCCGAATACTTTCCGGATTCGTAAAGTTCCGTCGCTTTGTCGCAAAGATCGCGAGTATTTTCAACGACAGTTACGTCATCTTTCGCATTATTATCGGCAGTCTCGGTCTCGCCATTGGTTTCGTAACGCAGTTTTATCAGCCCGTCGTCCCAATCGATATTTACTTCCATAATAATACTATTTTAATCTTTTTAAGGCTTTTTTCGCTTCCGCATTCCCGTTCGATGCGGCGCGAGCATACCAGTCCGCCGCAACGTCCGGATCGGCATCCACGCCTATACCGTTTTCGTAACACAGACCTACCGCATATTGCGCGTCGCCGTCGCCCTGTTTGGCAGAACGCATAAACCACTTGAATCCGAGCTCGGCATCTTCGTCGACACCGATCCCGTCCATATAGAACGACCCGATCTGGCACTGAGCATCGCTGTCGCCGCGCTTCGCCGCTTCCAAAAACCAAAATGCCGCCGCTTCGTCGTCTTGCTCGACGCCTTTTCCCTCATATAAATGCTGCGCAAGATTAAACTGCGCTTCCGCCATACCGTTCTGCGCCGCCTTCTCGTAAAATTCTACGGCAAGTTCGCTGTTGACCTTAACACCTTTGCCGAATGCATAGATATTGCCGATATTGTACATTGCCATAACACTGCCCAGCTCTGCGCCTTTCTCATACATTTTCAGCGCAGTTGCCATATTCTTTTTAACGCCTCTGCCCTCCTCATAGCAACAGCCGAGATTGCAGTATGCTTGAAAATAATTGTTCTGCGCCGATAAGTTATACCATTTAAGCGCTTCATCCATGTTTCTCGTAACACCGATGCCGTTCTCGTAATCATAACCGACATAACACTGCGCTTTGGCATGCCCTTTCTGCGCCGCTTGTTTATAAAGCCCGAATGCTTCTATCTCGTCTTTCTTGACTCCCTCGCCGTCGTCATAGCATTCGCCAAGACGAAACAGCGCATCCGCAAGCCCTTGTTCCGCGGCGAGCGTATACCACTTAACGGCGCTATGGATATCGCGTTTAGCGCCTTTACCGTAATAATAGCATTTGCCGACCCCGAGCTGTCCTGTCGGATCGCCCTTCTCGGCGGATTTCATATACCAATCAAACGCGAGAGCATATGTATCGTCATTCTCGGAGTCCGATTCTTCCGACTCGTCGTCATCTTCCGAGTCATTCGTTAAGCCGTTTTCGTAAATATATCCGAGATTATTCATTGCCTGGACACAACCGCCGTCCGCCGACTTTTCGAATCTTTCGATCGCAACGGACATATCCTTTTCCACACCTATGCCGTGAAGATAACATAACGCCGCAAAACACTGAGCTTCGGCATGACCGCCGTCGCCGGCTTTGATAAAATACCCGCCGGCAATCTCGCTCCTTCGTTTCTCGTCCGTTTCATCTACGCCGCGATTGTAGTTATAGCAAATGCCGAGCATATATGCGGCTTCGACACTGCCAAGCTCCTCCGCAGATTTATACAGCTTTACCGCTTCCGCAAAATTTTGTTCGCCGTAAAGTTTATTGCCCTGTTCACAAAGTTCATCGCATTTTGACTTTGACATATTATCACCTCGCCGAAATACATTATATCACCATGATATCGGGATGTAAAGCATACGCAAAGCGTAATAGTATTTTGAAGAATTTTTCATACTCACATAACGACAAACATATTGTTCATTATTATCGATCTATTCTATTTCATGTATTAACAATATCTACGAAAACACATTTATATCTATTACATATCAACACGCTGAATTCACGTTAATAACATCGTTTTTATCGTACTTCAAAACAAAATGTAACAACACGTTATATGATGAATACTTGTACGTTTAAATAAAAATAAGGCTCACTCCTATCGGAATAAGCCTTAAATCAAAATTCAAATATTTTTAAATCGAACTCGCATTAATTATTTGCGCGGATTCTTGATATTTGCCTGCGCGGCGGCAAGACGTGCGATGGGAACGCGATACGGCGAGCAAGACACGTAATCCAAGCCGATGCTGTGGCAGAATTCGATAGACGAAGGATCGCCGCCGTGTTCGCCGCAGATACCGCAATGAAGGCTCTTGCGCTCTGCTTTACCGAGTTTGACAGCCATATCCATGAGCTTGCCAACGCCTACGGTGTCGAGCTTTGCAAACGGATCGAATTCGTAGATCTTATTTGCATAATAGCCGGGCAGGAATTTGCCTGCGTCGTCACGGCTGAATCCGAACGTCATCTGCGTAAGGTCGTTCGTGCCGAAGCAGAAGAACTCGGCTTCCTTGGCGATGTCGTCTGCGGTAAGGGCCGCGCGAGGGATCTCGATCATGGTGCCGACTTCGTATTTAAGGTCGATACCGGCAGCTTTGATAACCTCGTCGGCGGTATTGACGACGGTCTTTTTTACAAACGCGAGCTCTTTGACTTCGCCGGTAAGCGGGATCATGATTTCCGGAACGACTTTCCAGTTCTTATGGCGTTTCTGCACCGCGATGGCAGCTTTGATGACAGCCTTTGTCTGCATGACTGCGATTTCCGGATATGTTACGGTAAGACGGCAGCCGCGGTGACCCATCATCGGGTTGAACTCGTGCAAGTCGGATATAAGCTGTTTGATCTGAGCAACGGTCTTGTTCTGCGACTTGGCAAGCGTCTTGATATCTTCCTCGTCCGTGGGAACAAATTCGTGAAGAGGCGGATCCAAGAAACGGATGGTGACGGGCTGCCCCTCGAGCGCTTCCATAAGCCCCTCGAAGTCAGCCTGCTGCATCGGTTCGATTTTCGCAAGCGCCGCTTCGCGCTGTTCGACGGTATCCGCGCAAATCATTTCGCGGAAAGCGCCGATCCTTGCGGGATCGAAGAACATATGTTCGGTACGGCAAAGACCTATACCCTGTGCGCCGAACGCAGCCGCTTGTTTGGCGTCTGCGGGAGTATCCGCATTTGTGCGAACGCCGAGCGCCTTATATTTGTCGGCAAGCGCCATAATCCTGCCGAAATAACCGGAGTTGGGATCGGCGGGAACGGTGGGTATCATGATATCATAGATATTGCCCGTCGAGCCGTCGAGCGAAAGCGCATCGCCTTCTTTGTATACCTTGCCGCCGAGCGTGAACCGTTTGTTCTCCTCGTCCATTTTGATGTCACCGCAACCGGAAACACAGCAAGTACCCATGCCGCGCGCAACGACGGCGGCGTGCGACGTCTGACCGCCGCGAACGGTAAGTATGCCCTGCGCATACTTCATGCCCTCGATATCTTCGGGGCTGGTCTCCAAACGAACAAGAACGACCTTGTTGCCCTTCTTGCCTTCGATAACCGCATCTTCTGCGGTAAATACGATCGAGCCCGCAGCCGCGCCCGGGGACGCCGCGATGCCTTTGCCTACTACGTTGCCTTTGTCGGCTGCTTTAAGCGCCTTCGGATCGAATTGCGGATGCAAAAGCATGTCGAGCGATTTGGCATCTATCTGCATAAGCGCCTCTTTCTCGGTGATCATTTTTTCGTCGATAAGGTCGCAAGCGATCTTGATAGCGGCGGCGGCGGTGC
>CAJUQF010000042.1:11428-15096 GCA_910588315.1 uncultured Christensenellaceae bacterium | reverse complement strand
CTCAAAGAGGTGGGCGTATTCGGCGACGATTACGATACTCCCGACGGCACGGGAGTTCGCGACTATATCCATGTCGTGGACCTTGCTAAAGGACACGTCGCGGCGATCGACAAGATATCCGCGCCCGGTGTGTATACTTATAATCTCGGCACCGGCATAGGTTACAGCGTGCTCGACGTCATACACGCATTCGAAAAGGCGTGCGGACATAAGCTCCCGTACTCCATAAAGCCGCGCAGGGCGGGCGATATCGCCGCTTGCTATTCCGACGCAGGCAAAGCGAAAAAAGAACTCGGTTGGGAAGCCAAGCTCGGCATAGATGAGATGTGTGCGTCGCTGTGGAAGTGGCAGTCCATGAACCCCAAAGGTTATGCGGATTGAATACCGTGCGGCGGATATTTATGCAAATCAAACACCAACGTATCATACCCGATACAAACAAAAATAAATCATAAAGGATAAATTATGAAAATCGAAAAAAGCAATTTCGGCGGCGCCGAATGTGTTACGCTCAAAAACTCCGTCGGGCTTGAGATCAAGCTTTCGGCGCTCGGCGCAGGCATTATGAGCGTCAAACTTCCCGATCGCGACGGCGTGGCGCGCGAGCTTACAAGGCTCCCCGACAGCGGTTACGGCAAGGAATATCACGGCATGACTATAGGTAGAACATCGGGCAGAATAGAAAACGCCGAGTTTACACTCGACGGTCACAACGTAAAACTCGAAAAAAACAATTACGGCGTGGATAATCTTCACGGCGGAAGTACGGGTTTACATTCTAAACTGTTTTCGATGACGGTGGTAAAAGGCGAAACTTCCACCGACGTCGTGTTCAAGTGCGAAAGTCCGGACGGCGAGGGCGGATATTTCGGCAACGTCAAAGTTACGATAACTTATCGCATTTACGAAAAAGAAAATCGATTCGCTATATTGTTCGACGCCGTACCCGACACAAAAACCCTGCTCAACCTTACAAATCATGTGTATTGGAATATGTCGGGCGACTTGCGCGCGCCTACTACGGAACAGGTAGTTTATCTCAACGCATCGCGCGTGGGCGTGCTTAACGAGCGCCTCATCGTTCAAAATATATCGGAAGTTCCCGAGCAGTTCGACTTCCGCACACCGAAAAAGCCCGGCTTACACATCAACGACGAGTTTGTGCAACGCTATACCCACGGTTACGATCATCCGTTCTTCTTGGACGATCGCGGTACGGATAAGGTGGCATGTTCGTTGTATTCGGAGTTGAGCGGTATCAAACTGTCGGTAAAAACGACATACCCGTGCGTAGTCGTATACGGCGATAACTTCGGCGGATACAAAGCAATATGTTTCGAATGTCAATACCATCCGGACGGTATCCATGCCTGCCCCGACGATTGCGGCGTGTGTTCGCCGGAAAAACCGTACAGCGAAGTCATGGAATATATTTTCGAAGTCGAATGATAATTTTCGA
Organism: uncultured Christensenellaceae bacterium; assembly: GCA_910588315.1. Lineage (GTDB taxonomy): Bacteria > Bacillota > Clostridia > Christensenellales > Pumilibacteraceae > Anaerocaecibacter. Next base: position 13,637 of record CAJUQF010000042.1, on the reverse strand, counting down.
AAAACATATTGACACGGCATACAGTACGTGATATAATATGTATGTGCTAAACTTTTGTTTATTTGTTTGGTCACCTCCTTTAGCAAAAACTCCCGAATTACTTCGGGAGTTTTTGTTTGCCGTTATATATGCTTTGTTATCGTTTCGGTAATCGATTTGTCAATCCATTTTGCATGCGTCGAGTATATAATCGGCGACTTTGCTTTCGTCCATGCGTATCTGACTCATGGAGTCGCGATCGCGGACGGTGACCGTTCCTGTCGGCTCGGTATCGAAATCGACGGTTATGCAGAACGGCGTGCCGATCTCGTCCTGACGGCGGTAGCGTTTGCCGATCGATCCGGGTAGATCGTACGTGCAGGTTATGCCGCGTTTGCGCAACGCTCTGTAAAGATTGTCTGCGCGTTCCGACAAAGCTTTCTGCAAGGGGAGAACGGCGGCTTTGTACGGTGCAATGGCGGGCGCGAAGTGCATGACGGTACGCGTTTCTTTTTCGAGCTGTTCTTCGTCGTATGCGTCGCACAGTACCGCGAGCATCGCTCTGCCCGTGCCGAGCGACGGCTCGACAACGTACGGTACGTACGTCTCGTTTGTCGCGGGGTCGGTGTATTCGAGTTTTTCGCCCGAGAACTCGGCGTGTTTTTTAAGATCGTAGTCTGTGCGGTCGGCGATGCCCCAAAGTTCGCCCCAGCCGAACGGGAACAGGTATTCGAAGTCGCTCGTCGCTTTGGAATAGAATGAAAGCTCGGCTTTGTCGTGATCGCGAATGCGCAGGTTTTCCTTTTTTATGCCGAGTTTTTGCAAGAATTCGAAACAGTAGTTTTTCCAATATTCGAACCATTCGAGGTCCGTGCCGGGTTTGCAGAAGAATTCCATTTCCATTTGTTCGAACTCGCGCAGTCTGAAAATGAAGTTCCCCGGCGTGATCTCGTTGCGGAAACTTTTTCCTATTTGGCAGATCCCGAACGGAACGCGCGCCCGCGCCGAGCGCGTGACGTTTTTAAAGTTGACGAATATGCCTTGCGCCGTTTCCGGACGGAGATAGCATGTCGAAACGGTATCTTCGGTAACGCCTTGGAAAGTCTTGAACATAAGATTGAATTTCTTGACGGGCGTAAAATCCGATTTGCCGCAGACGGGGCAGGGTATCTTGTGTTCGGCGACAAACGCGGACAGCGCGTCGTTATCCATAGCGGCTACGGGTACGTCGAGCTTGTGTTTCGACGCGTAAGCCTCGACGAGATCGTCGGCGCGGCAGCGGCTCTTGCACGACTTGCAGTCCATAAGCGGATCGGAAAAACCGGCAAGGTGTCCGGACGCTTCCCAAACCTTGGGATTCATAAGTATGGAGCAGTCCAACCCGAAATTGTTTTCGCTTTCGGTAACGAACTTCTGCCACCAGGCTTTTTTGATATTATTGTAAAGCTCGACGCCTACCGGACCGTAGTCCCATGTATTGGCGAATCCGCCGTAGATATCGCTGCCGGCGAATATTATCCCGCGCGATTTGCAAAGCGCCACAAGCTTATCCATCGTAACTTTCATAATATAAAGAACCTCGTTTTATGATCGTTTAAATTATACTTTATAATGAAAGCAAAGTCAAGTGAATAAATTGCGTATACTCCCGAACGGTTCTCCGCAGGTTTACGGTCGTCGCAAATAAAGCCGTTGCAAGCAAGCGAATTTACTCATAGAATGAGTTTGTGTGGAAGAGGCTGACATTTTTTGTCGCGCGCTCGAATCGAAACAAATATGGAGTCCCCATATTCCTACGGGAACTCCAATCATGTTGCGGGCGTTTAAAATTTTCTGTACTATGTAGAGATTAGCAGCAGCATTTATCTTTACCGCCGCAGCAGCACATAAGGATGTACAACAACAGAATGTCGTTGCAATCGCAACCTTTCTTGCAACCGCAGTCGCATCCGCAACCGCGATTGCCGCCGCAACAACTGCAAAGCAATAAGAGCATAAGAATATCGCAGCAGTTTCCGCCACCGTTGAACATATTGCATTCCTCCTTGAAGAATTTTGTTTTTGTTGCCGTCGCCGGGATACGCGTCCGCGGATACGCGAGGCCGGCAAGGTTTTTCTTCGGTACGATAAGCGCCTATCTAACATCAGTGTATGGAAATTTCGGAGTTGTGTTACAGAAATTTGCAAGAAAAGTTTGCGTATTTTTTTGCGGTATGGTACAATATTACGG
>CAJUQF010000042.1:1595-11418 GCA_910588315.1 uncultured Christensenellaceae bacterium | reverse complement strand
TATGGCTGTGGGCTATTTGTGTTAACGAAAGTCCAACAGAAGGAGTGACACAATGAAAATAAGCACGCGTTCTATCACGCTTGCGGCAACGCTCACCGCGCTATGCGCCGTGACCGGATTTTTGCCGTATGTGTTCTTTTTGCCCGTAATGGTCGCCGCGACGACGTTATCGGTCGGTATAGCCGCATTTGTGGGACTGGCGTTCGGTGCGGTGAGTATCGCTTACAGCTTTTTGAGCCCGACGGGCATAGTAGCGGCGGCGTTCATACAGGCGCCGTATATCGCGATCGTGCCGAGACTGTTTGCGGCGCTCGGTGCGTTCGGGGCGTACAAACTCATCGAACATTTTGCAAAACCGCAAAAAAGATCGGGCAAGTTTGCGGCGGTATCGATAGCGGCGGCGATAGGCAGCTTGCTCAATACCGCGCTCGTTGTTGCTATGTTTTATTTTATAATGCCGGGATTCGAAACGGGCGGCGCGACTATGATAGTCGCTATTCCCGAAATGCTGATAAGCGGCGCGATAGAATGTGCGTGTATGGCTGCGCTTACGCCGCCGATAAGTCTTACGTTAAACCGCGTGGTGTTGAAAAACAGATCGTGTCCGCGTAAACACACGGACGGAGTACGGTGATATGGTAATAGTTTTCGATATAGGAAATACGAATATCAAGATGGGCGTGTTCGACGGCGACGAGCTGATGGACACGTTGCGCATGGCGTCGACCAATAAAACGAGCGACGAGTATTGGCTGCTCATAAAGGATATGCTTGGCATAAAGAACATATCGCCGCGCGACGTCGAAGGCGTTATGATAAGCTCGGTCAATCCCAATCTCAACTATACCTTCGAACATATGGTGGAACGGTATTTCGGGATCAAGCCGATGACCGTCGGCGCGGGACTGAAAACGGGTCTGTATTTAAAGTACGACAATCCGAAAGAACTCGGCGCGGACCGCGTCGCCGACTGCGTCGCGGCATGCCGGCTTTACGGCGCGCCGTGCGTGGTCATAGACTGCGGTACGGCAACGACGTTCAACGTCGTGGCGGAAGGCGGGATATTTTTGGGCGGGGCAATATCGTTCGGGCTGAAAGCTGCGTCCGAATCGCTGTCGTCCGTCGCGGCGCGACTGCCGAAAGTCGAGCTTGCGGTGCCTAAAAGCGCGATAGGCAAAACGACCATAACGAATATGCAGTCCGGCGTGATATACGGGTATTCGGGTATGATCGAATCGATGGTAACAAGGCTGAAAAAAGAATCCGGTATGGAAAACGCCAAAGTCGTGGCGACAGGCGGTATTTCCGATATCGTAAACCGCTGTGTGCCGGTCATAGACATAGTCGACCGCACGCTTACTTTGCGCGGTTTGAATATACTTTACAACATGAATAAATAATCGCACGGGTTTTAAGATTATGCAAAAGAAAAAAATAGCGATAATGGGATTGGGTACCGTCGGCGGCGGCGCATACGATATACTTACGCGCAACCGCGAGTATATAATGTCTACCCAAGATATCGACATAGAGGTTGCGGCTATACTCGACCGCGACGAAACGCCGCTGATTCGGCGCGGGATTGCTAAATCGCTTTTCTGCTCCGACATAGACAAGCTTGCCGCAAACGGCGACATCGAACTCGTTATAGAGACTATGGGCGGAGTCGAGCCGGCAAAGACGTTTATAACCAAACTTTTACGTTCGGGAAAATCGGTCGTTACGGCGAATAAAGAGCTTTTGGCGAAGCATTGGACGGAGCTTACAAGGCTTGCCGAACAAAACGGCGTCGGACTGTATTTCGAAGCGAGTTGCGTCGGCGGCGTGCCGATAATACGCGCGCTCGGAGAGAGTCTGCAAGGCGATAGGATACAAAGCGTATACGGTATAATAAACGGTACGACAAACTATATCCTGAGCAAAATGAGTACAGAGAATATAGATTATACCGGTGCGCTCGCGGACGCGCAAAAACTCGGTTTCGCGGAAGCCGATCCCAAATCGGACGTAGAAGGTTACGATGCCGCGTATAAACTTTCTATTTTGGCGTCGCTCGCGTTCCATACCGTAGTGCCGTACGAATCCGTTTACAGGGAAGGTATAACTAAGATAACGGGCGCGGATATAGTCAACGCGCACGCACTCGGGTACGAAATAAAACTGCTTGCGGTGTGCAAACGCGACGGCGATACCGTCGAGGCGCGCGTGCATCCCGCGCTTGTAAGCAGATCTCATCCGCTTGCGGCGGTATCGGGCGCATATAACGCCGTGTATCTTAACGGCGACAGCGTGGGCGATCTTATGTTTTTCGGCGCCGGTGCCGGCGCAAGCCCTACGGGCAGCGCGATAGTTTCCGATACGGTAAAGGCGTTAAAAGGACCGCGATGCTGCGATTTCGGCGGAGATCGATCGGACGATAATATAAAGTTTGCCGGTGATTTTACGAGCGGATATTACATGTGCGTGACGGTAGACGACAAGCCGGGCGTGCTCGGTAAAATATGTACGGTATTAAGCGATAACGGCGTAAGCATAAAATCGGCATTGCAGCGCGAAGGAACGGGCGAGCGTACGACGCTGCTGTTGCTGACTCACCGCGCAAGCGAACGTTCGATAACGGCGGCGATGGGCGAGATAGAAAAACTGCCTGTCGTTGCGGCGGTCGAATCGATGATAAGAGTGCTGTGACCGGCAGGTTTCAACGCCTGTATTTCCGACGGTATCGAGAACTTTTTATCGGACGGGAAGTTAGCTTTCCAAACGGGGATCAAGCGATAAAAAGATCATACCGATAACGCATAGCGCGGTGACGAAGCTATCCTATTGGGCGTGGTAATTAATTAAAATATTCCCTTTATAATTCATCGGCATAAATATCTTTCGGCTATCTCATAATAGATAAGACCGGAAGACGACGGCGTACAAAACAAAATGCAAACTTTTTGGATAATGGCATTAAAAATGTTTGACAAATTTTTTGCATAATAGTATACTTTTACAGTATATGTGTACAAAAGCATATTAGGAGATTATCGACTAAATGAAAAAAATCGGAAAGATCAAACGAATCGGACTAACAGCCACGGTATTTATATTGTGTTTGGCTATGCTGATTACCTGCTTTACTTTCGCAAGACCCATGTCTATGCGTGTTTTTGCGGATGAACCCGTCACAGCCGAAACAGGCAACGTGACGCTCGGGACAGGCTTGAACATTCAGAACGAAGTTGAATACGGCAAGGAAATCACTGTCCCCGCAGGTGTTAAAGTTACCGCTCCCAACGGCGACGTCATCGAGGCTAAAGCCGCCGAGAGCAAAGTCGTTGCCAATCAAATGGGTATATATAAGCTTACGTATGCCGATGACAGCGGCAAAGTATCGTATGATTTCAACGTCAAAGTAACTTTCGAAAAGGATTATTTCCTTTGGGTGGAAGGCAACGGTGCGGATATCCCTACGTATGTGGAAAAGAATAAGGGTTTCAATCTTCCCGCCGCGTATTTGATGTACTATAACGACGACAACGTTCTTACCGAGTATCCCGGCAATGACGTTATCTATAAGGTCGAAGATTCGCTCGGTGCATTGTATTCCAAGCAAGAGACCGAAGGAAAGGTAACTTTCGGCGAATTCAAGAAAGATCAAAACGGCAAAGTGTTTATCACTTACTCCGCAAAGATCGGCGGCGCCGCCGGCACTAAATTTTACACAAAGACGTTTACCGTCAATGTGCAGTCTACCGTAAATTACAACAGCAATCCGAAGCTTTCGGTTTCGGGTGTTCAAAGCGACGCGTCTATCAACCGTCCCGTCACTCTTCCCGTTGCAAAAGCTACGGACACCAACGACGACAACGTAAGAGTGGAGATCGAAGTTATCGGTCCCGACGGCAAGACGCCGGTAAATAATGTCGATGTGAATGACGACGGATATGCGTACAATGAGCATCAAAACGATCCCGTTAAGTTCGATAACGACAAGTCTATGACGTTCTATCCCACCGTCGCAGGCGATTATAAAGTCAGATATACCGCATACAGCGACGCATATCTTTTCGATAACACTGTAGGCAAGTCGGGTACAAACGAGTTCAATATCACGGTCGCCGACCACGTCGCGCCCGTTTTCAAAAATGTCGACGAGTATCTTATCCCCGAGACCTGGGGCAAGAACGTCACCGATAAAGACGGCAAAGAAGTCGAAATGCAGAACAAGATCAAGTTTACCGTTCCCACCGTTGTAGACAACAAAGACAAAGTCGACGGCGACGAGAACAATGCGATCTCGCTCTACTTCCGTATTACCGACTCGGACAACAGCAGAACGGTTGTCGAATTCAAGAATATTCTCAGCGATAAAGATAACAAGATCTCGGCTAACGACACTTACAAAAACAAAGATAATGCCGAAGAAAAAGAATTCACGTTCTCCAAAGAAGACGGATTCGTATTCAATTTCGATTACTATCAGAGAAAGGACAAAAAAGGCGAGGAGATGTCGTCCAAAGCCGGCACGTACACCGTGTTGTACCGTGCGCGCGATAAGGCGAACAACACTTCTTCCAAAACCTATACCGTAACGTTCAAAGAAGAGTACGAAGATAAAGCAGATCCTTCGTCGGCGGAAGTATCCGCTCCCGAATATCTTTCGGCGGCAGACGAGTCCTTTACCGTTCCGTACCCTGTCTATTCCGACGCCAACGATACCCGTCCGCAGCTCGTTTACAGAATGTACACCGACGCGGCGATCACCGATAACTATCTCGATATCGAGGGCGGCGAAGAAGCCAAGCTTATAACCAAGACGGGTGGCAAGCGCTTTGTCGTTATCAACGAAGGTAAAGAAAACGAAGCGGAACTCGAACTTAACGACAACCTTTACTTCTATGTCTACGTGCAGGACAAGGTAGGCAACTTCAAGTCCAACGCCGTTAAAGACGGTGAAGAGATCGCGTTAAAAGATTTGAACGACGTTACTACGATCTCCGCAGTTACCAAGATCGTCAAAGAGACGACGGAGAATTTCGGGTATAATGCAAATATCAAATTCGTAAACGACGAAAACGGCAGTGATGTTATCACCGCCGGCGATACGGTCAATGCCGGTAGATTCGCCGTCACCACCGCAAACTACGATATGCGCGCGTTTACCGGATTCGAAGTTTCGGTCGTCGATCCCAACGGCAATCCCGTAGGCGTAACGCTCGAGACGGTTACCGTTTCCGATAAAGAAACAAAAGGTCCTGCGACTATCTACGTTCAGAACATAGCGTTCATGGCGGCAGTAGCAACTACCGATAAACCTTATACTATGACGATCCGCGTGTTCGACGTACACGGCAAGAGCGACGTCTACGGCTACACGCTTATGGGCGTAAACGCCAAAGCCGGCAACGATAACGAGACTCAGTCCGCTATACCCTCGATAGGTACCACGGGCAGCGTAAACACCAAGTATAAACTTCATAACGAAGTTATAAAGGGCATACCCGAAGGCAAGTTCTATGTTGCGCGCAAGATAAGCGGCGGTACGTTCTCGCTTATGGGCAGTGAATTCACTGCTTTGACCCAAGGTTCGTACAGCGTTCAGGACGGCTATATCGCTGACGAGAAGATCAAGACCGATGCGGCGTTTGATTTCGCAAACGACGTTAACTTCGGTGGCGCGAGCGAAGGCGTTTACAACTTCACCGTTACCGACGAGGCAGCGCCCGTAGTAGAACTTCAAGACACGATGCCTTCTTATAAAGAGAAGGATGCGGAAGTGACCCTGCCCAAAGCGATAGCTTATACCGAGAACGGCATGGGTAAGGTAGAGATCGAAGTAAAAGATCCCGATTCTTATGACGTCGATCTTACCGAAACGAAAGATGGCAACAAGACTTTCAAGGCTACGAAAGACGGCGCGTATACCGTAACGTATACCGCAACGTACAAAAATGCCACACCCGCGACCGTGACGTACACGATCAATGTCGGCGACGTATTTGCTCCCGTGTTCACTACGAAAGGCGGCACCAATACTTCCGGCACCAAGAAAGAAGGCGATGTATTCAAGTTCGCCAAGTTCGAACTTGTAGAAGAAGAAAGCACGACGGGCATTACAGTCACCAAAGAGATCTACGATCCGTCCGGCGATATAATGTCCAGCCATACCGTTTCCGGTTCGTTTGCCGGCTATGCCGATAAAGAGAACAACGGTTCCGAAATCAAGCTCAGCAAGGTAGGCGATTACAAGATCGTTTACACGGTAAAAGATGCGGTCGGCAATGAATACCAGCTCACCGACAACGTTACCGTCGCGAGCCAAGGTTCTTCGTCTCCCACGACATGGACAACGCTTTCGACTGTTCTTATCATCGTAGCGATCGTACTTCTTGCCGGTGTTATCATCTACGTCGTACGCTTCCGCAAGGTCAAGAAATAAGAACTTTTGTTATAAGCGACCGAAAATTTGGTCGCTTATAATTTTTTGCGCGGCGACGTGAATATGTATATAATGTATATTCACGTCGTCCAATCAAATTGGACGCGCGCAAACATTGAAACTTATATGAAAATCGAATATATGTTATAGGTATATTCGTCGGTAAAAACACATCGGATAATAAATTTAAGAGGCTGCAATTTCGGAGTCATTATGGATAATGTCAGATTTAATATTTCGCCGTGCGACGACAGTGAGGTAAGTAAGTTTGTCGGGCGGATAGACAGGGCGGTATTCGTGCCGCGCGGCGAAGTGAGAGCGAGTATGAAATCGCATTACGACAGGTATACCTTCCTTGCGGACGGCAACCGCGTCGCGCTGGTTTACGATACAACCGCAAAGATACTGTCCGTTACGGGCAGAGAAGACTATGCTCAAATGTTGTTGGATTCATTCGGAACAAACGGCAAGACCGTAAAAAAGTCGATTGTTCCGTCGCAGGGAACGGTTCCGCCCAATCAACCGACGAGACGCGCCGTAAACAAGCGCATATCGGGCGGCAATAACGTTATCACAAGCATTACGGAAAACGGGTCGCGCGCGAAGTTATTTGTGTCCCCGGAAAGAATAATACGCAGACCGGATATCGCGCCTGCGCCTACGCTGTTCGTTTCATCCAAGGGCGCAATTATTTCTACTGACGAAATTTATCCGCCCCAGACCGTACGCAAAAAGACAGAGCCGCCGATTCGCGACGGATTCGAAATAAGCGGCGACGAAATATATCCGCCGCAGGTGATAAAAAAACGTCCGTTGCCGTCGTACGGCGAGAACAGAACTTCTACCGCTCAATATTCGCAAAAGCCGGCTATGCCGCGCCAGGACGATAGTAAAGTGGTATTCAATGCGGCTGCGCGTCGGGAAGTAAAGCCGGAGCCGCGCACGGACAGTGTCAAGCCTGTCGGCATAGCCATATCGGTAGGCGGCAGAGCGCCGGGTGTGTTACCGCGCAAAGCCGTAATATCTTTCGGAACGGAAGACGACAGCACGGCGAGTACCAAGGATTTCAAGATAAATACGCGCTCCGCGTCCGGTGACGTCAAGGATCAGACGCAGCCGGAAAAACGTAAACGCGGCAGACCGCCTAAGGCAAAACTGCCGCAAGTCGAAGCGCAGATACCGCAATACAACATAGTTCAAGAGCCGATAATGCCGATCGCTCAGCCGGAAAAGCGCAAGCGCGGCAGACCGCCTAAAGCGAGTGCGGCGCAGGATCTTGTCGTTACGTCCGGTACGGATTTGCCGGAATACAAAAACGGTTATTCGGTAAAGAACTTTCCGCCCGAGGCCTTGGACGGCGCGATACGGCGATTAAAGTCTTACGGTAAGACCGTTACGACTGACGGCACGGAGTTCGGCGGTACGCCGCAGGAAGTTAAAATGTTTACCGTATCCGACGGCGCGGGGCAAAAGGTTTTGTTGCGTTATGCCACAAAGCGCATGACGTTGCAACTTCAAGGCAAGCGTTCCGATCTGTTCGGCGAAGTTATGTCTCAGGTAAGCCACGACAGCGATTATTCGTCCGCGCTCGAAAACTACGTTGTCAATCCCGGCGTCGATTCCGAAAAGAAAGTTTCCGATGTTCAGAACAAACTGAAACGCAGACTGCCGACGGCTTATACGTATCTGTCCGAGCAGTCGCGAATAGATTTTTCGTACGGAATACACGATTTTTCTCAGACCGGACTGCATCTTTCGGACTATTCGGTGCTGCTTGTTCCGGCATTCAGGGGGCTTGAGCGTTTTGTGTTCGATCTGCAAGCCGCGGAAGGCATCAAGGTCAAAATGATCGGGCAGGCGTTCGATAAGGACGACAGCGGCAAGTATATTCTCAAAACGGGTTACACCCAACGCATAGGCAGCGTCATATACGCGGAAGTATTGGTTGCGCTGTACACGGAATATTTTTCGCAGAGAAACTTCTTTGCGCACTCGGATAATACCGACAGTAACATGTCGCGCTCTATTCCGGAGAGAAAGACCGCGCTTGCGATATTCAATCACTTGCTCGACGTTGTAGAGTATAACGCGATAAAACTTAAAGAAATAGGTTTTAAAATGTGATATCCGCGAAGCGGAGAACTGTGTTGTAGCTTTAACGAATCAGGAGGACAAGCATAAGATATCATGTCTAAGTTTATTTTCGTTACCGGCGGTGTAGTGTCGGGATTGGGAAAGGGAATTACAGCCGCGAGTATGGCTATGCTCATCAAGGCGCAGGGTTATACGGTCGACATGGTCAAGTTCGATCCGTATTTCAACGTCGACTCGCTGTACCTCAGTCCGTATCAGCACGGCGAAGTTTACGTGACCGACGACGGCGGCGAGGGCGATCTCGTTATAGGACACTACGAGCGTTTTCTCGATCAGAATCTTTCGGAAAACAGCAACATCACGAGCGGCAAGATATATTCCGCCGTTATTCGCAGGGAGCGTGAAGGCGCGTACGACGGTGAATCCGTTCAGGTCGTGCCGCACATAACCGGCGAGATCAAACGCACGTTATATACGCTCAACCGCCCCGAGACCGACGTTGTTATCTGCGAGATAGGCGGTGTGGTAGGCGATATCGAGAACCATCCGTACTTGGAGGCCATACGTCAGTGCCGCGGCGAACTCGGCAAGGGCAATGCGGTGTACATACACATCACGTATGTGCCTATAATCGAGATGAGCGGCGAACATAAAACCAAGCCTACGCAGAACTCGGTCAAGGAATTGCAAAATATCGGTATTCAGCCGGATATTATAGTGTGCCGTTCGGACGAGCCGCTCGACGACGGTGCGAAAAAGAAATTGTCGCTTTTCTGTAACGTCGATAAGTCCGGCATAATGGAAAGCGTTACTACCGATAATATTTACAGAGTGCCGCTCAAACTTCACGAGCAGGGATTCGAAAAGGTTGCGCTTAGCAAACTCAAGATGGAAGAGCGCGAGCCTAAGCTTGACGCGTGGCGTGACATGTGCGCGCGTGCCGACGCCGTAAAGCAATCCGACAGCACGCTGCATATCGCGCTTGTCGGCAAATACGTGGAAAAGGTCACTGCGTACCAGTCGTTGATCGACGCGATCAAAACTGCGGGCTTGTTGAAAAACGAGTCTGTCGATATCACCCTGATTTCGGCGGCGAAAGTGGAAGAGACTCCCACTATTTTGGATGCGTATAACGGTATCGTTATCGGTCCGGGATTCGGCGAACGCGGGTTTAACGGTAAACAGGTTGCCGCCAAATATGCGCGCGAAAACGATATACCGTGCCTTATGATAGGACTCGGCGCGGAGGCGGGACTTATAGAATTTGCCAAAGACGTGTGCAATATGACCGGCGCGGACTCG
>CAJUQF010000042.1:0-1585 GCA_910588315.1 uncultured Christensenellaceae bacterium | reverse complement strand
GCAGTATCGAACCGCCGATGCTCAAAAAGGGCGCGTTCCCGACTATGATAACGCCTGGTACGTATCTCAGCCGCATTTACGGCGAACAAATGGTGACCGAGCGGCATCGCCACAGATATGATTTCTCCGGCACGTACGAACAGTTGTTCCTGCGTAACGGCTTGGTGTTTTCGGCACATTCGCCGACGGGCGTCCCGGAAGCGTTCGAGATACCGACCAAAAAGTTCTTCATCGGCACGATTTTCCACCCCGAGTACAAATCGCGCCTGCTCACCACCCATCCGTTGTTCGAAGAGTTCATAAAGGTCATCTCGCAAAAATAGCAACAGGAATTCGAATGAAATAAACCGCGTAATGATTTTCGATCGGTCATTACGTGGTTTTCTTTTGACGAAATATTGTTAATATAAAATTTTATGCTTATCGCGGTTTATCGATATTCAAAATATCGTCGGCAGAACAGTCGAGAAACTTGCAAAGCCGTGAAAGGGTAGACAGCGACGGCTGGACTTTTCCGGAACAATATTGCGATACGGTCGGTTTGCTCACACCGATCGCCGCCGCGATCTCCGTTTTGCTCTTACCTGAGCTTTCTATTTCGTTTCTGATATTTTCCGATATTATTTGATCGAGATATGATTTCATGCTTATATTTTATTAGGTATTGCTTAATTTTGCTTGACAATTAGGTAATACCTAATATATAATATATGCAGCGGGATAAAGAAAATGAATTGCAAAGGGAGAGCACAAATAAAGCAACCGTTCACTTTTGGCGGTTGCTTTATTTAATGAGTAAGAAATTTCGTTTGCAAGATCGTTTTTACTTTGACAATAAAATTATTCGGGCATCGCTATGCGACGAAAATGTGCGTTTGCTCGTTTGGTATGGCTTTACATTGCGGCAAATACCTAATTTGTTTATCGAGATATTAGTTTTATCGATATGTGCTTTTTACAAATTCTTGAATTGATATTGGTAAAGTGTTTTATACATATCGCCGCGCGCGATAAGCTCGTCGTGTGTTCCGCGCTCTTCCACGCCGTTATTTGTGACTACTATTATCTCGTCGGCGTTTTTTATAGTCGACAGTCGATGGGCGACTACTATAGTCGTGCGTCCCGTGGAAAGGGTTTCGAGCGCGTCCTGTATAAGCATTTCCGTCGCGTTGTCGAGCGCCGACGTCGCTTCGTCGAGAATCAGAACAGGCGGATCTTTGAGAAACGCTCGCGCTATGGATACGCGTTGTTTCTGTCCGCCGGAAAGCTTGATGCCGCGTTCGCCGACTTGAGTAAGATATCCGTCGGGAAGAGACATGATATGCTCGTGGATATTGGCTTTTTTTGCCGCTTGCATGATCTCCTCGTCCGTTGCGGCAAAGTTCCCGTAGGCGATGTTTTCTTTTATCGTGCCGTTAAACAGGAACACGTCCTGCTGCACTATGCCTATATTGTTGCGTAAACTTTTACGCGACAGCGAACGGATATCGTATCCGTCTATCGATATCGTGCCGTCGTCTATCTCGTAAAAGCGCGGGATCAAATGGCACAGTGTGGTTTTGCCGCCGCCGGACGGACCTACGAG
>CAJUQF010000041.1:11513-16232 GCA_910588315.1 uncultured Christensenellaceae bacterium | reverse complement strand
GTATTCCATCGTAACACTCAAGAACAACAGTTTTGCATTCGGAGAGGACATCGTCAGGCAGATGGTGTCGGACAACGTCGACGGCTTGCTGTCATTCCTTCAACCGACGGAATCGGCACAGCGCGAGATCGACAACAACAAGCTTCCCACCGTCGTCATCGGACGAAAAACGCACGGCATGTGCGATTGCGTTCACTTGGACGACGTAGAAGGCGGCAGGTTAGCCGCAAAGTATTTTATAGAGCATGGTTATAAGCGCCCGATGTATCTCGGCGAAACCGAAATGCTCGATTGCTCACGCGAGCGCGGCGAAGGATTCGCGGACGAATTCAAAAAAGTCGGGATCGACGTCAAGCTCAACTATGTAGTAACTCCCATCGCCAATAAGTACGTAGACTTTTTCGAGAAAGTCATTGATTCGGGCGATCTGCCCGATTGCGTATTTTGTTTCAGCGATCTGATAGCGTACGAGATCATGTCGGTACTGGCGCGACATAAACTCGACGGTATAGAAGTTGTGGGTTATGACAACATTCAAAAAGAAATATTTCTGCCCGGTGCTTTAAAGTCGGTGGATTACGACAAAAAAGCCATGGCGGAAACTGCCGTCGAACTTCTTTTAAATAAGATAAACGGCGGTCCCGACGGTCGGCGAGAAATGCTTATAAAAGGCTTTACATTCGCCGGATAGGGCATAGAAAAGTCGTCGCCATTATATGTCATCTCGACCGGAGTACGCATAAGCGAAAAAAGCGAGATATCCAAACGGCAAGTATCGGGCAGAACCCCGACTTGATATAAAGAGTACAGCCGATAATGTCGGCGGGCAACATTGCGGGTGACCGCACAAAAGACGGAAGTTCTTGACGAGTTATTCGAAAAGAACGACAAATATGTCAAATTACTTTTTATAAGGAGATAAATATGAAGAAAATTCTCAAATCACTTGTTGCAATGGCGTGCTGCTTATGCGTTTTGCCGTTTGCGACTGCGTGCGGCGAAGACAAAGGCAATGATCTGTCTATCAATCCCGATGGAACTATTAAGCCGAGCGATAAAACGGCTATTGTTAGTTTTTGGATAAACGGCGACGACAGCGAGATCGAAGTGTTCGATAGCCTTGTAAAAAAATTCAATTCAACCACCGGCAAAGAATTGAACGTAAAAGTTGAGTTGGTTCAACGAACCGGCGATAGCTACGGCGATATTTTGGGACAATCGCTTGCGCAAGGTAATGCCGGTGACGTTTTCTACGTTGGTGACTCCGGTTATAAGCAATATGCCGAAAACGGGTACCTTTACGATATCACCGATTTTATTGAAGGTAATCCCGATAAAAATATTCCTAAGAGCGAGATATATAAGCCCGAAGAGATGTGGGATAACGTCGTAACGCGTTACAAATACGACGTAAATACGTATGAGTCGGGTACGGCGACAGGCAGATACTACGGCGTTCCCAAAGATCTCGGTCCTACCGTCATATTCTATAACGAAACTTATTTCGAAGGCGCAGGGATCAAGATCCTTTCTGTCGATGAGGCCGGTCTTGTGGCTTTTAATGCCGGCGGTAAAGACGATCGCGGCAATACCAAAGCCGATTTGGGATTGGGCAGCGCTACGGTAAAAGAAAAAGGCTATTTTGTAGTAAACGGTCAAAAGTATTTCAATAACCAGATCCCCATGAGCTGGGAAGAGACGCGCGAATGTGCTAAAGTAGTGCAGGATTATATGCGCAGTCACGGTAAGCCCCAGGGCTACGGATACTTTACCGAATGGTGGTTCAATTACGGTTGGTCTGTAGGCGGCAACTGCATTCAAAAAATTCCCAGTGATAAATATGATTGCGGCTACTACTACGACTTCACGCTTATGGACAACACCAAGAACTATATCGTAAAAGACGATGTTACCGAAGGCGTTACGGTCAATAAAAAGCATTACGGTCCCGGCAAGATCATTGCGTATCAAGATAAACTCGATATGTCGATATATGCCGGCAAAAAAGCCGCCGACGGCGCGAGTATGTATCAAAATGCGGCTAACTATAAAATCACGGATGAAGTCAAAGCTTTGTATGATGCCAAAAAGCTCAATGAACTTCCCAGTCAGAGAGAGGCGTTTGCCGAGTTTGTTCGTATAGGCGACGTTAAAAAAGACGGTAAGCTTGTAGATATCGACGGAACTCAGGCATACGGTATTTGCCCGCTTCCCACCGATATCGACGGCGATGCGGGTAAGACAAGCGAGTTTATGGCAGGACGTCTCGGCATGCTCGTCGACGGTCGTTGGAACGTAACCAAGTTCCGTGAAGAAAAGAACGGCTTGCTCAAAGGCATTACTTGGGACGTAGCACCGCTTCCGATGTACAAAGAGTATGACGCCGACGGCAACGTTACCGTACACGGCATAGAGGCGGGACACAGCGGCTCGGTAGGGCTTTGCATAAGCGCAAAGAGCAAGCTTAAAGTTGCTGCGTGGAAATTTGTAGAGTTCTGCGGTGGCGAGGAAGGGCAAAAAGCTCAGTCTCTTAAAGGGTTTGCTATACCGCTTCAAAAGAAACTTGCAGAAGACGAAGAGATTTTCTTGCAAACCAATCAAATGCCGCGCAACTCCAAGGTGTTCCTTGACGCAACTTCATATGAGCAGGCGGGCGACTGGTGGTTCTTGCAGGATAACAAATGGATAGATGCTTGGGCGGGTAAACTCAACGGTTCCGTACGTAACGGCACTATGACATTCGAAGAATTCTTTAAATCCAGTGATTATTCCAAGACGTTCGGTCTTCTCGAGAAGTACACAAAGAATAAATAAAATTGTTTAAGCCGCGGTTTTTGCGGCGTGCGGATAATCGCACGCCGCAGTACCGTATTATCTATAAAAGGAGAAACTATGTATCTCGATAATGTACATAAAAAAAAGAAGATAGATAAGGAAGGCTTGACCGGTTTTTGTATGTCGTTTATTCCCGTACTCGGGTTCTGCATTTTCGGACTTATCCCCATGATACTCGCCATAGGTATGGCGTTCATGGATATAAAAGGTTTCTCGTTCGAAGGCGCTACATGGAATGGGATCGAGAACTTCAAAGACGTGCTGAGCGACGATCTGTTTTGGCAGTCGATAGTTAACACTCTGTACATGAGTGTGTCGACGTTTATAAACATTTTCCTGTCGCTTATCATAGCTTATCTTCTTACCAAAAACATCAAAGCCAAAAAGGTGTTCCGCACGATATATTTCGTTCCGTACGTTTGCAGCGTTGTTGCTATCACGCTTATGTGGCAATGGATTTTCAACAACCGTTTCGGCGTCGTAAACAACCTTTTTAAAGCCTGGGGCTGGGAGCCTATCAACTGGTTCAACGATCCCGATTGGTTTATTCCCGTGCTTATTTTTATGGGGGTGTGGTCGGGTACCGGTTACGGTATAATTTTGTACGGTGCGGCGCTTACCAACGTAAACAGCACGCTGTACGAGGCGGCTAAGGTAGACGGCGCCAACTCGTTTAAAACGTTCCTGCACATAACGATTCCCGCTATTTCGCCGACGACGTTCTACCTTTTGATAATGGGTATAATCGGCGCCTTGCAGGAGTTTGCGCGACCGCAGATAATCAGTTCGTCCGGTGGACCGGATAACGTAGGCGTTACGGTCGTTTTCTATCTGTACCGCAGAGCGTTCCAATACATGGAGATGGGGCCGGCATCTGCATCTGCTTGGTTGCTTGCAATAGTTATAATCATTATAACGATAATCAACTTCGGCGTTTCGAAACTGTGGGTGAGCTATGATTGATAACAACGAAAACATGATAGAAGAAAACGAGCTTACCGCCTCTGTTGACGGTGCGGTTGCGATTGCAGTGCAAGAGACTCCATTCGCAACAAACGAAAAGAAAGAGCTTACAGTTGCCGAACAGCTCGCTCTCGCAAAAAAGAAAAAGAATAGAAACGCGCGCATAAAGCGCATAGTAAGTAAAGTTATTATATACGTGGTCCTTGTGCTGTTTGCGCTTTGGATACTTGCGCCGTTTTCTATCGTTCTTACCACGTCGTTTAAGACTCAAGCGGAGGCGAGCGATCTCGACTTCACATTCTGGCCTAAAGATTTTACTACAAGCGCGTATAAAGAAGTATTCACATACGCCGCGGGCGGCGACGGCATGCCGGTTGTATTGCGTGGTTTCTTAAACACCCTTATAATCGTCATTCCTCCGACTATCCTCGGACTTTTCTGCTCGGCAATGAGCGCGTATGCTTTTGCAAAGCTCAGATTCAAGGGAAAAAACTTCTTGTTCTCTGTGTTGCTCCTTACGATGATGATCCCCGGCACGATAATGCTTACGCCGTCGTTCATGGTTTATTCCTTGCTCGATTGGGTAGACACTCCGTTGCCGCTTATGATCCCCGGCATGTTCGGCGCGGCGACTTGTGTGTTCTTTATGCGGCAGTTTTACGCCGGTATTCCGTCGTCGCTTATCGAGGCGGCTAAACTCGACGGCATGGGCTACTTCAGAATTTTCTGGAAGATAATGGTTCCGCTGTCGGTGCCTGCGCTTCTCGCACAGGGCATACTCGGCTTTATCGGCGGATATAACGATTACTTCGGACCCATGCTTTATCTGCGCGATCCGGAGTGGTACACTTTGCAGATAGCGCTCAATTCGTTTAAAGGCACGTATTCGCGCAACTATCCCGCAATGATGGCAGGTTCGGT
>CAJUQF010000041.1:9239-11503 GCA_910588315.1 uncultured Christensenellaceae bacterium | reverse complement strand
CGTGCCGACGCTCATTATATACATCGTAGCGCAAAAGTACTTTATCGAAGGTATTGCAACAAGCGGCATGAAGTTGTAGTCGAACGATAAACCCAATACCAACAGTTCATAGTACTTTGTATCGCTTATATTTTTCATCACGGCAATAACTGCTGTCACTTCGATCGGAGCGCCGTAATGTGCAAGTAGAGAAATTTTTGCGTATAGGCTTTAATATCTCTCTGCTACGCTCGCTTATGTTCGCTACGGTTGAGATGACATGTTTGGTCGAGATGATAAGACTACGCATTTGTTATTTCGAGCGAAGTCGAGAAATCCAAATAGATATAAAATCAACAACAGCGGCTTTTTGCCGCATAAACTATCAATTCAAATTTAGGAGATATTGATGAAAAAAACTAGCAAAAAACTACTCGCATTGGCGCTTGCTTCTACGATGCTTGTTCCAACGCTCGCCGCATGTGGCGGCGGTGACGACGGTCCGGATGCCGCAAATTGGTATACGACATACGAACGCAAGCTGATAAATGAAGAAGAAGGCATTTACGACAAAGCGTATAATGCCGATACGTCGTTTAACCAGGATCTGTACTATCTCAACGAGTTCAAATACAAGATCGCAGACCCCACGGTCATTTATGTCGATCACGGACAGGAAAAGGGCTATTTCTATACCTACGGTACGAGCGACCTTGTACACGGTTACGGTATACAGTGTTGGCGCAGTAAGGATCTTACCAACTGGGAATACAAGACCGTTGCGTACAAGCCCGATTTCGACGAGTGCTGGGACTACAAGAATCACTGGGCGCCCGAAGTATTGTACGATGCCGATCTCAACGGATATTTAATGTTCTTCAACTCGGATAACGGCACGCTCGACAGTCCGAATACTGCATGGTATGATAAAGGTAACAATTTTAAGAATATCTCGGTCGTTTTTTCGGAACAGCCGTACGGACCTTTCGCGCCGCTTACCGAAGAATACAAAATGAAACCGGTATACGATTTGTCGTATGACAATCCTGTCATAAAAAATTTGGCGAACGGCAGGGAAATAGCGAGAAGCAATGTTATAGATGCTCACCCGTATATCGATCCCGTTACAAACGAGAAATATCTTTATTATTCCGGTTACGGTCACGACGGTAACGGCGTTTGGCACGGACAGACGATATTCGGTTTGAAGATGAAAGACGGTAACTGGCTTACCCCCGACTATTCGACGATAACCGAGCTTACAAATCTTAATAAGTCGCAGCCCGGATTGCCCACCAACGACTGCCCGGAAGGTCAGGATGTTAACGAAGGCGCATTCGTATGGCGTCATAACGACAAGTATTATCTTACATTCTCTACGTTCAATTTCATGAACCCGATGTATCAGGTGCGTCAAGCGGTTTCGGACAGCCCGCTCGGACCGTTCATCAAGGTCAAACCCGAGGACGGCGGCACGTTGCTCGCCACCGAAGTTGCGTGGGAAGGCAAGATCCAAAGCGCCGGTCACCACTGCTTTATAAAATGCGGCGACGAACTCATGATAGCGTATCACAGTTTCTATAACCGCAGGAATTACGACGATCAACGCGCTATCGCCATTGACACGGTTTCCTGGGTCAAGAACGAAACGCTCGATCTTAATGGCGACGGTGAAGCAGACGGACTCGAACTTATGCACACCAACGGACCGACGTATTCCTATCAGCCGCTCCCCGAGGAGATATCCGGCTATAAGAATCTCGCTCCGCTCGCTACCGTTACCGCAAGCAACACGGCGAATAACAGCGACATCAAGTATCTTACCGACGGTTTGGTAAAAGCTCATGCCAACGATCTGGTTAAAGAATACGAAACAAAAGCTGATTACACAAGTGTCGATGCCTACGTGCGAAACGATATCACTCTTAAATTCGATCACTATGTAAATGTTAGGTCTATTATGGTCTACAATAGTATAGATTATGATCGAATTTTCATGGGAATCGACGGTATAACTCTTAATTGCAAAGGTAAAAAGCGTGTTATAAGGAGCGTCCCGTTCGATTATAACTGGCATGTCAGCAGTCAAAGGGCTGTAATACCCGGAGCGGCGTGTATAGCAGAGTTCAACGAAGTCGCCGTCAACGAGATAACGATCACGATTTTCGCCGAACCTACCAAACCTATCAATATCAACGAGATAAAAGTTCTCGGCAAAGACATATCTACAAACGCCGGCTCGGGCGCGCTCAAATCGTATAAGTATAAGGCGCACGATCCCGTGG
>CAJUQF010000041.1:0-9229 GCA_910588315.1 uncultured Christensenellaceae bacterium | reverse complement strand
TTCTATGAGAGCAAGACGTTCGGTTCTGTAAAAGATTTCTATAAACCGACCAACGCCGACCAGGTCGTTGCAGGCGCCGACTATGACTTGAAGAGCAACTTCGGTTTCGATCTTTCGCACGATGCGTCCGATAACTATGTCGATAAAGACTGGGCGGGCAATATGTCCGAAATTTACTTTAAGGACGTTAACAGTACCGTGCTGTATGTAGAAGTCAAAATGTCGGTGCTCGATCACACTAAGACATACAACTGGGATCCCGCGCCCAAAGCAGGCATAGTTCTCAGAACAAAGAACAAGACGTTTATCAGCTACAACATTGACTATCAATCGACGTTCGATAATCCGTATGTCGGTTATGTCGAAAGTAACGCTACCGGAAGCGATTATTTGTGGACGGGCGCTAACGGCTATCGTTCTTACAACGTTCCCGGATTGTCGTACAAAGGCGACGATTATGCGACTCTCGGGCTTGCAAGGATCGGTGATCAAATTTACATGTTTGCGAACGGCAAGCACGTAAAGACCGAAACCGCGGGGCGTTTCAATGATAGTGACGAAACATCGACTGCTGTCGGGTTTGTAACGTTCAACTGTTTCACTCGCTATAAAGATTACTATGTGATTACGGGCATGGACGCAGTTACAGAAAAACTTGCTTCGCTCGGTGTAACGCTTTAAGTCCATTTACGACTCTAAACCAATCGAATTTCGTTATAGCCCGGCGTGAGTCGGGCTATAACTGAATTATCGATAATAATTCGCATGAACGAAATCTATTCCGAAAAAGACAGACGGAAAGCCGCTGCCGATAGGCGCAACTCGCTTTTATTGTATATCGCGACGGCTGTTTTGCTTATAACGGTTTGCGTGCTGTTTGTCATACTTTACATCCACTTTAAGAAGCTGCTTTGGCTGTGCGTAATAGTCGACTTTGCGCTCGGCGTGCTGTTTTTTTGGTTTACGGTCTTGTTTTTTTATGCCGTGTTTCCCGCAAAACGCGAGCGCGCCCGGCTGTTTAAGATCATTGAGAACGCCGACTGCAAGTATCTTCGCGGTGTTTACAACGGTACCTGTGAAAATAAGACTATAAACAGTGTGGAGTATACTGGTTGCGAATTCGATATCGACGGCGAGCGGAAGAGTCTGTATGTGTTGTTCGATTCCGATAGCGTTTTCGAGATCGGTATGACGTACGATCTCAAAGTCATGGGCGAGCGCATAATCGCATACGAAAATCTTGCGGACGCCGCAAGCGATACCGCCGACGGCGACGGCGATGACAACGTTTCGGGAGATGAGTTATGAAAAAGATAGCTTTGACCCCGAAGATGATACGTTTGCTCAAAAAACCGTGGATATGGCTTACGGCTATTGCGGTTTCCGCATCGATTGTCGGATTGTGCTTTTATTGGGTATCTCGTACGCCGCTCGAGCGCAAGTTCAACCTGTGGATAGGTGCGAGTTTCAATTTAAAGCCCGAACTGTCCGAAAAGATCGAAAAAATTTGCTACGATCACGGCATGGATGAAGTTATGATAACGCCGTACGATCCGAATGACTACAATTATGCGGCGGCGTTCGGAGTGCAGGCAAGTTCAATAGACGTGTTTATTTTGCACAAGGACGAGGCTAAGGCGGAGGCGAAAGCCAATGTTTTCCGTGCCCTGCCTAACAGTTATGCCGGCGAAAATGCGCTTACGTATTCGTACGAAAAGGACGGCGCGACCGTTACCGAGATAATCGGCGTCAAGTTTATAGGCGACTATTATATATTTATCGGGTCGCAGAGCAAAAAGGACGGTAAACTGCTTTTTAAAGTGTTGGATACCGTCGCCGAGTACGGTCGGTCGGCAGATGACGCGGTCGAGGGCGAGATATGAAAAACAGAGGAATAATCAAGCGCTTGGTTTTCGGCAAACAGCGCGAAGAAGATATAACCGAAGATGATCTGCCCGATACGCGTGTCAAACTTTTCAAGTTCGTCATGCGGACAAGGTTCGGCATAATATTCCGTATCAATCTCTTGGCGGCGCTGTTTTTTATTCCGTTTATGGTTTGGGATGTTCTGTCCGGCTCGTATATTGCGAACTATGTGGCGAACATGACCGCCGCAGAATCTTTTTCCAATCTCATATACTTGACGCTGTTGCGTTACGGTACGGATATCCCGCTTATCATGATAGGCTGTGTCGGGCTTGCCGGGCTTTTATACGTATGCCGGCGCATTTGCTGGGGCGAACCCGTAAAGATACTTTCCGATTTCGCAAAAGGCATAAAGCAGAGCTGGAAACAGTTCATATTCTTGGGACTTTTGACGGGCGTGGTCTTGATGCTCGTAAACTATATCGTGCCGGCGTCGCTTGCTGTCATGACGCGCGACAATGCGGTCGGCATGTCGGTCGCTATGGCGCTTGCCGTGTTGTTCGCAGTCGTTTGGATCATTGCGATGATGTATGCGTTCAACGCGAGTTCGCTGTACAACATAACGTTCGGAAGGCTTATCATAAGCAGTATGAAACTGACTTTTAAAAGACTGTTTCGTAATCTCGGCGTGTGCTTGCTTTCGCTGTTGCCGATACTTATTTTTATGTTTATGCCGTGGGCGTTCGTGCAGATAATAGGCTATTGCGTTATGATAGTATTTTCGCTGGGTTTTGCTGGCGTAATGCAGACAGTGTACTGTCACGGCGTGTTCGACGAATTCATCAATAAATATTCGTATCCGGATTTCGTACGTATGGGTATGCGCGGCGCGGGCAATATCGATTACGACAAAGAAACCGATCCCGATGCTGACACCGAAGAAACGACTGTCGACAGCGCCGACGGTTCGGTCGAAAGCGAAGGCAATATCGACGCAGCCGGAATGGAAGAATGCGTTTCGCAGAGCGTCGAACACGATACGATAACGGATACAACCGTCGCAAACGACGGGATAGGTAACTCCGGCTCGAACGATGATAGCGCGTCGAACGTCGACGAGTCGAACGGGCAGGGCGGTGACGAGTGAACATAACCGCAAAATATTTGACAAAAGTATTCGACGGCGGCGTGTACGCGCTTAACGGTTTTACCGTCGATATTCCGAGCGGGAGCGTGGTGTCCGTACTCGGCGAGTCCGGTTGCGGCAAGACGACGCTATTGCGCATACTGTCCGGCTTGGAAAAACCGACGGCGGGCGAGCTGTATTTGGACGGTGTGTTCTATAAGGACAGTCCTATCAAGCAGCGCGACACAGCGGTTGTTTTTCAGGACTATATACTGTATCCGCGCATGACGGTTTGGGAAAACGTGGCGATCGCGCTCGACCGTTACGGCTTGCCGCGCGACGAAGAAGAAAAGCGCGTCAGAGCCGTGCTTAACGATTTGGAACTGTTAAAGTTCAAGAACCAGCTCCCGCGTTATCTTTCGGGCGGACAGCAGCAGCGCGTGGCGATCGCGCGCGCGATAGTTCGCGATCCGTCGCTCATACTTTTTGACGAGCCTCTGTCCAATATCGCGCAGGAACAGCGCGACGAATATATAGCGCTCATTGCCAAGGTGTGCGAACGTCTGCCGCAAACGACCGTTGTTTACGTGACGCATAATCCGCGCGAGGCGATGATAGTCGGCGATTACCTTCTTGTTATGAATAACGGGAAGTGCGTTCAGTTCGGTAAAAAGGAGCGCGTTTGGAAATACCCGTATTCGCGCGACGTACTCGAAACGCTTATCGGCGACGCGCGTGAAGTGGAAGGCACGGTAAAAAACGGCGTGTTCACAAAGACGGCAGAGCCGTATATACCGTATCTTGCGGTGGAAAACGCAATGCCGGATATTCCGGATACCATGGAGTTCGATACCGACTACGCAGGAAAGGCTACCGTCGTGTACAATACTTACGACGACGGCAAGAAGTGTTTGTTCGACGGCGACGGCGCTGCGCTCATCGGCGAGAAAAGACGTTGTTTTTTCGACGGGACGTTCGACGGTAAAACGTTGAGATTTTGCGGCATCGAGTATAAGCCAAACGAGGATTTCCGCCTGCGTTTCTTCGGCGAGTACGGGAATGTCAAAGTAGGCGTAAACAGTATAGCGTTGCGGTTTGTACCGCGTCCGGGCGACATCGAGTTTGCGGCGGAAAACGACGGAGATAAGTTCATTGCCTGCGGAAACGAGTTCACGCTGTATTCGGACGGGTTTTGCGGCAAACTGTACGTTTCGCCCGACGATATCGAATTGTTCGATCCCGAAACGGGAAAGCGCACGCTCGCGCATTACAGAGTGTATAAGCAGGAGAGCGTCGGCAAGATAGTCCCCGGCGGCAAACTGCATGCTTGCGGCGGCGTCATGGATTATTTCGGTCCCGAACGCGGCAAGGTGAGTTTTTCAGTCAATCGCAAAGCAAAGATAACCGCCGTAAAAAAGGGCGGGATACGTGCGGAGTGTTTGGACGAAGAGACGTTGGGAACGGACGGCGAAAAGCTCGTATATTGCTCGATAAAAGGCTTTCCGCACTACGTCGCGTTCTATGCGGATAAGTATGAGCATTTTCTCGGCGTAAAGAAACTCCGTATCAAGGTCTCCGGCGACGGAATAACCGTCAACCGCGACGGCACACTCATTACGTGACGCGTGCTACGTGTATCGCGGCGACTCGATATGCAGGTGGATCCACGATCCCTTCGTCGCCGTGTTAGCTGTTGTTCGCTTGACGCATGATTGCGCCGATGCATTTATTAGATAAAAATACCTATAAGGAAGTATGTATGAAAACAATCAGAAACGAGTACCCTCGTCCGCAGTTCAAGCGCGACGAATGGCTGCCTCTAAACGGCGAATGGGAATTTGCTTACGACGACGCCCGTGACGGCGAGAGTAAAGCGTTCCACACCGGCAAGACCGCGCTCGATATGCGCATACAAGTGCCGTTTACATACCAATATCCGGCAAGCGGGATAGGCGATACGACCCCGCACCGCACGGTGTGGTACCGCAAGAGCTTTAAGCTCGGCAAAGGCATGACGGGTAAGCGCGCGCTGTTGTGCTTTAACGCGTGTGATTACGAGACCGACGTTTGGGTCAACGGTTATCATGCCGCATATCACGTCGGCGGTTTTTCGCCGTTCTCGGCGGACATCACGCCGTATCTTAACGCGAGCGGTGAAAACACCGTCGTAGTGCGTTGTTACGATCCCGCCGATCCCGGCGTACCGCGCGGCAAGCAGAGCTGGCTCGACAAACCGTTCAGTTGCTGGTATGTTCCCAACACCGGCATATGGCAGAGCGTATGGGTGGAGTTTGCCGGCGCCGACGCGATAAGCGCGTTTAATATTACACCGGATATAGATACTTGTTCGTTCTCCGGCGAAGTGACTACGCTGTACGGCACGGCGGATGAACTCGTGTTGACCGTTATGTACGACGGCAAAAAGATCAAGACGCAGAAGTTCTCGCTCGACGGCAAACATTCGCGCTATAGCGTTTCGCTCATGGAAGGCGATTTCGTCGATGAAAAACAGTACTGGACGCCGGAGCAGCCCAACCTGTTCTACGTAGACGTCGAACTCAAAGCGGAAGGCAAAACCGTCGACCTCGCTCACACGCGGTTCGGTATGCGCAAAGTTTCGATCGATAACGGCGGCAAGGTCACGCTCAATAACCGTCCGCTGTATCAACGTTTGATACTCGATCAGGGATATTGGAAGGAAAGCGGTATAACTCCGCCGTCGGTGGACGAACTCAAACACGATATCGAGATGTCCAAAGCGATGGGCTTCAACGGCGCGCGCAAGCATCAAAAATTCGAGGACCCGTACTTCTATTATCTCGCAGACGAGCTGGGATTTTTGACCTGGTGCGAAATGCCTTCGGCGTATAACTTCAATCCCGCCGAGATCGCGGCGCAGACAAAAGAATGGCAGGAAATACTCGCAGTGGCGCGCAACTTTACGAGCGTAGTGTGCTACGTGCCGCTCAACGAGAGCTGGGGCGTGCGCAAGATCCTTACCGACGAGAATCAACAGAATTACGCCCGCGCTATGTACTATTTGACGCATGCCGTGGACGGCAGCCGTCCGATTTCCACCAACGACGGTTGGGAATGTGTGGACGCAACAGACATACTCGGCATACACGATTACGCCTATTCCGGAGACAACTTCAAAACGAAGTACGATCCCGAGAAATTCGATACGATGTACCCGCAGGGCAGAAAACTTATGGCGGAAGGTTGCCGCTACAGCGGTCAGCCCGTACTACTTACCGAGTTCGGCGGTATAGCTATGCAAAGCAATGTCAAGGACGGGAATTGGGGCTATAACAGCGGCGCCAAGACCGCGGACGAGTTCTATGCGCGGCTCGAAAATCTTATGAAAGGCATATACGAATGCGATTTCGGCGGATACTGCTATACCCAGCTCACCGACGTACAGCAGGAAATTAACGGACTGTTGGACGAGGACCACAAACCCAAGTTCGACAATGCAAAACTCAAGGAAATATTCGAAAACAGAAAATAATCGGTTATTATATAGAAGCCCGACATGCCACCGGCATGTCGGGCTTTTCGTGTTTATGGAAAGTAATATAACTATTCTTTATAAGTGAAAGTGACGATGATGTTTTGGTTGTGATCGCCGAACTTTCTGCCGAACAGGTTGATCCCTCCGCGATTTTTCGCGTTTTCCTTGACTCCTATGCGAAACGTGAACAGATTATCGGATAGATCGAGTTCGTTTATTGTTACGGACGAGACAAAAGTGCCGTCGAGAAACGTGCCCTGCTCGGTCACTTCTATCTGTTTTATAACGCCGTATTGCGTACCTTCCGACCACCATTCGGGGGTAAGCAGCCCACGCCTTGCGCCGTAGTCGCCGGGCGAAGTGTAGACGCAAACGTCCTTGCCGCACATAGTAAACGTTATATCGGATTTCCAGTTCTCGTTGTAGCCGGGCGCTTCCGAACATAGTTCAGCCGAAATGGATATCGATACTATCTTGTTGCGATCGATCTTTTGTATGGGTACGGTATATTCGAGATATCCGTAATCGAACCAAATAAGCTGAGCGATGAATCGCACGGGAGAGTAGAAACTCAGTTTGTCGTCGCGTGCGCCGATATAACCTTCTTCGCTCAACATCCCGCAATATTTGTTTATATCGAACGCAGAATACGATCCGATGGGGATATGATGCGAATGGTTTTTGAATTCGCCCTGTCGCTCTTCGCTGTTGATCGAGATCGCGATCTTTTCAAACTGACGCGATATAACTTTGCTTTGACCGCGTCCGTCTTTTTGTCCGACGACAGATACAATTCCCGAGCCGATGAGTACGCGCACGTGTTCGGACAGTGAGGACTTTGGCATGTTCAATTTTTCGGCTATTTCTATCATACCCATGGGACCGCGGCTCAATAGCCGCAATATGTCGCGTCTGCTTTTGCAGTCGAGCGCTTTGACAAGCTTTTCGACTTCTTTGTCGTTCTCGATTTTAAGGTCGAGGATCTTGTTGAAGTTCTTTATCATTTTTTCTCCGCGCGTTTGCGTTTTTTGATAATGAAAACGACGCCTATACCTATAGCCGCGGCGCCCAGCACGCTTCCTACGCTTATCAGCGAAATTTTAAGCGCGCTCGACTCGTCTTTCGGCGGATCACCGATACCCGATTGCTTGAATCGAACGTTTACCGTAACAGGTTCGTCAGGCATTACGAAAGTATAAGAATCTCCGTCGCTTGTTATTTCGAGTATATCGCCGCCGAGTATGTCCGACACTTCGCAGTCGTTTGGAATCGCAAGTTTAAACCGAACCGTTTCGCCCGGATAATACGCGGTGCGTTCCGGTACGATCTCCGCGCCGAAATCGATACGTATCTTGTCGGAGTTCATCCAGCGTTGATGCGCGTCGTACATAGCGCCCGGATTTCCGGAAACGCGCAGCCACGACCAATACGTTGACGGGGAACTTGCGCCGTTGTATTTGCCTGCGCTCGCAAAATCCACGAGTCTTACCGTGCCGCTCGCGGTATGAACGTCGCAGAACAGCATGCAGCCGCCGGCAGTGCCTGACGCAACGTCGGAATATTCGAAACTCGTCGCTTCGAAAACCGTATTCTGCTGCGTTTTATCGCTCGCAAAATGCGAGTCGAGCGTGAGCAGTATCGGTCCGCGATAAACCGATGTAAATGTATTTTGCGCTTTTTCGCCCGTCCAGAACATAAACGGTATTTCGAGATCGAGATCGAGCCTGTCGCCGTTGCGCCAGATTTTGCGCACTTCGTAATATTCGCCGGCATCGAGAACATTGCGTACCCCGTCTACCGTTGCTACCGAGCCGTGCGCCCAAGAGGGGATACGAATCATAAGCGAAAATTCCGTAGGCTCGGACAGGTCGGTGATCTCGAGCGCTATATCTCCGGTAACCGGATATGTCGTGGTTTGGCGTATGGCGACGTTTTTGCCCGACACTTCGGTTTCTATCTTGCTGTTGCCGAAGTAATTGAGATAAAGTTTATCGCCGTCCGATACAGCCGCCCATTCCGATAGCTGACCGAGTCCGCGCGCGAGATTCGCCTGACAGCAGTTCATATCGGGCGAGCCGCTGTTGTATTGGAACGAAATGTCCTGTTGCGAAGTCACTCTGCGCCCGTCGTAATATCCGCAGCTGCCCTGTACGCCGTTCATGGGCGTATTGTAAGTACAGTACTTATCGGTGTCGAGAAGAGAACCGAGCATAGCGTTGTAGTACGAGCGTTCGAACTCGTCGGCGACGGCGACGGACTTGTTATACTTGTAATATTCGTTGGTAAACGCGAGCCAGGAAATAGTGCAGCACGTTTCGATAACGCCTTCACGGTAGGGATCGCCCTGCGCGCTTTCGTCGGTGGTAAAGCCGCCGCCGTTGTGTATGTCGGTTTGCAAAATATCTTCCCAGATCTGCGACATAACGTTATAGTATTCGCCGTTGCCCGTTTCTTCGTAAAGAATACCGAGCGTCATTATCATATGCAAAACTTCCCATCGGTTGCTGCTCGTCTGATAGAAATGTCCGCCGCGGAGCGCGGTCTTGTACCAGCCGTTTTCGTCCATACAGTCGTTTTGTATTATGCGTTCAGCTTCGTTTAAATATTTAACGTCTTTTGTCGCTTGATACATTTGCGCGTAGCCATGCGCTATGCCGCGATTGGTTTCGAATCCGCCGGCGACTATATAACTGCGGTCTTTGAACGTTTCGTATATACAGTCT
>CAJUQF010000040.1 GCA_910588315.1 uncultured Christensenellaceae bacterium | reverse complement strand
GAACAACGCATTGCTTTAACGGTAAGCAACTGCGCGCGGTCGACGGTATGAGCTTCGTGTACGACGGCGTTTCGAAAAGCGGTTCGGTATCGATAACACAAGCGGGGTATCTGTTGATGTACGCGCCCGGCAACGCTGCGGTATCCGCAGATTGGACAAAGATCGTAAGCAAGACTGAAAACCCCGGGTATGCTATAGGCGGCGACGTCGCACTGTATGCGGCTTGGGTAGACGTCGGCGATAAGATCGATGTCGTCGGTGACGGTTTGCTTATGACGAATGCGATAAAAACCGATATACTCGTATTCGGCGATTCGTATACCGATGCGCACGATAAAAAGTTCTGGAAAAATTGGAACGAGACGATGGCGCCGCACGGAGCCGAGACGATCGGCATAAGCGGTTCGCGTATAGCTACCGAGACAGCCGGCGACCCGTTCGGATGGACTGCGCGCGCCTCGGCAGGCGAGATAGCCGCATACAATCCGGAAAAGATACTTATAAATCTCGGAGTCAACGATATCGACAACGGCATAAGCGGACGGGAATCCGCCGTACAGCTTATCGTACTGCTTGAAATTTTGCGCGAGCAGCTGCCCGATGCGGATATATATTACACGCTTATTGTTGACAACATCATGTTCGCTGCGCGCGCAAATAATTATGCCATACATAACGAACGTGTTAAATCTTATATCGAATCGGATACGAGCGGCAAACTGCACGTAATAGATTTCCGCGATTCGCTGTATTATAACGCAAACGGCATTAAGACTTTGGATTCGGCATTATTCGCGGATAACCTGCATTTGAGCGTAGCGGGATATAAAATTTGGTTTGTCGAGATAGAAAAGGTGATGGGACTTTCATAATATTGCGCCGTATCAAGCGATTGTTCGTCGGAATGAGTGTTCGAAAATCCGTTTGACAAAATTGTTAGAAAATGCTAAAATATATATGTTGATCGGCAATGGGAGAGCGTAAAATTTCAACGTTTTACGCTCTTTTTAGTTAGTATCATAGGTTTCGGACGTTCTTTACAGATAACAAAGGCGAATATTCTTTCCGGTGTTTACAGTATGATCGATAAAACGGATGCGGCATTTTTGGGAAAAGAAAAAATTTCAAAACTCATGGTAAAGTTCTGTTTGCCGTGTATTCTTTCGTTGCTCGTAAGTGCGCTTTATAATATTGTGGACCAGATATTTATAGGCAACAGCAAATTAAGTACGCTCGGCAATGCGGCGACGGGCGTTATGTTTCCGCTTATCGTGGTTGCGCAGGGTTTTGCCTGGTATTTCGGCGACGGGTGTGCCGCATATATGAATATCAAACAGGGCAAAGGCGATACCGACAAAGTGCATAACTGTATCGGCACCGGTATGGTCGTGACTTTCGGTGCGAGTGTGATATTGCTTGCGGTGTTTTATCCGTTTCTGTCGCAACTTCTCGGCGTTTTCGGCGCGTCGGAGAACAGCATGGATTACGCCGTGGAATACGCAAATATCATTCTCGCGTTTTTTCCCGTGTTTATGCTGTCCAATATGATAAACTCCGTAATACGCGCAGACGGAAGTCCGGCTTGGTCCATGGCGTCCATGCTTGCCGGCGCGCTTACTAATATCGTACTCGACCCTATCTTTATTTTCGCCTGCGACTTCGGCATGTCGGGTGCGGCGTGGGCGACGGGTATCGGACAGATCGTATCGCTTGCTGTCTGTGTGTTTTATCTTTTCCGCACCAAAACGTTCAAGCTCGCTCTAAAAAGTTTTATACCCGATTTCAAAGCGTTCAAAGATGTGTTCAAACTCGGTTTGTCCTCGCTGATAGCTCAGCTTACCATCGTCGTTATATGTCTCGCGTGTAATTCGATGCTGTCAAAGTACGGCGCGATTTCGCGGTACGGCGAGGATATACCCATTGCCGCGATCGGTATACAGAGTAAAGTTTTTACGGTCGTCATAAACATAGTCGTGGGCATTGTACTCGGCTGTCAGCCCATTATCGGATACAATATGGGCGCGGGAAACAAGGACAGGATAAGAAAGCTGTATCGCGCGATATTGCTTTGTACGCTCGGTGTAGGCGCACTGGCGACGCTCTTGTTCGAATGTGCGCCGACGGCGGTCGCGGGCATGTTCGGGCAGCCCACTAATATTCCCAATCCCGACGATTACTGGGATTTTGCGCGCAAAACTTTTATGGTGTTTCAGGCGCTGATCGCCGGGACGTGCTTTGTCAAGATGTCGTCCATATTTTTTCAGGCAGTGGGCAAATCGACGTATTCCATTATTACGTCGCTACTTCGCGACGTAATATGTTTCGTGCCGCTCGTCCTCACGCTGCCGCTTGCATTCGGAATAGACGGCGTGCTGTCCGCCGCGCCGATAGCGGATGCCGTCTCGGTCGTTGTGACCGTTGTGTTTACGATCATGTTCTTTAAGGGACTGAAAAAGTTACCGGATATCGATCGGGACGGTATGTGCGGTGAAAACGCCGATACCGCCGCGCTTTGCGAAGGCGACATAAGCGCCGTTCCCGATACGGTCGCACCGACAGACGACGCTTGCGAAGCGTTCGCGAATGACGAACCCGAGCGATCGGTCGGTCTGTGATTGACATATCGATGTAAATGCGCTATACTGTTCGTGTGAACGGCGTTATCGAAAAAACGAGCGGCGCTCTTGCCGCTTATAAAGATAAAAAACTTGCCGTCGGTTTGTCCGGCGGGCGCGATTCCGTGTGCTTGCTGCACGCGGTTTTGCATTGTACGGACAAACAGAACATAGTTGCGGTGCATATCAATCATCGTTTGCGCGATAGCGCCGACCGCGACGAACGGTTCGTAAAAACGTTGTGTGCGTCGCTCGGCGTGGAGCTTTTATGTTTCGGCGTTGACGTCAGGAGCAAGAGCGATACGGACGGCGAGACCGTCGAGCAGGCGGCGCGTACTTTGCGTTACGAAGTATTCGGCGACGTTATAAAGTCGGGCAGGGCGGAGTATGTCCTGACTGCGCACCACGCGCTCGACAATGCCGAGACCGTGCTTATGCACTTGTTTCGCGGCGCAGGCGTAGACGGGCTGTGCGGCATAGCGGCGGCAAATGAGAACACGCGCATATTGCGTCCGCTGCTTAACGTATATCCGTCGGAACTCGACGCATTCGTGCGCGAGTACGGCTTGGAGTACGTCACCGACGAGACAAATTTTCTGACCGACGCGGATCGAAATTTTATAAGGCTTAAAGTTATGCCGCTTGTCGAACAGCGGTATGCAGGCGCTGTAAAGGCTATAAACGAGCTTGCGGGCGAGTGTAAGTCGGTATGCCGTGCGCTCGACGACGCACTCGATTTAAACCGTATTTCACTTGATCGCGGCGCGGTAAAGATCGATCTTTTCGCGCTCACATCGCCGCTCGGAGCAAGATACGTGCGGCGCGCGCTCGAGCATTTCTCGACGGTGGATATAACGCGTGAGCAAATATGCCGTGTGGTAAAGCTTGCACATATGCGCATGGGCGCAGTTGTGGAATTATCTGGCGGTATCAAAGCCGTGCGCGAGTACGACGGCATTGCGATCTATCTCGAAAGGCTCAAATGCGAGGTTGAGATACCGATCAAACTCGGCGCAAACTTCATAGACGGACTTGCGGTCGATATAGAAAGAACTGAATGTTCGCCGAGCGATGTGAAAGGCGGGGTTGTGGATTTAGATAAACTTTCCGGCGCGACGCTGAGATTCAGACGGGACGGCGATGTGTTTACGCCGTTCGGCGGCGTTCGTAAAAAGCTCAAGCGGTTCTTTATAGACAGTAAGATCGAAAAACGGCTGAGAGACCGCGTGCCGCTTATATGCCGCGGCAGCGAAGTACTTGTCGTTGTCGGCGTGCAAATTGCCGACAGCGTCAAGGTGAACGACGATACCGTAAATAAAGCGGCGGTGAAATTGCGATGGTAGAGTTTAATGGCCGCAACGTTGCTTTATGCGTCGACGAAAAAGCCGAGCCGCTCGGCGACGGGTATTATATCATTCAAAGCAAGTCGTGTTATAGGTTCGGTGCGGACGCGGTGGCGCTTGCGCATTTCGCCTCGGAAAAAATCGGTTGCGGCGATAAAGTTTTCGAACTGTGTTCGGGTTGCGGCATAATAGGAATTATGCTTGCGATCGAGCGCGGTTGCGCCGTGATTGGTGCGGAGATAGATGAAAAACTTTGCGACATGAGCGTGCGTTCGTGCGAGCTTAACGGGCTCGATAGAGTCGAATTTATAAACGCCGATATAAGAGAGTTAAATTCGCTCTGCCGCGACGGTTACGACTTTGTCGTATGCAATCCGCCGTACTTTAAAGCGGGGAGTAAAGCCGGGGCGTTTCCGCAAGCGGATATGGAATCGACGGTGACGGCGGCAGACGTAGTCGACGCGGCAGGCAGATTGTTAAAACAACACGGGACGTTATACTTGGTGCATACGTCGAGTAGACTCGACGAAATACTTTGCCTGTGCCGCGACGGCGGTTTGATGCCCAAAGAACTTGTCATAAACGGTAACGGCAAGACGTTTATGCTGAGAGCGGTACGCGGCGGCAAACCGGGTATGACCGTTCGCGTCGGAACGAAGTAGAATTGTAAGGAGAGAATTTATGCTGTATTTTGTGGCGACTCCCATAGGCAATCTCGACGAGATAACGTTGCGCGCGATAGAAGTATTGAAGTCGGTCGACGTGATAGCCGCCGAGGACACGCGGCACACTGCGATACTCTTATCTAAGTACGATATCGAAACGCGCATGATCGCCTATCATAAATTCAACGAGAAAAGTTCGACCGGCGGGATAATCGACATGCTGCTCGACGGCAAAAACGTCGCCGTGGTTTCCGACGCCGGCATGCCCATGATATCCGATCCCGGGCATGTTTTGCTCGACGCGGCGATCGAGCGCGGCATCGAGTACACTGTAGTAAGCGGCGCGTGCGCGGCTGTCAATGCGGTCGCACTGTCCGGCATGGATACGCGGACGTTTACATTGCTCGGGTTTTTGCCCGAGAAGAATATCGACAGGATTCGGTTCGTGGAACCGTACAAGTCGGTACCCGGCACGCTCGTATTTTACAGCGCCGTGCATGATATAGACAAAGATCTGGCGTTCTTGTTCGAAGCGTTTGGACCGCGCAAGGTAGCGGTGTGCAGAGAACTTACCAAAATGTTCGAGGCCGTAACGCGCGGCGTACTCGGCGAGTCGATGGACATTGTTAAAAAGGGCGAGTTCGCAATAGTGATAGAAGGGGCAAAACCCGATTTTTCGGGCTTGACTGTGGAACGGCACTTGATGCGATTCATCGAGTCGGGCGACGATGTTAAGACCGCGGTAAAAAAGGTCGCCGCCGAGCGGCGCATGCCCAAAAGCGAAGTATATAAGACAGCCGTCGCCATGAAAGAGCGAAAAGACGAATGAGCGGTCTGCTCAAGTTAAGCAAAATGACCCGAACACGTCTGTGGACGGATCTTTTGCCGCAATACTGCTTAAACTCGCTCACAGTACCACAGAGGGTACAATTTTGCTCGTTTGCCTTGTCTTGCGGTAAAATTTATCACCCACAGATGCAAGCAGTTTCAGAGAAGCAAGTAGTGCAAGGAAAAGCCGCGAAGGGCGTACTTGGGGTACGTACAAGCGGCTTTGACGCTGCGATGCACCGCTTATATGCCGCTGAAACCGTGTTCGGATTATTTGCTTCAACTTAACTTGACATGGAACGTTGTTTATAGTAAAATATAATTCGGTTTACGCGTGGCAAGACGTTGCCGCGGGTTTGTTTTAAATAACTTTACGGAGTGATTATGAAGATAGGTGTTGTGGGCTTGCCCAATGTCGGCAAGAGTACGCTGTTCAATGCGATAACGGAAGCCGGTGCAGAGTGCGCCAATTATCCGTTCTGCACGATCGAACCGAACGTGGGAGTAGTCGCGGTGCCGGACGAGCGTCTTACCGTACTCGAAAAGATGTTCGCATCCAAAAAGGTCGTGCCGGCAGTGATCGAGTTTGTCGATATCGCCGGACTTGTCAAGGGCGCGTCGCACGGCGAGGGTCTCGGCAATAAGTTCTTGTCGCACATACGCGAAGTCGATGCAATAATCGAAGTGGTGCGCTGTTTCGACGATCCCAATATCATCAACGTGTCGGATACGGTCGATCCGGTGCGCGATGCTGATATAATAAATACCGAGCTTATGCTCGCCGATCTCGAGAGCATAGAAAAACGCCGCGCGCGGTTTGAAAAGATCGTCAAAAGCGGTGATCCGAAAGCGGCGGATGCGCTCGCGCTTTTGAACAAGATGACGGAGTGCATAAATTCGGGCAAGTCGCTCAGGACTCTTGGACTCGACGCAGAAACGCTTGCGACGGTAGACGGGCAGTTCCTGCTTTCGACCAAGCCTATAATATACTGCGCCAATATTTCCGAGGACGATATCGGCGCGGCGGAAAACAAGTATGTCGCCGCCGTAAGAGAGTATGCGAAAGCGGATAACGCCGCGGTCATAGATATCTGCGCCAAGGTCGAAAACGAGATTTCGCAGTTGCCCAAAGACGAGCGCGCGGAGTATCTCGACGCATTGGGCTTGACAAAATCGGGACTTGAGCGCGTCATTACTTCCGGTTACGAACTATTGGGGCTTATGAGCTATCTGACTGCCGGAGAGAAGGAAACGCGTGCCTGGACGATCGAGAAGGGTACGACGGCGCCCAAAGCCGCAGGCAAGATACATTCCGATTTCGAACGCGGGTTTATCCGCGCCGAGATAGTTTCCTACGACGATCTCGTCGAATGCGGGTCGCTCGTCGCCGCCAAAGCCGCAGGTAAGCTGCGCAGCGAAGGCAAGGATTACGTCATGAAAGACGGGGATGTGGTAGAGTTCAAATTCAACGTATAGCCTCTCGGCGACGTATACATCGGACGGATACGGGCTACGTACGGCAGTCGTCTCGGTTGTGTAGGTGGTTCTACACGCCCTTTGGCGACCTGCCGCCTGTTGCCCGTCTGCGCCGCGTCTGCGTCGCCGAGGCTTGGTCGCTTTTGCAAGGCGATCCACAGTACGGACTACGTACGGCAAGTCGTCTCGGTTGTGTAGGTGGTTCTACACGTCCTTCGGCGACCTGCCGACTGATGCCAGTTTGTGCCGCGTCTACGTCGCCGAGACTTGGTTGCTCTTGCAAGGCGATCCGCAGATAAACGACGATCGCAATAAAGTTTTCTCCTTCGCTTACGCTCCGGTCGAAATGACAAGCCGGGGGGCAAACCCAAACCACCGTGTGTAGGGAGGGCAGACCCATGTCCTCCGCTTATGACAAAACAATAATTAAGGAAACGGCAGACGGTCTGCCTGCCCTACGAAGTACGCAATATAAAAGCGTAACAATATAAATATACAAACCGCACGACGGTTGTCGTTTTCATAGGTGTACATATGTTAAATTATAAGGATCTGATATACGATGCCGCAAAAGAAGTTTTGCAAGGGCTAGAAGTCGCGGACATTGCGCCGTCCGAAACGTTTTGCGATTATTGCATCCCGTGCTTTAAGTTCGCAAAGATTTTGCGCAAAAGTCCCGCGATGATCGCCTCGGACGCCGCTGCGGCGATAAAAGCGCCGGGCATGAAGGTGGAGGCGCTCAACGGTTATATCAATTTCACTATCGAGCGCGAGGCATACGTTCGCGAAACGTTCTCGCACGCGCTCGGAACGAGCAAACCGCTTGCCGGCAAAACCGTGTGTATCGACTATTCGTCGGTGAATATCGCAAAGCCTTTCCATATCGGGCATCTCATGACGACCGTCATCGGCGGCGCGCTGTATAATATTTACAAAGCGCTCGGCGCGAACGCGGTGGGTATAAACCATTTGGGCGATCACGGCACGCAGTTCGGCGGACTTATCTCGGCGTATCGGCGTTGGGGCGACGAAACGCGTCTCGACGAGCGCGGGCTGGACGAACTGCTCGAGCTTTACGTGCGCTATCACAACGAGTCCGAGACCGATCCTGCGGTCGCCGACGAGGCGCGCGAGTGGTCGAAGAAGATAGAAGGCGGCGATCCGTACGCGGTAGGACTTTTCGAAAAGTTCAAGGCGATAACGCTCGAACAGGCAAAAAAAGTTTATAACAGACTGAACATCGAGTTCGACAGCTATCTCGGCGAGAGTTTTTACGTCGACAAAGTGTGCGGCGTCGAGAAAAAACTCAAGGCGAAAAACCTGCTTAAAATAAGCGACGGCGCGGAGATAGTGGAACTCGATAACGATATGCCGCCGGCGATCATCAGGCGCAGCGACGGCGCGTCGCTGTATATAGCGCGCGATCTTGCGGCGGCGTACTATCGCAAAGAGAATTACGATTTCGATAAATGTCTGTATGTTGTGGCGAGCCATCAGGCGCTGCACTTCAAACAGCTTTTCAAGGTTTTGGAACTGCTCGGCGCGCCGTTCGCCGCCGACATGGTGCATGTCAGCTACGGCATGGTGTCCGTCGAGGGCATGGCGCTTTCTACGCGGCGCGGCAACGTTTTATATTTGAGCGACGTACTCGACGCAGCGGTGGAAAAAGCCGCGTCGATAATCGCGGAACGCAATCCTTCGCTCGAAAACAGACAAGGCGTTGCGGAATCCGTGGGAGTAGGCGCCGTGGTTTTCGACGCGCTGTACGACGGCAGACTAAAAGACAAGAATTTTTCGCTTGCCGACGCGCTCAACTTCGACGGCGAGACCGGTCCGTACGTGCAATACACATATGCGCGGTGCAAGTCCGTTCTTGCCAAAGCCGGCTATAAAAAAACAAGCGATATAGATCACTCTGCGCTTACGAGCGACGAAGCGTACGACGTGGTAAAACTCATCGGCGATTTCGACGACGTAGTATATTCCGCAGCGGTGAAATACGAGCCGTCCATCGTATCGCGCAGACTCGTAAAGATATGTCAGGCGTTCAACAGATTTTATAACGCCGACAGGATCATGTGCGGCGGAAAAGTGGAAAAAGCACGCCTGTTCCTCACCGCCCGTGTCGCGGAAACGCTTAAATACGGATTGGGGTTGGTGTTGCTCGACGCGCCCGAGAAAATGTAACTCGGCGTCGTATACATCGACGTATACGAACTACGTGTGCCGTGTCGGCTCAGTCACGTAGGTGGGTCTACGTTCCTGTCGCCGCCACGTCACCTGTTGCCCGTCTGACACGCCGTTGTCGGTCGGAAAAATAACCGAGTCGTATCGGTTCGTCGGCTTAGCTTCTCGCCGTCATGATTCGGGTCATCGTTGCAGCTCGGTTTTGTAGGTTTGGCATAAAAGTCGAATCTTATAAAATATGAGATTCGACTTTTTTTGTTAATAAAATTATCGAAATGTTTACAAATGCTTGCAGTTGTACATATTATGTGTTATAATGATTACACTAACGGTATGGAGGCTTGATATGGCAAGCACACTTATTCAATTCAGAACAGACGATGTATCAAAGGCACAGGCGAGTCTTATCTGCGCAAAGTTAGGGATCGATTTACAAGTTTATCTGCGCATGTGCATGACAAGGCTTATTCAGGAAAACGGTGTGCCGTTCAGTATGCGCGTGGACGATATAAAAAACAAGGGGATAGCCGCACTGAAAAGATCGAGCGAAAGGGCGATCGAATCGGGAGTGGCGGATATGTCGCTCGATGAGATAAATGCGGAAATCGACGCGGCGCGCGCGGAAAGGTACGGCGAATGAAATATTATGCCGTATTGGATACGAACGTAATTGTTTCGGCGTTTTTAAAAAGCGATTCGATCCCCGGGATTGTAGTAAGCTTATCTCTCGGCGGATCTATTATTCCGCTATATAACGATAAGATTTTGAATGAATATATCGAGGTTTTATCGCGCGGGAAGTTTCCTTTTATAAAATAGGATATCGATGGTTTTTTAAGCGATTTTAAAAATAGCGGGATCGCTATTGATGAAAAAAATATTGACGAGTGGTTTTCCGATAATGACGATAAAGTTTTCTATGAAGTAACAATGACGGCGAGAGAACAAAGCGAAGCGTATCTTGTTACGGGAAATATAAAACATTTCCCGTTGAAGCCATTTATTGTTACACCGAAACAGATGATAGAAATTATACTTAATAATGAAGATGAATGATATTTTTCGGTAACAACAAAATATCATACCTTGCTATTTCTTGTTTTGTTTATACGTTGCATTCAGTACGATGCTTTGGTTGTAATCGCCGAATTTGTCGCCGAACAGGTTGAATCCGCCTTTATGCACGGCGTCGTCCTTTATCCCGATCTTGAGCAGTGTGCGATTGCCGTTTTTGAGATCGAGTTTGTTTATATTTACGTGTTTGTTGACGAGTTTGCCGTTAAGATATACGCCGCTGTCGATTATGTTTATAGTAACGAGTATGCCGTACTTGGTGCTGTCCGGATACCACCATGACGGGGTATATTTGCCGTAACGGTTGCCGAAGTCGCCCGGACAATCGAACGTGCAGAGTTCGACGCCGTTGAGCCAAAACGTGATATCGCTCGGGTAGTTGTGGTTATAACCGAGCGCTTCCGAGCAGAGTTCGAGCGAAAATCCTATCTCGGACAGTTCTCCGGCAAGCGCGTAGCCGTTTTCTATGGCGTACTCCACAAACCCGTAATTGCGCGACCAAATCACCTGAGCGTCGCGTCTGCCGTCGATAAAGACGTCGTTGGGGGAGTTTTCCATTATAATATCGCGCTCGGTCGCGATCCCGCAATCGGACGAAAACAGCGCGTCGATATATTCGCCGATACGTATATTGCGCGAGAACGGCGGCGGCGTGTCGATCTGTTTGTCGTTGGAGACGCGCGTCGATATCAAAAGATCGAAGTCGGAAAACGTGTACCATCTCACGGAACCTTTTCGCTTTACCGAATAATCCGCGCCGATCAGCTTGCAATCTTCCAACATTTTCAAATGGAACGACGTGGACGAAAGCGGCAGATCGAGTTTGTCGGCTATTTGCGACAGAGTGAGCGACTCGTTGCCGAGCAATCTTATTATCTCCAAACGTATGGGCGAGGACAATGCTCTGCCTATAAGTGCGATATCGTTATAGTCGTCCGGATCGTCTATAGCGTATTTAAGATACGACCTGTTGTTTAAATCGGCGCGTATAACGTTTTTCTCCATGTGTCACCTCAATGTTTCAGTAATATTGTAGCATATTACATTGAATCGTGCAACATTTTACACTTGAATTGAAGAATATTCGGTGCTAAAATAAATTAGTAATATGCGTAATACGGCTTTTGCCGAGATCGCGAATATTTTTCGGGAGTCAAAATGAAGAGAAAAGCAGTTATACTTATCGTTTGCGCGCTGGCGCTGTGCATGGGTCTTGCGGCGTGCGCGGATAAAAACGATAAACCCAAGTCGAAGCCCGATGTTAAGTATTCGGTTTCGTACGAGGCGGGCGGCGGCACGGGCGATGCGCCGGTCAAGACAACGTATAAAGCCGGTACCGAAATCACGGTAGCGGACAATACGTTTTTTACATACACCGACCATGTTTTCGACGGTTGGGCTTTCGGTTCGGTAAAGTATGCGCCGGGCGATAAGTATATCGTAAATGCGGATACGGTGTTTACGGCTACATGGGTGGAAAACGGCACCGAAGTCGATCCGCCCGTCGTATCGGACGGCGATCCGCATTTCACGCAGACACGCTATACGTACGACCGTATAGGCGGCGGCGATCTCGAACTTCCGTTCGTATTGGACGGAACGTCGCTTTTCTATGTGCGTTTCGACGACGATATGCTCGATAGCGCCGTAGTTTCTTATGACGGCAACAGGGGCGCGATCGTTATATCGTCGGAATTCGTGCTGGATCTTGCGCTCGGAAGTTACACCGTGACAGCTATAACAAACAGCAAAGGCGGCGACAAACAGTGCGCGGTGGAGATAACGCAGTCGCTTAAAACGACTTTCGACGACGAGACCGTAAAGTCGTTTGTATTCGGAAAATCGACCGGCGTTACGTTTAACGTCGGCTACAACAGGACTACGCCGACTAAACTCATGCAGGGCGATATCACCGTCCCGAGCGAATTCTACGAGTACGACGCGCATACTTTTACGATCAAATCGGAATGGCTCGAAAAATCGGCGGTAGGGAAATATAAACTCTTTCTTTCCAATTTCGACAGATACGAGTTCACCGTGACGAGCAATATAATTTTCGCGACCGATTACGACGTATCGATCGAGCACGACACGACGATGAGCAATACCGGACAGAACCCGCTTTATCAGTTCTACGATTCGGTGGCGATAGTCGATTCGCCGAGCGAAATGAACAGCGGCAAAGCGCTCGAGATAACATACGATCCCGGCACGGAAATAATGGGCGGATTGCACAATTATATAACGCTTAGAACGCCCGAATGCGGCTATACTTGGCGCAGGGTCGAGTTCAGAAGCGGCAGAACATATTATATATCGTTCGACTATATGACACGCGGCACCGCGGGCGACGATGACGGACGGCTATTCTTTGGCGGCACGGACGGCGAGCATGTCAAACGCATCGATATGGACGGCGGCAACGACGACATAGTACATCATTTCGGCGCTTTGTACACGTACGACGAGATAGGCTTGGGCGTGCGAATCAACTCGCGTTTCCCGGGCGGCGGCAAGGTGTATATAGACAACTATAAAGTCGTCGAACTCGACGGCAGCCCCGTACTCGGCGAGTGCGACTTCAATGCGAGCGGCGATTATGTCGCGGCGTTCGATCCGAGCGGTTACGAGTATACCGTCAAAGTGGACGGCAAAGAGGTGGAACACACTTACGGCAGCGGTAATATAGTTATATCTGCGGCAGAGATCGCAAAACTTATGAGCGGCGAACATGTGTTTACCGTTTCGACGCCGGTAGGCGAGTTTAATAAAACGTTCCGCGTAACAGACGACCGCGTCGCGGAGTTTACGCCCGGCACGGTCACATATCGTTCGCTTACCGATACCGAAGTCAAGGTTTACGGCAGTTTTGACGAAACGATCGAACTCGTATCGCTCAGACAAAAAGCAAAGCAGTACGATAACGGCTACGGCGGCGGTTGGAACTTTACCGAACGCAACGATACGACTACGAACTTTGCGAGCCAAGTAACGTTGAAAACAGGTTTGAACGGCGCGGGATACTTGACTGTTCCCAAGGCGTTCATGGATAAGTTCTGGGGCGAAGTTACGTTTATAGCCGAGTTCGACAACGGTAAGACGTCGGAGTTTACGATAAACAGCGCGAACGTAGCTATGTTTACCGATTATGACGCGAGTACGCTTTACGGCTACATTAACGGCGAAAAACGCCCGGGCAGCCCGCTAAACAGCGGACTTTGGGGTAACTCGGCAGCGAATATAGAAGATCGCGGCGACGGCAATAAAGCGCTGTTTATACGCTCGACCGAAGGCGCTGCGGATAACACTGCGTTCACGACAAAATACATGGAATACAAGTATGAGTGGTATCGCGTCATACGCAGTGTAGGCGACAGTTACCGCGTGACTTTCGACTATCAGATCAACGGTTTCGATCAAGGCGACGTTTATTTTGATTTATTCTTTGCCGCCGGTGAAGATATAAACGATAATTACTTCGGAGAAGGCGGCGTAAAGATCGGTGACGAATTGGTTTTCGATCTCATCGCCGACGGAAAGGTCCATACGTTTGACAGCGGCTGGTTCACGCATGACGAAACTATGCGCTTGTCAAAGATCAATTTCCCGCAGTTTACAAGTGCAGACGGCAAGTTCATCATGCTCGACGATTATCGTGTTGTCGTTAAGAGCGGGCTTAGCAATATCGTGAAAGACGCGTCGGACTACGACATAAACGAAGGCGGCGATTACACGCTCGATACCAAGGGCATGACGGTAGACAGCGTCACGATAGGCGGCAAGTCGGTAGAATTTGCGCAAAACGGCAATATGCTCACTATAGCGGCGGCGGTAATGAACGCGCTCGAGCTTGGTAGAAAGGCAATAGTCATCGAGACGGCGGACGGTGCGCAGTTCCGCGGCGAGATAAATATAATCAACTCGTTCACGCTTTCGGAATTCACAACGGCTAATGTCGCGTACAACTCGCAACGCGACAGCGAAATCAAGGTGTACGGCAGCTTTACCGAAGGCATAACGCTCACTTCGCTAAAACAA
The DNA here is from genome assembly GCA_910588315.1 of uncultured Christensenellaceae bacterium. GTDB lineage: Bacteria > Bacillota > Clostridia > Christensenellales > Pumilibacteraceae > Anaerocaecibacter. Next base: position 2,099 of record CAJUQF010000040.1, on the reverse strand, counting down.
AAAGCTAAGCAGTACGATAACGGTTACGGCGGTTGGGACTTCACCGGTCTTAACGACACGACAACGAACTTTGCGAGCCGAGTAACGTTGAAAACGGGTTTGGACGGCGCGGGATACTTGACGATCCCCAAGGCGTTCATGGATAATTTCTGGGGCGAGGTGACGTTTGTCGCCGAGTTTAGTAACGGCAAATCGGCAGAGTTTACCGTAAATTGCGTAGACGTACTGATGTACACCAACTACGACGAAAGCACGCTTTACGGGTACCTTAACGGAGTGAAAAGTCCGGGCAGTCCGCTCAACAGCGGGCTTTGGGGCGGCTCGATAGCGGATATCGAGGATCGCGGCGACGGCAATAAAGCGCTGTTTATACGCTCGACCGAAGGCGCCGGAGATATGGCGGCGTTCACTACGAGATTCCACTCGCATCCTTGGGATTGGTACAATGCGACATCGGGTAAGCACGGCGAGAAGTACAGGATCACGTTCGATTATCGAATAAGCGATCTTGCTCAAGACTCCGTTTATTTCTATATCATGTCGGGCGGCGACGAGGACCGCAACGCCAATTTCTTCGGCGAGTATGATGCGCTCGATTATGTGAGCGGCGACGACTACTATAAAGTTCGCAGTAATCTCATAGCAGACGGACAGATACATACGTTCGACAGCGGTTGGTTCGCTTATGCGGATATGCGCATGTCAAAGATACAACTGCCTTTATTCACCGCGGCGGACAATGCGTTTGTTATGATAGACAACTATCGCATTATTCGGAATGACGATATCTCGTACATTCTCGAAAATTCCGGCGGTTATGTCAAAGGCAACGGTCAAGCTGTGGAGTTTACGACGCACGACGGGGAGATAGTGCAGTCTGTCAAACTCGACGATCTTGCGATCGGATTCGTGCAAAACGGTAACAACGTGACGCTCGACGGCGACGATCTCGACGCGCTCGATTGCAATAATTATACGCTCAAAGTCGCAACGAGCATAGGTGCGTACAGAAAGGCTTTTGTCATATCCGACGAACGCATCTCTACGCTCACGCAAACCGCGTCGGACGTCGTACACGGTCAGCCGATGACCGTCAAGCTTGCGGGCGAGTTCGATCCGACGCTTAACGTCGTATCGCTCACGCGCAGAGGTTCGGACGAATGGGATGGCTCCAAGTCCACACCGACGGCGATGAACAAGGATTACATAACTCTCGAAGCGGACGGACTGACGCTTGCAAAAGCGCTTATCGATCAGGCGTACGGCGCTACGACTTATTACGTGACGTTCGACAACGGCAAGACCGTGGAATTCATGCTTACGAGTAATCTTATTTATTACACTAATTATGACGAGACGAGATTGTTCGAGACTAACAATGGCAATGTCGGAACGTGCCAGGACACGGCAATGTGGCGCGTCGGCGACGACGGCAACGGCAACAACAGGCTCGAGTATCGACCCGAGCTTGCGGTGCAAGGTCATGCGACCGGCGCGATAAACGGCGGCGGTGCGGATAACGGCATAATGACGTTCAGCGTAGAGGGCAAAAATACCTGGTGGAAACGCTACAATGTTCCAAACGATAAAGTTATAGTATTGTCGTTCGATTACGAGATAGTGACGAACGGCAAAACTCCCAATTTCACATTCGTTTGGTTTAACGGCAACACGCGCAACGAAACGAGGCTTTTGGATAGCGCGACGGGCGAAAAAGGTACGTTCCGTATCGAGATCCCGGCAGGCGAGTTCTGCGCGACATATATATGCTGTCCCGCATCGAATCCGTCAGAAGTGCAGGGTTGCGTCATGTATATCGATAACTACTACTTCGGCGCGAAAGTCGCGGATTATCGCACGGCGTATCTTACCGAGACCGCCGCGGAAATAGTTTACGGGCAAACGACGCCCGTCAAACTCGCCGGCGAATTCGACACGACGCTCACTGTCACGTCGCTCACGCGCAGAGGTTCGGATGAGTGGGACACTTCGCGATCTACCCCGTCGACGATGAATAAGGACTATGTTACGGTCGATGCAGACGGCGTAACGATCTCGACCGAACTTATAAATCAGGCGTACGGTACGACGACTTACTA
>CAJUQF010000039.1 GCA_910588315.1 uncultured Christensenellaceae bacterium | reverse complement strand
CGTAAAGCATTTATGTTGTGTAATTCGTAGGGCAGGCAGACTCTTGCCTGCCGCTTCTCGGATTATTGCATTGCTACATGCGGAGCGCATGGAGGTCTAAAGCTCCCTACAAACATCTTTATGCTATTGCTTTACGGTAAGCAATTTCATTGCGTAATTCGTTGGGCAGGCAGACCCACGCGTACCGCTTCCACAGTAAAGCAATTACACTGCGTCGATTCGTATGGTGTGACGCCACGGCGTACCGCGTATTATTGTAACGTAAATATCGTATATTTATCCCCTTATCTTCTCGAATCGACACAGTTAAAACGCTATCTCCGTAACGTCGTCGGGAATATTGTAATCGAGTTCTTCGCCGAGCGATGCGTCCGTTATCTTTTCGGCGGGCATGATCAAATATTTGGCTATGCCTTCCGCCAATACGTTGCCGTCCATATCCATAATCTCGCACTTCGCAGAGTATGCGCGCGAAAGCTTTTGCACATACTGCCCACGGCCTTTCAGCGGCGTATCGTACGGCACGGGCTTACGGTATTTCACCTCTATATCCATGGTAACGCCGATCTTATCGGGTTCGTCCACCCAAAGCACCCTGCCCGCAAGTTCGTCGATCATGGTGGCGAGCATGCCGCCGTGTACCCTGCCCGGATAGCTCTGATGTTCCGGGCGGAAAGTAAACAGCCCGCCGACCGAGCCGTCCTCCATGTTGTAAAACGACGCGCGAACGCCTGCCGTATTGTCAAGCCCGCAAATCAAACACATATGCGAATTATTCTGTTTGGAAACTACTTTCATCATCAAGCTCCGTTTTTGTTATCTGAGTTAATTATATAATTTAAAACAAAAAATGTCAAACGATCGACCGATAAAGCTCGATATCCGACGCAATACAAAATTTAATCATTTTCTAATCTTCTTTATATTTATCTTTAAGATTGACGGTATATAATTAAATTGTAAAAAACATCGGAGGCAAAATATGAAGAAAAAACTCGACTGGACCCTGTCCGTTATCATCCTTGTGACATACGCCGCGCTATGGATCATAAGCTGGATAATGATGTACTCTTCCGTCGGCGAGACTGTCATCAAAGCGATGTCGATAACACGTACGGTAGTGCTGTGTCTTATGTATTTGGTCGTGTTGTACAACGCCCTATGCTGGACGGAAAGCTGGATACTACGCATCGTGTTTATCGGTCTTGCGCTGTTCCTTATCGCAAGCGCGATAGCCGTTCAAGTCCCGGCAGTTTACGAAAACTTCTTCGGAAAATTCGGTATACCGCTGCTCGGTTGATAAAAAAACCATAAAATTCACGGTTTTAAGGGTCGTAATTGTGTTATTACGACTCTTTTTATTGCATAAAAATTGACAAACGGAATATTTTCATGATATAATATTTCAAAATATAATCAAATCGAAAGGATAAAACATGTCACAAGAACTTTATTCGGGATACGAAAAAGCGCCGCAGCGCGCGCTGTTTAAAGCTTTGGGGCTTACCGACGACGAGCTTAAAAAACCGCTTATCGCGATCGTCTCCGCCAAGTCGGAAATAGTGCCGGGTCACAAGCATCTGGACGGTATAGTCGACGCGATAAAAGCCGGCGTATACGCGGGCGGCGGCGTTCCGATAGTCGTACCGTCCATAGGCGTTTGCGACGGCATCGCCATGGGACACGCAGGCAATAAATACGCGCTCCCCTCGCGCGAACTTATTGCCGACGGTGTGGAGACCATGCTTATAGGTCACGCATTCGACGGCGCGGTTTTCGTGTCCGGAAGCGACAACACGGTCGCCGGCATGCTTATGGGCGCGGCACGCGCCAATATCCCGTCGATATTCGTTGCGAGCGGACCGATGGCAAGCGGCTCGTTTAAAGGCAAGAAAGTCGGACTCTCGTCCGTATTCGAGGGCGTAGCCGCCGTCAAGAACGGCTCGATGTCGCTCGACGAACTCACCGCGCTCGAAAACGTCGCCTGCCCCGGCTGCGGCAGCAGCAACGGGCTTTACACCGCCAACTCCATAAACTGTCTCTGCGAAGCGCTCGGCATGTCGCTTGCGTACAACGGTACCGCCATGGCAAACGGCGGCGAGCGTATACGAATTGCGAAAAAGACGGGACTTAAGATCTGCGATCTCGTGCGCGACGCAATAACCCCGCGCATGATAATGACGAAACGCGCGTTCACAAACGCGTTCACTCTCGACATGGCGCTTGGCGCAAGCACGAATACGGTATTGCACCTTACCGCAATAGCCGCGGAATGCAATATCGCGCTCGATCTCGAAACCGTCAAAAAGATATCCGACGAGACCCCCACTCTGTGCAAACTCTCGCCGTCCTGCGAAACCGATATGGATGACTTGGGGCGCGCCGGCGGTATTCCCGCCGTGCTTCACGAGCTGGCAAAACGCAATCTCATCGACGGCTCGGCATATACGGTTTCCGGCTCTGCGCTCGCAGACGCGTACGAACATGCACATGTCAAAGACGAAAACGTCATACACAAAATAGACTCGCCGATATCCAATAAAGGCGGCATAACCGTACTCAAAGGCAATCTCGCAGAGGACGGCGCCGTCGTAAAACGCGCCGCGCTCGATAAGAGCATGCTCGCGTTCAGCGGCAAAGCCAAGTGTTTCGACAACGAAGAGGACGCCGTCGCGGCGATCTACTCCGGTAAGATCAAAAAAGGCGACGTTGTCGTGATCCGATACGAAGGGCCGTCCGGCGGTCCGGGCATGCGAGAAATGCTCTCGCCCACTTCCGCGCTTATAGGCATGGGACTCGACAAGGACGTAGCGCTCGTAACCGACGGCAGATTCACCGGCGAGACGTGCGGCGTAGCCATAGGTCACGTCTGCCCCGAAGCGTCGGAAGGCGGCAAGATCGCGCTCGTCAAGGACGGCGACATAATAAAAATAGACATACCGGGCGGACGGCTTTCGCTCGAAGTTCCCGCAAAAGAATTGCAGGCACGTCAAAAGAAACTCCGTCCCAAAGATTCGGACGTAGACGGATGGCTGCTCAGATACCGCAATCTCGTCACGACCGCAGCGCTCGGCGCCGTGTTAAAGAAAAAATTCTAAGTAAGTTTGCTTTACATTCCCAAACAAAAACTGTATACTTAATATAATAAATATTATATAGGAGACTACACCATGTTCGAACAAATACGAAAAGAACTCGCCGAATACTTCGAGCTTGATCCGTCGACGATAACACCCGAAACCTCGTTCAAGGACGATCTTAAAGCCGACTCGCTCGCGCTCATGGAGCTTATGTTCAATCTCGAGTCGGAGACAGGCAAAACTCTCGACGACGAAGCGATAGACAGCGTCAAAACAGTCGGCGATCTTTGCAAGCTTTTGGAAGACTGAATCTTCTTTCGATTAAAAGACAATAATATATACTTAAAAAGCCGCGAAACATTTCGCGGCTTTTTAAGTGTCATAATCTCGTTACAAAATTCGTCGGTTTAAACGGTGAGTCACGCGACCAACGCCGCTTTTATTTTATCCGCGATTATGCGATAGCCTGCGGCATTTAAATTTATTCCGTCATAATCCAAGAACTCTTGTTTGATTTTACTGTTTATCGATACGATATCGGAATAATAATCGACATACGTGAGCCATTCGATATTTTGGGCATACTCCGAAAGAACGCCGTTCGTTTCACCGACAAATCGAAAATCGTTATATCTTGCAGAGAGACCTATCGCCGAGAGAATATATATCTTAGCATCCGTTTTTTCATGCAAGACATTCAAAAACCTGATAAGCGACTGCGAAACTTCTTTACCTTGCTCGAATATTTCCGTCGAATCGAGATCGAACACTATCTTTTTGGGCGCATACGGCGCTATAAGCTTATCTATAAGCGGCAGCCAATCGGAACCGACCGTACCGGATATTGCGACGTTCACTCCGTCGAAACCTTCCGCGTCGAAACCGTGATTTGTCTTCCAATACTCCATAAGCGTAGAGCCGATAAACATCAGATCGGTTTTCCCGCTCGGCGCGGCGGCGTCGAGTTCGGTAAAACGATCCCGCACTTTCGCGCCGAAAGCATCGATTATTCTTATGTAATCCGCATCGCACGTTACGCCGTCGAACGATATTGCCGCGCCGCCGTATATAATTCCGAGATGTTTAAGCCCCGTCACGCCGATCACTGCATTCGTATCCGTATAATCGGAAGCGGTGCTGTCGGTCGCCACCCTGCTCGATGCGGCGCCGATGTCGAAGATCATGACGTCGTCGGCATAAACGCGCACGGTATCGCCTTGAAGCGAGATTTTTAGTTTTACCCTATTTCCGTATCCGCCCACAGACGCCGTTTCTCTGCCGTCGCCGTTGTCCGCGACGATTTTATAAGAGCCGCCGTCCGCGCACAGATAAACTCTGAACTCGTTGCCGCCGTCGTTTATGAGTTTATATCCGGCAGCAACCTGCGGCGCGCCGTTGCCCGCACCTATCTCGATCGTCGACTCGAAGTCATAGTATTCTCCCATAAGCGCCGTGCCGTTAAGATAATAATACGTGTTGTATAATGTACCGTCGGCGGGATCTACGGTGAACCCGTTTTCGGTCTTTACGTATTCGCTTCCCTGAGTCTGCGGCTGATAGAACACCGAGTCTCCGAAAAGCGGCGCGTTATACGCGTCCTTATATATATCGAACTGTGCTTTTGCGACCGTTTCGTCGGTCGTGTATTTATATGACAGCAAGAAGGTCTCGGCTTTTTCTCCGCCGATAATGATGTTCGTTACGCCGTAAGCCAGATCCTGTTTCCACACCGGCGTACCGTTTACGAAGTAAATAAGCGTATTCCCGTTGCGCAACGTTCCGAGCTTAACTCTGCCGCTCTCGACAGTCGCAAGCGCCCTGTATCCTCTGAACACATCGACGTTGGATTTATAGTCGGTACAAATCTTATAAGCCCCGTCTTCGTACCGCATAAACAGACGCGAATAGTTGGTCATGGTTTCCGTATTCTGTATGACGAATTCCGCACCGTTGCCGGAACATGTCATATCCACTTCGATTTCGTAAGCGTAATAAAGTCCGGAAATGAGTTTACCGTTCATATCGAACTGCGCGGCGCGGAACCATGAATCGAGGCGATTCATCACATAACATTTGCGGTCGAAATCCCATTCGAATACACCTTGGCTGTACGGCATATTGTCTATGTCTTGATTTCCGAAATCGCCCGTCTTGCCTACCGAGTAAACGTACTCGCGCGTCGTTTCGCCGTCCTCGGCAGTAACGCTGACGTTAAGCGCCATGGCGTCCTTATCGTATGACGCCGTAAACGTTGCGCCGCGAGCGATATCATATCGTAAACAACCGAAGTGCGGATCGAAAAACTCGCCTTTTATATCTGTCGAATTTTCCATTGCTTTAATTGTTTACGGATAAAGCAATATCTTGTTTTCGGACAACAGCGGTTGTGACACTATGCCTGTTACATCGTTAATGGCAAAGCTCGTATCGTAATTCATAACGTCGTACTTTATTCTGATTTCTTTACGAGCGGACAGGTCCTCGGATATGCTTGCAAACACAAGCTCTTCATCTAAAACGGCGAACCTGACAGTCGCGCGCTCCGACGCAGTATAAGTACATTCATCCAACCCGTAAACACGCAGTCTGTCCAACTGAGACTTTTTAAGCCGAACGCTGCCGCCGTCGACGGCAGCGCCGCATACGGATTCCACGGACAATTCCGCCTCCGCGCCCAATACGTATATATACAGTCGATACTGCGCATGTACGAGTTTACTCTCGGATTCGACGGCAGCCGTCAGGATATTACCGTCAAGCTCAAACGCAACCGTCGCACCGTCGCTGCATTCGCCCTTGATATACATCCCCGGGTCCACGGAGAACGCGGCGAATTGCTCGGCCGTGAGCTTTACTTCACCGTATTTGACCGGGATATCGAACACCGACGTAAACATATACTCGGCTTTATCTTTTGCGCCGAACAAATCTTTGTCGCCCACTATACCCAAATCTATGTATTCTGCGGACCCGACATATTTGATAAATAAATGCCCGTCCCGTACAACTATTTCTTCTATGCCGTACGCAGGGTCGCCTGGTTCACCCTTGTCGCCCTGTTCGCCTTTTTCACCGGGATCGCCCTGCTCACCCTTGTCGCCCTGCTCGCCTTTTTCGCCGGGATCGCCTTGCTCGCCTTTCTCGCCGGGATCGCCCTGCTCACCCTTGTCGCCCTGCTCGCCTTTTTCGCCGGGGTCGCCCGGTTCACCCTTGTCGCCTTGCTCGCCCTTACCTCCGGGCTTACCCACAACGAGTCCGAGATCGGCGGTCGTACCGTCTTCGTAATTGACGATCAGATGTCCGTTTTCGTCAATTATAAAACCGGGGGAATTATAGATTTTCTTTTCCACCCCTGCTCCGCACGCAGTCAGTCCGAAAACAGCCAAGACGCTTAACCCGAGCGCTAACGGAAATTTTTTCATTTTACCTACCTCCGAATTAAAAATTGCTTTTGCCTTTCGGCGCGGCCGAATAGATCGACCGTCAAACTCATTTATACATTAAAAATAAATACACGCCGTTCGGAAAACGAAAATACGGCTTTGCATACGTCGAAAAATCGAAACCGGGATCGTCGAGCTGCGCGTAAGCCGCGGCGATATCATCGGTATACATATCGACCATATTCACTTGCGTCTTGCCGGGGAAATCGAGTTTTAGTTCGATCTTACCAACTTTGCCCTTTTGCCCGCTTATCGCTTTGAACATAGATACGAGCGCATTCTTCGACGCGACGACCGAACTGTATGTTTTACCGCCGATATCTACGGACTGAACGCACGTACCGTGATAATCGTAATCACACTCCGCGATAAACGGCGACGGCGTAAAGTCATACCCGTTCGGTTTAAACTCGGAAATCGTTTTATCCGATAGCAGGAAAAATCCGTGAGACAGCTGTTTGTATCTGACACTGCCAACCGAATAATACACGGCGTCGCCCGTCACGTCGAGATTATACCAATCGCCGCCCAGCTTGACCTTATTCCAAGCGTGCGGCGCGGACGCGAACGAGCCTGTAATACGCAACGCGTCGATACCCTCTATAGCGCACAAAAACACGAACGCACGCGACAGTCCGTCGCACACCGCGGTGCGATTGAGCAGCACTCCGTCGATATGGAACGACGGGTCGTTCGACACGTCGGCGCCCGATAAGAACGACGAATACAGCGAAAAATCGTATTCGATCGCACTCACCAAATAATCGTGCAATGCGTGCACTATCTCGAATTCGCCTTTAGGTCCCGTGTGCCAATCTTGCCGGACATATCTGCTTAAAAGCGCGATAGCCGCATCGTACACCGGCTTTGCCGGATCGTTCTCTGCGAACACGGGTTTTTTCCCGTCGTACACGACAGCGGTATAAAGCAAGTCCATTCGCGCACGATAAGCCTTATCGTCGGTTCCCGACACTGCGGGCATAACGAATTCTTCGCGGTGTTCTATCGGCGCGACATAATCGACGTCGGCAGTCGATATCAAGTGCGGTTTGATATCGGGCGAAACGGCGATATCTCCGCCGCAGCCCGCAAGTGCAAACGTCGCCGCAAAAACAGCGACGACGGTTAAGATCTTATCGATAAATTTACAACGCATAACGGTAATCGTTGACGGTGACAGGTACCGCGGCGCCGTTTCTGTCGAGCGCAAGCGTAAGCGCCGCACCGTCGCCGCGGCGTTTGTACGACAACAACGCACCTATCGCGCCGCAAATATCATTTGTGACTTCGTAGTTGCCGATGCGCGTCAGCACGTCGCCGGTCTCGACGCTCGATAGCGGCGAACCGCCGTCAAGCGACGCGACGGTAAGCAGACCTTGCTTATATTCGCAATTGAATCCGAACGGCAAACCCAACCAGCCGATCGCCGACGTATTGGTCTTTCTTGCCGAGATCGATGCGAGCGCTACCGCACCGCCGTTATTGTCTGCAAGTATGCGTTTGTATATAGGATACAGCACGGATATCGGCGTCGCGAATCCCGTGTCCTCAACGTCGGTGGACGCACTGCCTTCCTCTCCGACGCCGGCGGAATTGGCAAGCCTGTACGTGCCGAGACCGACAAGATTGCCTTTCATGTCGAACACTCCGCCGCCACTCATGCCGGCGTTTATGACCGCGGTTGTACGAACTACAGGCACTGTCTTTTTACCTTCCGCGCCGAACAGTTCTTTACATTCCAGAAGTTCGCTCTTTTTGGAAATTATCCCGTCGTAGCACGCTATACCCATACCCATGGCATTGCCTATGGACACGACGTAATCGCCTTCGTTATATTTAAGATCGGACGAAAAGAACTCGCTGCCGTCAAGATCGTATACCGTAAACTTCGTGTCGTGCGTTACGCTCAACACCGCCACGTCGTAATGTCCGTCGTAGCCGATGACCGACGCTTGATAATAAGCATCCTCGCCGTAAAACCTGACCGCAGGAGCTTGCTTATCGGTGACGTACGCCGCGATAGCGTGCGCATTGGTAAGCACTATAACATCCGCGCCGTCGCGTTTCATAACGATTCCGCTCGCGGAAAGTCCGCCGCACTGCACTTCCGAAATGCTCGTTTTGCGCGCATCGACGACGGCGGCGATGTTCTGCTGAAGTTCGCCGCTCGTGCTTATGACGGGCGGCTTTTCTCCGCCGCGCATAAAATGCGCCGTGAGAAGCGACGAACAGATCCCTACCGCAAAACACATGACCGTCATTACGGCGATCACTATCCAAATAAACTTATTATTGGACGCACGATTTCCCTTGACCGACGCATAACCGCCGCGCATGCTGTCGTCGGCAGAATACTCCGACTCGAATTCATGTACAGGCTCCGTATTGGCTAGCGCGTGCGAAACGTCGCCTACGACCGATTTATCTTCGGCAATAACAGCAGGCTCTTCGGAAGGAACGATGGGCGCAGGCGCGTTATCGGAACTTATAGATTTTTCATTCTGCTCATCCATACGGCAAGTATAGCACATAGCCGAAACATTGTCAACCCCGCTGCCGATAAATACGACATGTTTGCATATTTGTCGAAAACGTTATAATACCCGCAATATCCGCATTGTCGAAAGTTTATAATACTCGCTCTTTTCGACATGTCGAATATTCATAATACTAATCGTTTTCGACAAAAGCGTAAAATATTTTCGCTCGCCTATCGCAAAGCAATTTCATTGTGTAATTCGTAGGGCAGACAGACCGTCTGCCGCTACTTCGATTATTGCTTAACCACACACGGAGCGCCGGGGCGTCGCTCCCTACGAACATCTTTCTGCTATTGCTTTACTATAAGTAATTACATTGCGCAATTCGTAGGGCGGTCAGACCCTTGACCGCCGCTCCACGGATTATTGGTTTACGGCAAAATTATCGCTTGGATATTTCCATAACGAAAAAACGACGGAACGAATAATTCTTTCATTCCGTCGTTGATATGTCGCGACTGTTTTATGAATTACGCGAAAATCCCTTCAAACATACTTTGCGCGAATCCTACGCTCTGAAAATTCTGTCTGCGTGCTTATAATAATCCGCCGGTTCGTATCTGCCTGTAAGCTGCCAATGCACGGGCGCGGCGCCGATGGAACTCAGCCAGCTGTTGACTTTGGAGAACGGTTTCGACCCGAAGAAACCGCGGTAAGCGGACAGCGGACTCGGGTGAGCGGACGTTACGATAAAATTACGCGAATCGATGAGCGACATTTTTTCGCGAGCGCTCGCGCCCCAGAGAATATATGCTACCGGGTCGTTTCTGCGATTGAGCGACGAAATAACCGCATCGGTAAGATTATGCCAACCGAGCGAGCTGTGCGACTGCGCCTCGCCGGCACGCACGGTGAGCGACGCGTTTAACAGCAGCACGCCTTGATTCGCCCAACCGACCAACGTCGTATCGTCGTTCGGATCGATCCCGAGATCGGACTTGAGTTCGGCGAAAATATTAACGAGCGACGGCGGTGGTATAACGCCGTTGTTTACCGCAAACGCAAGTCCGTTTGCCTGTCCCGCACCATGATAAGGATCCTGACCGAGAATGACGACACGCACTTTATCGTAATCGACGAGCTGCATGGCGGCGTAAATCCGCTCACGCGGCGGATAGACCTCGTAACGCGCATACTCGCGATCGACAGATTCCATAAGCGTTTTGAAATACGGTTTTTCGTATTCCGCGGCAAGCACCGCATCCCATTTTTCGGTAATGATCATAGTTGTTTTTCCTTTTTATCCGTTGTTAAGTAAGAAGCCAATAGCATATACAGTACGCCGCGATCCGGCGTAAAATCTTATAATCCCGTCATTAGTTTGCGCCGCGTCAGTCTGCGATAACGGCGCAAACGGCGTCGCTCATGACGGTCGGGACCCTGCCCGAAACGTTGTAAAATATTACTTTGCCCTGCCGTCTGCTTTCCACTATTTTAGCGGCGCGCAGTATGCGAAGCTGATGCGAGACCGTCGTCTGATTGAGTTCCGTAAGCACGGACAGATCGGACACGCACATCGGCGAGACGGTGAGTGCGGAAAGTATCTTGAGCCGCGTAACGTCGCCGAGCGCATCGAAGAAATCCGCGAGCGCGAGCAAACTGTTTCCCGGCGGCAAACTCTTTTCCACCTTGTCGGCTGTCATACTGTCGAGCAATAACATGTTGGCTGTCATGTTCATATATGTGCAATATAACATATATTAAAAATTTTGTCAATGCGGGTTTTGCGAAAATCGCTCGAAATTTCCCGAATCGAAAAAATTCCGATAAATAATTTTATGAGCCGTATTCACACTTTCGACAATTTTCGCATATACATTGTTAAATTTGTTCGGCAACGAAACTGCGCAAAACGCGTGCAGTTAGTCCCACATGATGAATGTGCCATCGGAATTTAGGAGCGATAAAGCATGTCAGACGATATTTTTAACCTACTTATGCTTATACTTATGCTCGAGAACGGCGGCGGTACGGAAAGCATAAACCAACTCGTCATAATGTTTCTTTTGATGAATTCGAAAAACAGCGACGGCAGAGTCCTTTCGAATTCTCAATCGCGCGAAACCTCCTGCTGCGGAAATTGCGGCAGAGCGGACGGTTATACGTTTTAGATAGACGAAAAATCGGTCGAGTTTTTAATTTATGAGATTTCTCGACAAGCTCGAAATGACACAGAAAAACAGTATTGTCATCTCAACCGGAGCGTAAGCGGAGCGGAGAGATCTATTACACGAAGCAATTACATTGCGTAATTCGTAGGGCAGGCAGACCGTCTGCCGCTTCTCGGATTATAGCTTTACCGCAAGCGGAGCGCCGGGGCGTCGCTCCCTACGAACATCGCTCTATATTTGCTTTACGATAATTCCATATACAAATATCCGTATATGTCCATTCTTTTATTGCTTTACGATAAGCAATTTCATTGCGCAATTCGTAGGGCGGTCAGACCCTTGACCGCCGTTATTTGGATTATTGTCATGCCACAAGCGGCGCGCAAGGGTCTGCGCTCCCTACAAACATCTCTCTGTTAAAGTTTTACGATAAGCAATTATATTGTGTAATTCGTAGGGCAGGCAGACTCTTGGCTGCCGTTTCTTCGATTATTGCCTTGCCACAAGCGGAGCGGAGAGATCTCTTTTTACAAAAAATCACGGACAAACTTTACGAGATGTCCGTGATTTTGCATATGCAATTATTCCTGTCTTATTTTACCGGTTCGACGAACAACAACAATGCGGTGCGCGGATCCGCGGCGGTGACCGTGTAACCGTTTATAAGCTCACTGCCCTTTACTTTCGCAACGGAATTTATGCCGTCAACGTCGCGCACGGCGTAATAATGCTCGGGGTCGACGCCCTTGACCTTTATCGTATACTGCGCATCCTTGCAATCGGGCAGTCTGAACGCCTGAACTACTCCGCTGTCCTTTTTCGCGTCGAAGTACATGTACGCCGTCCAATTAACACGGTCGGTTGTAGCGCGGAATGGCGTAAGCACATAGAAGTCGTTATAGAAATACTGTTTTACCTCGTCCCACTCGGCTTTGCACTTTTTAAGTCCGTCCCAATCGATCTTATCCTCGTCGATAGACCACTTTTGCGAAAAAGTCATGTGTTGCAAGTACGAGCCGCGCAAAATATAAGTATCAATCGCACCTACGTCGAGCTGACCGCCCGCCTCTTTTGCGGTCGCGCCCGAGTACGGGAGCCAGCGCGTGAGCCGTGTCGTGAACGCAAGGCGCAATTCTATCGTCGTGCGGTCGCTGTCGCTGCGAAGGAGCGGTACGGATCTGCGAATGGTTTCGAGGTCGTTCCTGCCGCCGCCCGACGCACAGCTGTCCACATACGTGCATTTACCGTTCTCGGCGCAGTATTCGATGATACGGTCAAACAGTTCGTAATGCCCTTGAATGTTGAGATTTTCGGAAATGCCCTTGCGATTCTTGCCCTGATAGCCGTCGCCGATATCCCAAAATGCGCCGGCGTCGAAGTTATAGTCCTCGCGATAAAGGTCGACGTCGTTCTCGTCCATAAACGTGATTATGCGATCGACCGTCCAGTCGAGACACTCGGGTATTCCGATGTTATTGAGATATGTGGACGCATTGTTGGTAAGCACCCATTCGCGCTTATATCCGTGACGCTTTACCATATCGTCGAGATATGTCACGCGGTCCGGCTCGAACCAAACGAGCGTTTTGGTGCCGAGTTCATGACCGTAATCGACGGACTGCTTGAACGTATCGTTAGGCCACTTGTACGGGTCGAGTTGCCAGGTACCCACCGTACCCCACCAATCGAGTTCGGGGTTGCTCTGTCCGTTGGGCTTGACATACCAGCCCGCGTCGAACCAGCGGAAATCCAATTTAACGCCGTTTCGCGTAAGCGCGTCGAATGTGCGTTGCCATGTGTCGTAGCGCTCCGATATACTGCCGTCGCTTGTGGGAAGGCCGGTATCACCGTCGAAACTTGAGCTGATCGACGGCTGAACGGGAAGGTCTGTATCGGCGTTTTCGCGCGGCATGTTGCAGTTTATCACCCACTGCCGCCACTTGTTCATCGCCTTGTCTTCGTCGCGCTCGTCATAGAACACCGCCGCCATGAGCGGAGTACGTACCGTCTCGCCCGGCTTTAAGTATGTGCGCATACCGACGGTGCCGGTGCCGACAAAGCGCGTGGTCTCGCTCTTAGCGTCATACTTGAAGTCCGCCTGCCAAGTACCCGCCCAACCGATAGCGAAAAGCGCGCCGCCGTCCGCCGTTTCGAGATTGAAGTACGGGAAATAAATATGACACGATCTGCCGAGCGTCGACGTAAAATTGACGTCCTTTTCTTTGAGATCGTATTCGTACGGCGCATACTGATTGCCATGATCTCCGAGTATGCCCTTAAGCACGGCGTCTTTGCCTTTGACGTTTATGTCGATGGCATTGACCTTTTCGAGTACGCCGCTGTTGCCGTTGCCGACATTTTCGAAATACACCGTGTAGTCGTACGCATCGTAAGACGGATAGTATACCGTCTTTAACAACACGTTTACATTAGCATCTAACGAGAAAGTGATGTCGACTTTCGTGTTGCCGTTCTCTTCGACGCGTTCGCGCGACAACTCCTTAAAATATTTCGAACCGAATCCCGAATAATAAACATTGTCGTAAACAAAGTTTACCGGGAACTTTTCGGGATGTGCGAGCAGATCATCGTACTGTTGTTTTACCTTGGGCGTATTCGCCATAACTTCCTCCGACGACGTCGTTCCGACGTTTTTGTTATCTTTTGCCGAGACAGGCAGGTTCGCCGCGCAACCGAACGCGGAAAGCGCAAACGCCGCCGATAATATTGTAGCGATTATTTTTTTCATTGTCTATCGTTCCTCCTCGACATATTTAACAAGTCCGTTTATTTTCTCGTCGAGCCTGTTATACCAATACGATATTTCATATTCGCCGTCGGCGATCGTCAGCGACTCGCAAACGCTCTTTACCGCCAAAAGCGCGCCATAACTGTTTGCTGTGTAAACTTCGCCGTCGGGGTTTGCTATATCTCCCGCTTTTTGCAAAAGTACGGCGAGTTCTTCCAAAGTATGCTTATCTTGCGCGCGATCGAGCGCAGACGCGAGCATAGCGGCAGCCTCGTCCGCATCGACTTGAATATTCGCCGCTTCGGCTCTTTCTATCGCGGCAGTGAGTTCGCGCTTACTTTCTTCCGCCAAATTATCTTTTAACCGCTGTTCCGCGAGCGATTGCAGTGCGCGCATATCGGCAAAATCGACATCGACAGATTCGCCTACGACGGAGAAATTATCGAATCGCACCGGCGCGTAGAAATTGCGCAATCCTACCATGCCGCGCGCAGTTTCACCGATCTTTTTCGTAAGCGCAGGCGCATCGCTGCCGTTAAGAAATGCGTAAAGCGTTCCGTCTTTTACGGTAACTCGAAGATGCATATCGTCGGTCGTATAGCCGAGTCCGCCAACTTCGATCATCTCGTCGCGTATCCATTTTTGTTCGAACCTGTGCAGTTTGAGCCAGTATGTATCCGAACCCGGGGCGTGTTCTATATTGACTTCCCACGCGTTGATCCCGTCCATTTTATTGCCGGCATTGCTCGCGCCGATATAAATGCCCGAATCGATCTTACCATTCTTGCCTATCGGCGAAATATCCACATCGACCTGCACGTCGGTGAAAACCTTGCCCGAAAGTATCATCTTTTGCTCGGCAAGCACCCAGGCGTACATCGCGCCGTCTCGAACGTACGGCATATTATCGGCAAACTCCGAATAGCGGTAGAATTTATATACGTCGTCCTCTCGTTCGAAATCTATCGTTATGCGACCGCCTGACACCGTATAGTCGACAGTGTCTGCGACCGCCGCCGATGACGCCGCTATCGGCATCGACAGGGCAAGCCCTATCGCCAGCGCCGTTAATATTTTCGTTTTTTTATTTTTCATTTTCGATCTCCTTGTATCAATCCTGTACGCCGATATAATAGTTGTCGAGATACATAACACAGCCTTGCACTTCGGCCGGGTTCGATGCGGGACAGCATATCTTCGCGCCCGTGAGTACAACGTCCGCAGGTATTTCGAGATAGAACGTACCCTTTTCGCCTTGGTCCAAAATCCGCACCTCGTTACGTTTCTCCGAACCGCCGTCCATATTCCACCAAACAAAAGTAAAGTTCGGGGTTTTGCCGTCGGTCACTATCTCGTAATCGAACGATATTATTATTTTTTTGTTGTCGGGAACGGAATAAGTCATCCAATCATCCGAGGACCTGCCTTCGACTATGAACATGAGTATACTGTTATCCGAGTTGCTGCCGTTTATAGCCTGCAACGAGTGCCACAGCTCCGCGCGTTCGGGACGATACTCGAGCCTGTGATTTCCGTACTCGTCCGCGACGACGCCCCACATATTTGTGTCTTGACACGACGGCGTGTTGTCGGTGCGCGTATCGAACACATAAGTCTCGTCGTAATTCGTGTAAACCACAAGGTTACTGTTCAACGTAAACTCGACCGATCTGCCGTTATCGAATGCGACCTTATATGTCGTCGTGCCGTAAGCTTGGTCGACAAGCGCCGAGGAAAGAACCAAACCGTCTGCCGCAATAGCGATATAGTCGCCGTTCATCGGTGCAAAATCACAAGTACGCTCCGCGGTATGCTTTACGGAAGTATCCCACTCGCTTGTGCCTTTACGCGTAAGCGACACTATTTTGAGCGACGGGTCGAACGTACCGGCAAGCTTTACCGTTTCGCTTTGACCGTGTACTACGTTTGCGGCTGTCTCGGTAAGCACGGATACGCGCTCGTCCGTCATCTCTACGCCGAACCCGAAATTATCGATATAAAGAGCGCAGCCTTGCACTTCGGTCGGGCTTGACGCGGGACAGTTGATCATGAACGAATCGAGCGTATATTCCACTTCGTAATAGAATGTACCAGCACCCGTAAGATAAACAAACTCGTAAGTTCCGTTCATATCCCTTACAAGCACACGGAAGTTGGGCGATGTGCCTGCGGGCGCCACGATGCGATAATCGAAGAAGAACACTGTCGCAGAACCGTCCGTCGGAAAATCGTAATCCTTCCAATTAAGCCCACCGCGCGACGGCGCTTTGAAAGTAAAAATCGAGTTGGAGTCCTCACCGCCGTTTATAGCGGCTGTGGAATGGCCCTCGCGCGCGAGTTCCGGACGGTATTCCAATCTGTTATTGCCGTTGCCGCCGTCCGTAACGCTCCACATAGCCGCGTCCTGACAAGACGGCATGTTTC
>CAJUQF010000038.1 GCA_910588315.1 uncultured Christensenellaceae bacterium | reverse complement strand
TCGTAAAGCAATAACAGAAAGACGTTCGTAGGGAGCGCAGACCCATGCGCTCCGTGTGTGCAAGGCAATAATTTGTGAAACAGCAGGCAAGGGTCTACCTGCCCTACGAATTACACAATATAATTGCTTTACGGTAGGTAAAGGAGATTGCGTTTTTGTCATCGTCCCGAGTCTCTGCTTTACCGTAACGCTAATACAGAAACGACGTTTGTAGGGAGCGCAGACCCTTGCGCTCCGTGAGTGGCAAGGCAAAATTTGTGAAACGGCAGACGGTCTGCCTGCCCTACGAATTACACAATATAATTGCTTTACGATAACAAACGGAACGCCGATGTGTCGTTCCCTACGAAGTAAGCAATGAAAATGCTTATCGTAAATTAAGAATACAAATCGCCGTCCCGTTGTGTCATTTCGAGCTTGTCGAGAAATCTCATATTTTTGATTTATCGCACAAAAAAGCGCGGAGATATTATATTGTGTCGCCGCGCTTATTCGTGTTTGCATATTATATCCGATTATTGCTTTTTGAACAGTTTGGAAAATACCGAAGATTTGCTTTTCGTCTTTGTGGTTTCGACTTGATTGGACTGTTTGTTTGCGACAGGTTTGCTCGCCGCGGGTTTTGCTGTTGCGGCGGACGGTCGTGAGGCGGGGGACGCCGGTTTAACGGTCGACGATGCGGGCTTGGCAGCCGTCGAGAGTTTCGCCGCGGACGCTGCCGGTCTGCTTGCCGCAGGCTTTGCGGTTGCGGGGCGATCGGTCGAACTTTGTTTGGCGCCTATCGTATTCGACGTGGTGGACGAAATGCCGGCAGCCGTTCTCGGTATTACCGATTTTTGCGGCGTAACGACAGGCTTGGCGGCCGTAGCCGTTGCGGCGGTTCTTCGCGGCGCTCTCGGGTTGTAAAGCCCGTTCATCATTTGCTGCACGTCCTGATAGCGTTTTTTCTTATCCACGGCAAGTGATTTCATGAGCGCATTTTCCACGCCGGGATCGATGTCGATACCGAGTTCGGACGGGCGTTTTATCGTGTCTTTGCCCATCATGACGCGAATGGATTCGGGCGGGAGCGAGCCGGTAATCGCGTAATACAGCGTAACGCCGAGCGCGTAAACGTCCGTCCACGGTCCCTGCTCGCCGTGCGAGTCGTACTGTTCGGGCGGAGCAAAACCCTGTTTGAGAACGATGGAAAGCGATTTGCCGTCGGGGTTGCTGTACTTTGCCGCGCCGAAGTCTATGAGCTTGACTTCGTTGTGTTTGGTTATAAGAATATTGTCCGGCGAAATATCGCGGTGAATAAGCCCGAGTTTATGAACTTGCGTGAGCGATTCCATGACGGGGCGCATTATGGTGAGTATCTCGTCCGTGCCGAGCTTGCCGCCGCGCCGCTGCAAATATTTTTTGAGCGATACGCCGTCGAGAAACTCCATGACGATGTATGCCGTGCCGTTGGCGGAGAAGAAGTCTCTGACATTGACTACGCCGGACAGATTTTTTATCTTGGCGAGCGCACGTGCTTCTTCCACGAAACGTTTAAGTCCGCGGTTGCTTGCGGCTTGGTTCTGTTTGGAGTTGATTATGACCTGATTGTTGCCTGCGACGCGCGTTACATATCCGGACGGGAAATATTCCTTGACAGCGACTTTAATGCCTTGCTGCAAGTCCCAGGCGAGATAGGTGATACCGAATCCGCCTTCGCCCAAAGCTTTGCCTACAAGATAACGGTTTTGCGCGCCGAGAACGGTACGCTGCGGCAGGTGATGGGGCGGCGACGGGGTGTCGTCGGCTTTGTGATGACAGTTAAGACAAACGCGGCTCGAGTCGAGATCGCCGAAACAGTATAAGCATATGTTTTTATTGGTACGTATCCTTGCCATACTAATCTCCCGTGACGATCGCTACTATGGCAGAATAATTGTCGTTGTACTTGGTCACGCGTGCGAGCAGGCGTTGTTCCATTCGAGCAAGCGCTTCTTCCGGCGTGGCGGAAACGGCAAGGTCCTCTTCCATTTCTTCTTCGTAAACATATTCCCAAAACCCGTCGGTGCATAGAATAAACGCATCGCCCGGCATGAGCGGATTGTTATATATGTCGCAGTCGGGCGGGATGTAGTAATCCGAGCCGAGAACGCGCGTCAGCTTGTTCTGATCTTTGTCCGAACGTATGTCGCGCAGCGGGATCTTGCCGAGTTCTACCGCTATCTGCGACAGGGAATGATCTTTCGTCTGAAAATGAAGCTTGAAATTCTTGAAGAAATAAACGCGCGTATCGCCGATGTGCGAGATCACGGTCGAATTGAAATCGGTTACGACCGCCGCTACCGTCGTGCATGACGAACGGATCTTGCTGTTCTTTTCTTTTTCGTCGACGACGCGATTGTGCGCCGACTGTATGTAACTTTGGCAGTATTCGGGTTTGACCGCGCGTTCGGCGTCCACCGCTTTTACCTGAGAGTATGCGTCGATAATATGCGTAGCGCAAATGCGGCTTGCGACCTCGCTGCCGTAATACGAGCCGAGTCCGTCGCACACCACAAGGCATGCGCCGTCGTCCGTAACCAGCTGGTCGAGATAGTCTTGATTGTATTCTCTTCCGCCCTGCTTGCAAATCGAACTTGTAAGTAGTTTCATGACTGCTCCGTGGAATATATTATCCCGATACGGGATTATGAACCTATATCATTATATAGCAAACTTTGTTTTTAGTCAAGAGCTTTTGCCGATTATGGGTTCGGAATTGTGATTAAGTCGTTGTTAACTGCTAAATTGATTGACATTTTATATGTATTGTATTACAATAAACGTGAATTGTTTCGACGAGTCGGAGGTTGACGGCACATGCGAAAAGTAGCGATAGTAATGGGATCGAAGTCGGACTTCGACAAGGCAAAGCCCGCGCTCGAAACTTTGGACGGTTTCGGCGTTAAGTATACGCTAAGAGTGCTATCCGCGCACCGTACGCCGGACGAGGCGGCGGAGTTTGCGCATACCGCGCGACAAAACGGTTACGGCGCGATAATAGCGGTAGCCGGCAAAGCCGCGCATCTCGGCGGAGTACTCGCCGCGGCGACTACGCTGCCGGTCGTTGCTCTGCCCGTTTCCACGTCGTTTCTCGACGGGCTGGACAGCGTGCTTTCCATCCTGCCCATGCCGAGCGGCATACCCGTCGCGGTTGTGGGCGTCAATGCGGCGGCAAATGCGGCGCTTTTGTGCGTGAGAATGCTTGCGGCAGACGACGATAAGCTCACCGCAGAGTACGAAAAGTACGTTGCGGATATGCGCAGTAAGACGCTCGCGGACGACGCTCAGTTGTGCGAAAAGTACAGTAAATAGTATGACAAGACGACCGATGCGCGGATATGCGTGTCGCGTAACTTCTCAAGGAGAACAAATATGCAAGTCGAACAGAAAGAACAGCTTTACGAGGGCAAGGCGAAAAAGGTATACGCGACGAGCGATCCCGATCTTGTTATCGTCGACTACAAGGATGATGCGACGGCGTTCAACGGGCTTAAAAAAGGCACGATAGTCGGTAAGGGCGTTATCAACAACCGCATGAGCAATTACCTTATGGGCATGCTCGAAAAAGAAGGTATAGAAACGCACGTCGTTGAAGAGCTTTCCGAACGTCGCACGCTCGTAAAGCATGTCGAGATCGTTCCGCTCGAAGTCATTATGCGCAACGTCGTCGCCGGCTCGCTTTCCAAGCGTACGGGACTGCCCGAGGGTACCATACCGTCAATGCCCGTACTCGAGCTGTACTATAAATCGGACGAACTCGGCGATCCCATGATAAATGCCGATCACGCGCTCGCGTTCGGCTGGGCGACTAAAGAAGAACTTGACGCCATCGAAAAAATCGCGCGCAAAGTCAACGACGTACTCAAAGCGTTCTTTGCCGGCGTGGGCGTAGATCTTGTCGACTTCAAAATAGAGTTCGGAAGATACAAGGGCAAGATAATCCTTGCCGACGAGATCAGTCCGGATACGTGCAGATTCTGGGACAGCAAGACGAAAGAAAAACTCGACAAAGACCGTTTCCGCAGAGACATGGGCGGCGTGGAAGGCGCATATCACGAAATGATGCGCCGTATAGGATTGAAAGAGTAGTATACACATATACATACATTTTTAAGGCGTACCGCGGTTCAACGGCGCGCCTTATGCATTGAAACAGGACGGATAACTATGGATAACAATAAAAATAAGATCACTTATGCCGACGCGGGCGTGGACGTAAACCGCGGATACGAGTCGGTTGCAAAGATCAAAGCGCACGCCGCAAGCACGTTTAACAAAAACGTATTGCAAGGTCTCGGATCGTTCGGCGGATTCTATTCGCTCGACGGCGAAAACGGCGACGTGCTTGTTGCCGGTACGGACGGTGTGGGGACAAAACTCAAGTATGCGTTTTTATCGGGCAAGAACGATACCGTCGGTATAGACTGCGTGGCGATGTGCGTAAACGATATAGTTTGTCAGGGCGCAAAGCCGCTGTTGTTTTTGGATTACATAGCGACGGGCAGGATAGATCCTGACGTGGTGGCGGATATCGTCAAGGGCGTAGCGGACGGGTGCAAGCAGTCGGGCTGCGCGCTCGTCGGCGGCGAGACGGCGGAAATGCCGTCCATGTACGGCGACGGCGAATACGACCTTGCGGGGTTCTCCGTCGGACTCGTAAAGCGCGATAAGATAATCAACGGCAGCGGCATCAAACCCGGTTGCGCGCTCGTTGGGCTTGCGTCAAGCGGACTTCATTCCAACGGATTTTCGCTCGTGCGCAAACTTCTCGGCGAGGACGTCGAGGCGCTCGATAAAGACAGATCGCTCGGAAAGTCTTTGCTCGATATCGTGCTTACGCCCACGCATTTGTATGTTAAGAGCGTTTTGGCGCTTGCTGACAAGTTCGAAATTTTGGGTCTTGCAAACATCACCGGCGGCGGATTTATCGAAAACATTCCGCGTATTTTCCCTAAGGGCGTAGGTTGCAGAGTGGATGTAAGATCGTTCCCGCGTCCGGACATTTTCTCGCTGCTTGCGGAAAAGTCGGGATTGGAAAACAAGGAACTTTACAATACGTTCAATATGGGTATCGGCATGGTCGCCGCAATCAAACCGGACGACGCGGACGCTTTTGTAAAGGCGGCAACCGCGCTCGGCGAAAAAGCGTATATCATCGGCGAAACCGTTGCCGGCGAGGGCGTGATACTTTGAAACGGATCGCGGTAATGCTGTCGGGCGGCGGCACGAATTTTCAGGCGCTCATCGACGGCGAAAAGAACGGTGCGTTCGACGGTAAGATAGTAGTCGCGGTGTCGAGTAACGACGCAGCATACGGGATCGAACGTGCGAAACGCGCCGGCATAGATTGTTACGTCAGGCGCAAAGCCGATTTCGAGAGCGACGTTAAACGCGACGAGTCCGTCAAAGAGATCTTCGACAGATACAAAGTCGATCTCATCGTGCTTGCGGGGTATTTGGGTATTCTCACGGCGCCGCTCATAAACGGGTACAAACACAGGATAATAAATATCCATCCGGCGCTTTTGCCCAAGTTCGGCGGCAAAGGTATGTACGGTATACACGTTCACGAGGCGGTGATAGCGGCGGGCGAGAAAAAGAGCGGCGCGACGGTGCATTATTCGGACGGCGGTATAGATACCGGCGAGATAATCATGCAGCGTTCGCTCGACGTTCTTCCCACCGATACGCCGGAGAGTCTGCAAAAGCGTATACTCGATAATATCGAACACGACTTGCTCGTCGAGGCGGTAGCGAAACTTTGTAAGGAGTGCGAGTAATGGGCGAAATTTTAAATAAACTTATAGAACTCGGTTATGCCGACGAGGCAGGCGTTGCGGCTGAAGTCGTATCCCGAGGCGAAACGCAATATCTTTGCGTTAACGGCGACGTTATAACGCTCGCGACCGCCGCGCTCGAAAAAATCTTTTCCGATTCGATAGACAAGATCGAACGTTTGAGCATAAAAGGCGGGTTGTTCGGTAAGAGCATCCGTTTTACGCACAGCGGTACGGAATACGCGCTCAAAGTCAAGGGTGGCAAGAACGTCGTCGAGTATTTCAAACTGCTCGCTGAGTGAAGATAACACCGATATGCGGCATGCGCCGCGACAAAAAAACAAGCATTAAAATTTTACGGGAGATATCATGGCAAAGACAGCAAAACGTCGCGCGCTCGTAAGCGTAAGCGACAAAACGGGAATAGTGGATTTTTGTAAGAAACTCGAAAAGCTCGGGTTCGAGATCGTATCTACGGGCGGTACGCTCAAAACGTTAAAGGATAACGGCATAAAAGCCATATCCATTTCGGACGTAACGGGCTTTCGCGAATGTCTCGACGGCAGGGTCAAGACTTTGCATCCCGCAGTGCATGCCGGTCTTTTGGCACGGCGCGACGTGCCCGAGCATATGGCGAGTCTCGGCGAAATGGGATACGGCACGATCGACCTTGTGGCGGTCAATCTTTATCCGTTCAAGCAGACGATAGAAAAGCCGGGCGTCACGCTGGAAGAGGCGATAGAAAACATCGATATCGGCGGACCGACGATGCTCAGAAGCGCCGCAAAGAACTATCCCGGCGTATTGGTCGTTTGCGAGCCGAGCGACTACTCCGAAGTGCTTGAAAGAATAGAAAACGGCACGGACGATCTTACGTTCCGTCTGTCGCTTTCGTATAAAGTATACCGTCACACGGCGGCGTACGATTCGCTTATCAGCTCGTATATGCAGCGCATTCTCGGCATCGAATATCCCGAGCATATAACGTTCGCGTACGATAAAGCGCAGGAATTGCGTTACGGCGAGAATCCCCAGCAGTCTGCGGTATTCTATAAAGAACAGACCGCTCGCGTCGGCGCGCTTACCGCGGCGGAACAGCTTTGGGGCAAAGAACTTTCCTATAACAACATAAACGACGCGAACGGCGCGCTCGAATTGCTCAAAGAGTTCGGCTCTACGCCTGCGGTCGTCGCCTGTAAACACGCCAATCCCTGCGGCGTGGGTACGGGCAAAACCATTCACGAGGCGTACTTAAAGGCGTATGAATCCGATCCCGTGTCCGTGTTCGGCGGCATACTCGCAATAAGCGGTACGGTGGATAAAGCTACCGCGGAAGAGATAAACAAAATTTTCATCGAGATAGTAATGGCGCCCGATTACACGGCCGATGCGCTCGAAGTTTTAAAGAGCAAAAAGAATATTCGTTTGCTCAAAATAAACAATATCACCGCGCAGCGTGAAAACACGGCGTACGACATGAAAAAGGTGTACGGCGGGCTTTTGGTACAGCAGTACGACAACACGTTGCTTGCCGGCGAGGACATGGGGCTTTTCGAACGTAAAGCGGAAGTCAAGACAGAGACTATGCAAAGCGGCAAGACCAAGACCGTCTACGGCACGGGCGTAGTCACAAAACGTATGCCTACCAAGGAAGAGATCGACGCATTGCTTTTTGCTTGGAAAGTGGTAAAACACACCAAGTCCAACGCGATAGTGATAGGTAAGCCCGGCAGGACGACCGGTATAGGAATGGGCCAGACCAACCGTATCTGGGCGGCGCAACAGGCTATCGAGCATGCCGGCAAAGAAGCCAAAGGCTCCGTGCTCGCGTCGGACGCGTTCTTCCCGTTCGAGGATTGTGTTCACGCCGCGGCGGAAGCCGGTATAACCGCCATCATTCAACCGGGCGGTTCACTGCGCGACGCCGATTCCGTCAAAGCGGCAGATGAAGCGGGAATTGCGATGGTGTTTGTGGGCGATCGCCATTTCAAACATTAATTAGCCTCCTTACCGACACTCGTGCGGCGTCTTGCTTAAAATTTGCACGTTAAGTTCGTTGCGCCCCGCTCGACGTAGCGCTGCTACGACTTCGAGGGACGCGCCTGCTTGACGCACAAATTTCAGGCGCAATACGCTCGCGTCGTGTCGGCTCGTCGGCTTGTCTCAACGGTATGTATTACAATATATATGCTATGTGAGATGCGGCGTCATAAACACTCCCTTCGTCGCTTTGCCAACTGTTGCCCGCCTGACGCGCGATTGCTTAGGCAAATCGCAATTCTTGCGTAGGCGTAGTTACACTCATGTCGTCGCGTATTGCAATTGATGCTTTACTATTCTGATGCGCGACCACCGCATGTTGTCATTTCGACCGAAGTGAGCGTAGCGGAGAAATCTTTATATAACGAATGAAATATGTTGTGTAATCCGTAGACTGACGCCACGGCGCGCCGCACTAAGTAATGGTGAAAAGTGAATAGGTGCGGTCGTTTTACTAATTTATGAGATTTCTCGACTTCGCTCGAAATGACATGAAAACAATATTGTCATTTCGACCGAAGTGAGCAAAGCGAACGGAGCGGAGAAATCCTGCCGTATCATACGAACATCTTCAAATCGGAGAAAAAATGAAAGAACAAAAAATCAAAATGACGGCACGCTATGTCGATCTTCACGAGGTAAAAACCGTCGGAGACGGCATACTCGTTGTAGGCGGCGGCGGCAGAGAACACGCCATCGTCGAAAAGCTTAGAGCGAGTAAAAACGTCGGTGATATATACGGCGCACCCGGTAATGCCGGTATGGGCGTTATCGAGACCGGGCTGTCCGCAACCGACATCGACGGGATCGTATCGTACGTCGACAGTCATGCCGAGATAAAATATACCGTCGTCGCGCCCGACGATCCGCTTGCCATGGGGCTTGTGGACAAGCTCAAAGCGGCGGGACACCGCGCGTTCGGACCAGTCAAAGCGGCGGCAAAGCTCGAATGGTCAAAAGCGTACGCCAAAGATTTCATGAAAAAATACGCGATCCCGACTGCCGAATACGGAACGTTTGCCGATATAGACGCGGCTAAAGAATTCGTTAAGAAGAGCGCTTATCCGCTCGTAGTCAAGGCGGACGGGCTTGCGCTCGGCAAGGGCGTCGTGATTTGCCAAAACGAAGAAGAAGCCGTCGCCGCACTCGAAGATATGATGCGCGGCAAGAAGTTCGGCGCCGCCGGCGACGAAGTGGTTATCGAACAATTTCTTACAGGTTACGAAGTCAGCCTGCTCGTATTTACCGACGGCGTTCATTACTCGCTTATGCCCACGTCGTGCGATCATAAACGCGCTTTCGACGGCGACAAAGGACTCAACACCGGCGGCATGGGCGCATATTCGCCCTGCCCGATATTCACCGCCGCACAGCTCGAATATACGGCGAAGAATATCGTCGAACCGACAATTAAAGCGCTCGAAGAAGAAGGTTCGCCGTTTACGGGGGTTCTGTACTTCGGACTTATGGTGGCGGGCGAGCGCGATATAAAAGTGCTTGAGTACAATGCGCGGTTCGGCGATCCCGAAACGCAGAGCGTACTGCCGCTGCTCGAATCCGATCTGTACGAAATAATGCAGGCGACGACGGACGGCACGCTCGATAAACTCGATATTTGCTGGTCGGACAAAAAGTCTATAAACGTGGTGCTTGCGAGTGGCGGATATCCGTTGCAGTATAAAAAAGGTTGTAACATTTCCGGACTGAATACAGTCGACAACGATGTAAACGTGTACTTCGCAGGCGTCAAACGGGACGAGCAAGGCGGACTTGCGACGAACGGCGGAAGAGTACTGTGCGTACAAGCCGCATCCGACGACTTTGCGACGGCGCGCAAAAAGGTGTACGACAATATCGCAAAGATAAAGTTCGACGACTGTTTTTATCGGAAAGATATCGGCGCGAAACTGTGAGACGTTATAATATTGTCCGAATGTAAGAACTATCGGGTTTTACACTTTTGTCATTTCGAGCGCAGTCGAGAGATCTGTTATAATGATCCGGATATCGACCGAAACCTTTTAACTTTTACTTACTACTTATTTCAGCGCTTTACTTTTTCACTTTTCACTCTTACTTATTACTTTAATAAGGATAAACCATGATAAAAAGAATTTACACTGAACGCGCGGCGAGCAATGCCGCGATCAAAGCGGACATCGCGGAAACGCTCGGTATCGATACCGACGTTCGCATGTTCATTCGTTACGATGTGGAAGGACTGTCGGACGAACAGTTCGACGCCGCGGTACCGGTCGTATTCTCGACGCCGGCTACCGACGAGATATACTTCGAAACGCTGCCGGAACTTGTCGGCGAGCTTTTCGCGATAGAGTATCTGCCCGGTCAGTTCGATCAGCGTGCGGATTCCGCAGCGGCGTGCGTTCAGTTGCTTTTAAGCAGCGACAAGCCGCAAGTGCGCTGCGCGACGGTGTATGCGATGACGGCAAACGAAAAACAGCTTGCCGCCATAAAGAATTATCTCGTAAACCCCGTCGAAAGCCGCCTTGCATCGCTTGAAAAACCGGATACGCTCGAACAAAAGATAGCCCCGCCCGAGCCGGCGCAAATGGTGGACGGGTTTTCGCAGAAATCGTATATAGCGCTGTCGGCGTTCTATAAAGAGCAGGGTTTTGCGATGAGTCTCGACGATCTCGTTTTCGTGCAGTCGTACTTCCGCGCCCAGCGCAGAGAGCCGACGTACACCGAGCTTAAAGTCATCGATACGTATTGGTCGGATCACTGCCGGCACACGACGTTCCTTACCGCGCTTAAAACGAAGATCAAGTCGGACAATCCGCATATCGAGCGGGCGTATGCGGCGTATACGGACATGTTCAATGCAATGTACCAAGGTCGTGACGACAAGTATCCGTCGCTCATGGACGTGGCGACGATAGGCGCCAAAGTTTTGCGCAAGCAGGGCTGTCTCGACGCGCAGGACATATCGCCGGAGATAAACGCATGCACGATCAAACAGGATATAGTCATGCGCGACGGCAGTGTCGAACCGTGGTACATACTTTATAAAAACGAAACGCACAACCATCCGACGGAGATCGAGCCGTTCGGCGGTGCGGCAACGTGTTTGGGCGGCGCTATACGCGATCCGCTGTCTGGCAGAGCGTACGTATATCAGGCGATGCGCGTAACGGGTGCGGCTGATATCAACGCGCCGTTCGACAAGACGCTCGAAGGCAAATTGCCGCAGCGCGTTATAAGCAAGCGCGCGGCGAAAGGCTATTCGTCGTACGGCAACCAGATAGGACTTGCGACGGGCGAGGTGCGCGAATATTATCATCCCGGATACGCGGCGAAACGGCTGGAAACTGGGTTCGTAGTGGGCGCGGCGCCGGCGGACAACGTCGTACGCGAAGTGCCTATGCCCGGCGATATCGTCGTGCTTATAGGCGGCGAGACGGGAAGAGACGGGTGCGGCGGCGCTACGGGATCGAGCAAACCGCACGACGCGCATTCGATAGAAACGTGCGGCGCGGAAGTGCAAAAGGGCAACGCGCCCATCGAGCGTAAACTTCAACGTCTCATGCGCAACGGCGAGTTTACAAAACTCATAAAACGCTGTAACGACTTCGGTGCGGGCGGCGTAGCGGTGGCTGTCGGCGAGCTTTCACCCGGTCTCGATATCGAGCTCGGCGCCGTTCCCAAAAAGTATGCCGGGCTGTCGGCGACAGAGCTTGCGATATCCGAGAGCCAGGAGCGCATGGCGGTCGTCATCGCCGCGAGCGATCTCGCTAAATTCACAGAGCTTTGTCACGAAGAAAACGTGGACGCGACGGTCATTGCCAAAGTCACCGATACCGACAGAATGAGAATGTATTTAAACGGCAACCTTATCGTCGATCTCGAACGCAAATTTCTCGACAGTAACGGCGTGCGTCAGGAAGCGACGGCGCTTATAAAAGACCGCAAGCCGGAGTGTTTCGGCGCGCTTAATCAAAAGCGCGCGTCGCTGTACCAGAAAGGCGATTACACCGCGCTGCTGTGCGATATTCTTTCGGACTATAACGTTTGCTCGCAGAAAGGTCTTTCTGAAATGTTCGACTCTACCGTTGGCGCACAAAGCGTGTTTATGCCGTTTGGCGGAAAACGTCAGCTCACGCCGAGCGGCGTCATGGCGGCTAAGATCCCGGCAAACGCCGATATTTGCACGGTGTGTTCGCACGGACTGTCCGAAGCCCTTCCGGAGTCGCCGTTCGTAGGCGGCATGTATTCCGTGATTCTCGCGGTGGAAAAACTCGCTGCGGCGGGCGTCAGACTCGATAATATATACCTTACCATGCAGGAGTTTTTCGCGCGCTGTACCGATCAGGAGAAATGGGGCGCGCCCATGTCCGCACTGCTCGGCGCGCTTACCGCGCAGCTCGCGCTCAAACGTGCGGCGATCGGCGGCAAGGATTCGATGTCCGGTACATTCGAAAAGATAACGGTGCCTCCCACGCTGATCGCGTTTGCTCTCGGACTTGCGGACAGCGCGACGGTGATAGACAATACGTTTAAAGCGAGCGGCGAGCGCGTATACAGATACAAACTCAAACGCGACGAGTTCGGTATGCCGGACTTTGAAAACCTGTGCGACTTTTTGCGTCTGCTCGCAGGCGAGATAGGCAGGGGTAACGTGACCGCGGCGTCGGTAGTCGAGCGCGGCGGTGCGGCGGCGACCGTGCTTAAATCGTGTTTCGGCAACGGACTCGGCTTTGCGTTCACGCAAAATACGCGCGATCTTTTCGAAGAATACGAAGGCGATATAATTTTTGCGGCGCGGACGGGCGATGATTTCTTCGGTTACGATCTTGATTTCTTGGGAGTAACGACGAACGACGGCAAGATCCTTTTCGGTGCGAATATAACGCGTACCGCTGACAACACAGATATAGTATACGACGGCAAGGAAGCGGACGAACACAAGCTCGTTGCCGCGTTCACGGAAACGTTCGAGACCGTTTATCCCACGACCGCTGCGGCGGAAGGTACGGCGCATAACGCCGATTATACCGGCGACGGCGCACCGCTCACAAAGTCCGGCAAGGGCGGTAAACCCAAAAAAGTCAAAGTATTCATTCCAGTTTTCCCGGGTACAAACTGCGAGATAGAGACCGCAGAGAAGTTCAGACGCGCAGGCGCAGAGCCGGAGATATTCGTAGTAAGGAACCGTACGCCGAAAGACGTCGAAGAGTGCGTCGCCGCTATGGCTAAGGCGATCGGCAAAGCCAAGATATTGGCGCTCCCCGGCGGATTCTCGGGCGGCGACGAACCGGACGGAAGCGCAAAGTTCATTGCGGCGTTCCTTTCCAATCCCGCAATAGCCGCCGCCGTCGAAGAATTGCTGTATAAGCGCGACGGGCTTGCGATAGGCATTTGCAACGGATTCCAGGCGCTCGTCAAACTCGGTCTTTTGCCGAGCGGGCATATACATACGCCGCAAAAGGACGATCCCGTACTGACGTTCAACAACATCGGCAGACACGTTTCGACGCTCGTGGATATTCGCGTGTGTTCGACTTTCAGTCCATGGCTGAGCGCGCTCAACGTCGGCGACGTGTACCAGGTTCCGGTAAGCCACGGCGAAGGCAAGTTCGTAGCTCCGCCGGACGTGATACGCGCTCTCGAACAAAACGGTCAGATCGCGACGCAGTACTGCGACGGAAACGGCAACGCGACGATGACAAGTCCGTTCAATCCCAACGGCTCGATGCTTGCCATAGAAGGTATCACAAGTCCGGACGGCAGGGTATTCGGCAAGATGGGACACAGCGAACGCGTGGGCGAATTCCTGTTGAAAAACACCGCGGAGTGTTACGCCAAAACCGATATGCGGTTATTCGAGTCGGGTGTCAAATATTTTAAGTAACGTCTATTTAAACGCTATAAAAATCACGGATCGGGTTTGCGTCGATCCGTGATTTTTTGTGCTACCGACGGCGTTTTTGTCGAAGCCCGAACGGCAGATGATAAATCCGATTGACAATACGAAAAAAATGCGCTATAATCAGCCTAATGACAGGCTATATCATCACACTCGTAATAACGGCGGCGGTATGCGTCGCGGCGAGTGCGGTCCTTATCGAAAGGACCGTAAAGCTCATCATGCGCCAAATAAAGCTTTCCCATTCGATAACGCTTGTCGAGCTTAAGACCAACAAGATAATGTATTGGATATGTTCGGTCGTGATAGGCTTTTTGATATTCTACGTGATAATGCAGATGGCGGACGAGAGTGCGCCTACGGTAGTCGATTTTGCCGAACTTTTCGGAGTGGAAAGACTGTATACGAATATCGCGCTCATGTTTGTGCTGATCATGCTTATTGCCACCGAAACGTTCATAATAATGCTCGGGGTGGGCAAGAATGCCGTTGTCGATAAGGGCGTGTATACAAACTTCGACATGCTCGAATGGCATCAGGTTCGCGACTACATAATAGACGAGGATCGCGGCATATTGGTACTGTCGTCGGATAAAAATACGTTCTCCACGCTAAGGCATCTTACGACGCCGTTTAAAGTTGCGGCAGCCGACATACAGAAATTGAAGTTTATTCTCAATAAAAACAAAAACAAATTTGCGGAATTCGATTGAACCGAGCGAGATAATAACGCGCCGACAGATCATAACGCGTAACGGGTTTACATATAATAATAGGAGCTTATGGCAAAGGACATCGAACAAATAATAGACGATTTTGTCGTACCGGAGATGGAATACGAACCAAAGTACGATAAAAAGCGTTCCAAAAAGAAAGACACGGTTACTGTCACCATCGACGAAATACCGGAAGTCGTGTTGCCGAAAACCAAAGCGGAAGTCTATCTCGAAGCCAAAGTCAGACTGAACGAAAAATCGTCTGCGGTTTCGCGAACGTCGTCGCGCCGTCGGACAAAGGACGAAACCGCCGCGACGAGCGACACGCTGCCGCGCACGAAAACCAAAACACGGACTAAAACCAAA
The DNA here is from genome assembly GCA_910588315.1 of uncultured Christensenellaceae bacterium. Taxonomy (GTDB): domain Bacteria; phylum Bacillota; class Clostridia; order Christensenellales; family Pumilibacteraceae; genus Anaerocaecibacter. The sequence continues at coordinate 2,081 of CAJUQF010000038.1, read as the reverse complement.
CTCGTATCGGAACCGATATGGGTGGGCAGCGCCGAGGAACTTGTGCCGTTTGCTTGGCGCAATCCGTTACTCGCCGACGTCAAAAAACCGAGTAAATATTACCGTGCCGTCGTCAAGTCGGCGCACTCGGATATGCTGCCGGCGCCGGGAATACAGCGTTGATTATCGAACGTGACAAAGTTAAAAGCCGAGTTTATCGGCTTTTTTTGTTCGAGAATGTTTTTGCTTTTTCGGCATCCCCGTCGATCCGAATTTTTATAAGATCCGATCGATGCGTATAGTAAGTAAAACCACGCGCAATATCTTGTTGCCGAAAAAAGGTGTAAACGGCATAATAAAAAATACATATAATTACAGTGAGTGTTTTCGCGGTCGATCGTAAATCATATTACCGATTTCGTTGCGACGGCCGATTGTGAAGCAAAGTGAAAAAAGACGCAAAAAAATACAAAAACTTGCACAAAAATACTTGACACGGTCATAATTATAAGATATAATTACTAACATTATAATAACTTGTTAAAGGACAAAGGCGTCTGCTTGTTTGCAGCGCCTTGTTTTTTTGCGGTTTTATATGATAGAAACTTTCGTGATAAATGTTAAAAGTTAACGCAACCCTTTAAATAGGAGGTCCGTATGAACAAGAAAACAAGATGCGTCGTTATGACAGCAGCCTTAACCGCCGTATTAGGGGTGTTCGCAGGCTGTTCGGGAGATGACGGCGGTAAACCGTCGCAGTCGGACTTCGCATCCGTTGCGTATTATTGCGATTTAAACGGCAGCGAATATACGCTTACGCTTGCAAGAGACACGTTTGTATATACCAAAAACGGCGTCGCCGAGAACGGTAAGTATAAGACAGTGGACGGGACCGTAACGTTTGCTTTTTCCGACGGCGGCAGCGCGACAGCCGAGATGTACGACGGATGGATGACGTTTTCGCACGATCGGACCGCGATGAGATTTTATGAAAGCAAGTTCTTTACGGTTACGTATCATACGGACGGCGGTACGGAAATGCCGTCGCACGACATAAAGAACGGCAAGACGCTCGATAAACCTGCAGATCCGACGCGCGGCGACGATGTGTTTATCGGCTGGTATACCGACGCGCGGTTTTCCATGCCTTTCATGGAGACGCTGCCCGTGACCGGGGATATCGAACTGTATGCCAAGTGGGCGACCGACGTCGATATGTCGAAACGCGTATTCGATATAAAGTTCGATCTCGGTTACGACGGCGCGGCGCAGTTACCCGATCTAAAGACTTTGGGCGGCAAGCTGTACGGCGTGCCGACGCCGGAACGCGAAGGTTATACGTTCGAAGGTTGGTTTGTCGGTATGACCGACGGGGCGCTTACATACAAGATAGACGAGAACACGGATTTTGCCGAGAACACGACGTTGCATGCGTTATGGCGCAGTGCGAGCGGATCGGCGGCTTTGCCGGAGCCGATAGTCAGCGTCACGGAGAACGGACTTAGTTGGGATGTGCTCGGCACTACTGTTGCCGGGTACGAAGTTTCTGTCACCGGACCGGATAATTATTCGGTAACGGAAACGGTCACAGGCGGAGCGTACGATATCGACTTTGCGAATTTGCCGAGCGGCGATTACGAAATAGAAGTTATCGCGCGGTCTTTGGGCGGATCCGATCTCGATTCCGAACCTGCGGTGCGAGTGTATCGTAACAAAGGCTTGTCGCGCGTATCGCTGTTTACGGTCGATAATGCGTCCAACCTTATTTTCAACAGTGTGGAAAATGCGAGCAAATACATTATCAAAGTATTATGCAACGACGCTCAACACAGACACGACGCCATAGACAACGGCAATTCATGTATATATAATTTCTCGGGCTGTTCCATGCGCGAGGACGGCATAGAGTTTACGGTCACGGCAGTGGCGGAGGGCTACGTATCGTCCGTGTCGGAAACGTTTAAATATAAACGCAATCTCGCCGCGGTCGAGTCGATAAAGATCGACGAGAAAACCGATACGGTGTCATGGTCTGTCGTAGATAACGCGACTGACTACATGGTGTCCGTCAAGTGCGGTAACGCCGAGCACGACCACGAGCT
>CAJUQF010000037.1:7876-17198 GCA_910588315.1 uncultured Christensenellaceae bacterium | reverse complement strand
ATAATTCATCTTGCGAAAAGGCGGCGCTTGCGTCGCCTTTTATTGTATAAAACTATTTGACATTATTTGATATCTATGTTATTCTTATCGGGTAATAAGTTCTGCCACCGGGTAGTAAGCAATGCTTGGCATTCGTTGCATGTCGTTAGGTCTTTGAAGATATGCAAACGGGTGCTGTTTTTATGTAAAGACAAAATAAACGAATCATGAAAAAAGTTCTTTTCAAAATGTTTACGGTTTTCGATATATTGCTGTGGAGCATATCGATAGTTACCATAATACTGTCGTTTACCCTGTCGCCGAGCCGCGATTATCTTACGCTCACATCTTCGGTAATAGGCGTGACCGCGCTCATGTTCATAGTAAAGGGTCACGTCGCCGGTCAAATACTGACCGTTGTCTTTGCTGTGTTCTACGGCGTAGTATCTTACTTTTTCGCTTACTACGGCGAAATGATAACGTATCTCGGAATGAGCGCTCCGGCCGCCGTAATGGCGACAATATCGTGGTTGCGTCATCCATACAAGAAAAGCGACCGCGCTCAAGTCGAAGTAGATAAATTAACGGTCAAAAAAGTCATCGTTCTGATCGGAGTGACCGCCGTCATTACCGTCGCTTTCTACTTCATTCTGCGCGCACTCGAAACGACAAATCTCACAGTAAGCACCGTATCGGTCGCAACGAGCGTACTTGCCGCGTCTATGGTATTTTTACGCAGTCCGCTATACGGCTTGGCGTATGCAGCCAACGACGTTGTGCTTATAGTGATGTGGACGCTCGCAACGTACAAAGACATCGCTTACCTGCCGATGATAATATGTTTCTCGCTGTTCCTGCTGCTGGACTTTTACGGCTTTATAAGCTGGACGAAAATGCGGAACAGACAGCACACTGACAACGCGCAAAATACGCAAACCGATATCGAACAGCACGAAAACAGCGAACAAGGCGAACAAACGGAATAAGTTTTACTTCTTTTTCTTGCTCTTTATGCGCGCCATATCCTCGCTTGTTACGCGCGCCACTTCGCGCAAAAGCTCGTTGTTATCGACGTCGACAAGATACATGGGCTTGGCGCCGTTGTACGGTATGGACGTAGGCAAACCGAACACGGCATTACCTTCCGTCATTTTAACGAGAACCCGTCCGTCATACAGTCCGCCGAACAATACTCCATGCCGGTATAAACAATACTCGCCCATCATCGCGCGAGCCGTCACTTCTTCGTCAGGCTCGAAACTTTCGAGTACGAAATCAACAAATTCTTTTGACGTTGCCATAATAACTCCTTAACGGTTTAAAGCTCCACGGTCTCGATTTTTAAATCGCAATAGTATTCCGCCTCGATACCCGTAAATTTCAACACACAATAATCGGGATCGGTAACGCCCTTTTTGTAAATGAATTTATCTCCAAATCGCCAGATCATGTCTTTTGTCGGTTGATCGGTGCATATCTCCACATTGCCCTTTATCATAACGCCTTGGTATTTGATCTTACCGCGCTTGAAAAAGTAAACGCACGCCTTGCCGTTTTGAGTAAAATGCTCGACTTTATGCGACGATGTATTTGTCGTAAAGTAGATATCGTTGCCGTCGATCTTTCGCGGCGCGACCATTGCACGCGTGCAAGGATATCCATTTCCGTCGACCGACGAGATAAACGCCGTCTTTTGTTTGGCTATGAATGAATAAATTTGTTCTTTTGTCACGGTTTACATCCCCGATAATTATTTATGAATGTATTATACCACATCCGTGTAAATATGTACAGCAACAGCATCAACGAATTTTTTTGACATACGATATAAAAACGGTTGATTTATTTCACCGAACATGCTATAATAATCAAGAATTTGCCACTATAGTCTAGAGGTTAGGACGTTGGCCTCTCACGCCGAAGACCCGGGTTCGATTCCCGGTGGTGGTGCCAAGCAAAGACCCCCGAGCTATGCTCGGGGGTCTTTGCTTGGCATTCACCCATGAAATGGAGTGCGCCGTTGCTTGGCAAAATTCACAAACAGCATTTAATAGAAACCAATAGCCAAATTACAGTAATTTATCTTCGGCGCACGGTTCGTTAGGCGCTTGGACGAAGTCCAAAGCCCGCCCGCATTTTGCGGGCATTCCGGTATGCTCGGGGGGCTTTGCTTAGTATTCACCCCGAAATCGAAGTGCGCCGAGGTATCGCATTATATATCGCAAACTTGTTATAGAATTACAAAATACGATACTATACATGCCTTTTAGATGCACGCTATTACATCATTACAACAAAACGCAGAGATTTAATTATCTCTGCGTTTTGATCGATATATGGCAATTATATCATGTAATTCGTATGGCGGTCAGACCGTCCGCCGTTTCTTCGATTATTGCTTTTCCACACAGGGAGCGCAAGAGTCTGCGCTCCCTACAAACAGCTTTCTGTATTTGCTTTACGATAAGCAATTTCATTGTGTAATTCGTAGGGCAGGCAGACCCTTGCCTGCCGTTTCTTTGTTTATTGCTTTGCCATAAACGGAGCGCAAGGGTCTGCGCTCCCTACGAACATCTCCATTTATTACTTTACGTTAAGCAATTATATTGTGCAATTCGTAGGGCAGGCAGACCCTTGCCTGCCGCTCTTTTGATTATTGATTGTCCACATGCGGAGCGCAACGAGATCTAAAGCTCACTAAAAAAGCGGTTTACTTTCCGTTCGGCAATGATTTTTCGATTTATCTCTTTCTTACTATCACGAAACAGACAACGGCGCCGGCGAGTATAAGCAATGACAATATTCCGAATCCGATGGCGTAGCCGTAATATGCCGTTTCGTCCTCAACGTCGGCATCATTTCCGACAGCAACAAAATTCTCGATCCTTATAGTTTTTCCGTTTGAATTATAGACATCATAGATCGAAAAATAGTCATTTAAAGTATACGTGCCTTCATCGGCATCCGAACGACTGACTTTAAAATTCTTTTCTCTATGCGTTGTCTTTATTTCAGCAACTCCATGATCCAACAATACTATATCATACTCCACTGCATACGATCCCACAGTATCGACACGCAATGTCAAATCGCAATCGATGGTATACGATCTAAAATAATCATCATATTTTACCGTATAATCATAATCATCAAGCTCGACCGTAGCGTCGTTACCGCAAGCCGCAAAAGCGAGCGTGATCAACATACACGCGACAAGCAAAGCAAATACTTTAAGCCTCTTCATGTTCGGTCGCCTCCATTGTTGCTTGTGCCGGTTTATTCCTTCGCTCTTTGAACGCATATACACTGCGTAATACGTAAAACACTCCGACAAGCAATGACGATACCATATACTGCAATAATTCCGGAAAATACGCCGAGACCGTTGCATAATCGTTTGCGGACGTTTCTTCTATACCGAGATTGCGCGCGACTATAAAAATCACTATACTCGCCAATGTAATAACAAAACTTACCGCCGCCGCAAAAATATTCATCGCGGGATGCCCGGTAAAGCATGTAAAAACATAACACACGACGGCAGGAATCAACAGCAACGCAAGCGACAACGCCGTCCATTTGATCATCGGAACAATATCGGGATCGCCGTTCAGTTGTAACAAATCGTCTGCGAGCGCCGCTTCCGAAATGAACCCTACCGCCGTCATTATCATGGTCACCAAACAAATGCCCAAAACGACCGCGATAACGGTTTTGATGAAATTCCTGTTCATTATTTCTTTCTCCTCAAATATTTATCGGATCAAAAGAATTCGCCGCGCGCCGCCTCACGTGTTTCCGAATCGATAGCAAAAGGTATACGAGTCGTATAACCGTTTTTGGCAGCTACTATTTGTTTTGTCGGCCATGCAAAAATGTCACGGTTCCAAACGCCTATCGTATCGTTATACACTTCGCGCGCGGCGGTTATCTCGCGCTGCAAGTACGAGTTTTGCTGCATTGCGTCGGCAAGCTCGGCATGTGCGCGAAGGTCGGGATAATTCTCGACGGCGATGTTTATAGCGCGCCCTACCGACTCGATCTTGCTCACGTAATCGTTACGCATAGCGTCGCCTGCCGCACCTGCGCCGCTGCGGTATGCGGCGAGCTGAGTAAACGTGCTTTTATCGAGATCGACGGCTTTGTCGACGAGTTTCGCGCAGTTCTTCAAGATCTGCACGCGCTGTTCGAGATAGTTGTCTATCTGAGACGCATTCTGCTGTATCTTCTGTTGGAGCTGCGAAAAATAGTTTTTCGCTTTTGTCTTCATAATGCTCCAGATGATACCGCCGAGTATGGGTATGGGCAGGAACCACCAAATGATGTCGAAAATCTTAGAGCCTGTACCCACCGTGACGGGTAGTTGTTTGCCGATCACCCGAACATCGTTCTTCTCGATGCCGGGATCTTTGAGTTCGTCCAATTCGTTTGCCATGTTGTTCTCCTTAACTGAATTATTTATTTCAAAACACCTTCGAGATGTTTATCGAACATTGTATCGCCTTGCGCCGTCATAAGACAGCACAGCAATCCGTGAGTGAAAGCAGCTCTGCCTCCGAACATGTCGAGTCCGGAAAACATATTGCCGGAGTTCGAGCGCCGCTCGAATTCCTTGTCCGTCATGTCGAGCTGTTTTAGTTTGACCGTACTCGTACGTTCGACGGGTATGTATTCGGTCCACGGCACCGGGACGGAATGGATATGCCCGTCACCGCCGAGCTTTTGGACAAAGTCGACGCGTTCCTCCGTACGGAACGAATACGCCGTGACGTTAAGTTCGTCGGATTTACCGTCCTTGCGTAACATATCGGTTTTGAGAATGGAATCGGTCGCCGAATCGCTGTGACAAAACACGTTCCTGCCCATTCTGTTTACCGCACATTCCGCCTCGTAATCGGTATAGTTGCGCTCATAGATATGACTGTAAATATATTCATGCGGCTTGTGCTGTTGATACAGCGGTATGGATAACAGCGGCGCAAACTCGAAGTACATATTCTTGAAGTACGTCGTGTTGAACGACATGAAGTTGTCGATGATCGTATCGATGTCGTACGACGCATAACGTTTGTACGACGTATCGAGATCCCACGCCGCTGAGTGTTCGGACGATACGAAATTCAGACATTTGCGCTTATAGAAATTAAAATCGTCGCCGTACCCGACGGGGCTGCGCATCAGCGTAGTCATATTCTTTTGAGCAAGCGGCGTAAACAGCAATCGGAACTGAACTTCGTTGTTCCTGTCAAGCGCGTTAAACATGACGTCGAACTCGGCATTGCCCATCTCCGTAAATGTCGATTCGCCTTTTTTGAGCGCTTTCTGCTGTTGCTTTTGTATTTTCTTCATGCCCGACTTGATCGCGCTTTCGTATTCCCTGTCGGACATGCGTTCGGCGTGCGTCGGACTGTGCGTAAACACAAGATCGGGCGCCGCCTCGTTACCGTAAATAAGCCGCGTACGCTCGGAATATTCGGGCTTGGGTTTTTCGACCGTCGCCACAAGCGTCTGCGTGTGGTGCTGCGTATGGACGTGTCCTTCGGAGTCGCGATATGTAGTCGTCCATGAAATTACAAGCGTGCCGCGATACGTATGCATACCCATGTATTGGTACATCTCGCGGTCCACGACGAACGGATTGCCGAGTATCTCGCCGGAAAGTATCGCGATCGTAGAGCTTTGCATATCCTGATTGCCCGTAAATCCGTATTTGCCGCTCAGATAATCGTATCGGCGCATATCGAAATTATCGTCGATTTTAAGCAGCGGCACCGTCTTTTCTATCAAATTTTTTGTCTCGTTGCTCTCGAACAAAGCATTGAGCGGCTGCATTTGCGTCCAAGCTTTATCCGTAAGCTCGCGCGCCTTTTTATCGTGTTTATCATGCGCCGCCATATTATTCTTTATCTTGGGATTTATCACAAGCACGATGAGCAATATAAATCCGACGCCCGCAGCTATTCCCACCGGTATCATTACCGCACCGGGCATGACCGAATTCATAACGGAGAATATACCTATTATCGCCACTATGAATGCGGCGACAATAAGCACTATCAAAAACACGCGCAAGCCCTTTTGCATGGACGCCCTGCCGTGTGCCTCATCACGCAGTCTCTCCTCTTCCCGTAATTGCTTAACGGTAGCACGGTTTTCTTCGGCGTTGACGTGCGAATTATCTATAAGTTCGTCAAGCCGCGTCTTTGCGTTATCCGCGAATCTATTCTCATAATGATCGGCAAAAGCTTTTACCGGTTCGAGCAAAATGTCGTCCACACCTTCTCCTTGTGTGATGACCGAGATCATATCTGATTTATTTTAGCATAATATAACACGATATGTCAATACTTTTTGGAAAACTATGTCGAAATCCGCATAATGAATATTAAATCGGCCGTTCACACGCACTTCCGCTACAAACCGCAATACGGCAATACGTAAAAGCTCGCGGTAACTTACTATCCGCGAGCTTTGATGTTTACGGTTATTTACGCCGCGTCTTTTACGACTTTTGGCGGCGCCGAATTTTCTATCGTGTCCGACGTGATTATTATCTTGCGTATAGACTTATCGGACGGAACTTTGTACATAATATCGAGCATGGCATTTTCCACGATCGTCCTCAGTCCGCGCGCGCCCGTATGCAACGCTATCGCCTTGTCGGCTATCGCGGTGAGCGCCGTGCCGTCGAATTCCAACTGCACGCCGTCGAGATCGAGAAGCTTTACATACTGTTTGACAATCGCGTTCTTGGGTTCCGTGAGTACGCGCACGAGATCGTCCGACTTCAGATCCTTCAATGCGACCGTTACGGGGACTCTGCCGACAAGCTCGGGGATAAGCCCGAATTTGATAAGGTCTTGGGGCTGGACCGCAGGTAACACCGCATCGGGGTCGGTAGCGTCGCTGTGCAGCATTCCGCCGAAACCTATGCGCGTTTTGCCGAGCCGATCCGAAACGATCTTATCGAGTCCCACAAACGCGCCGCCGAGAATGAACAGCACATTTGTGGTATCCATGTGGATAAATTCCTGCTGCGGATGTTTGCGCCCGCCGTTGGGCGGCACGCTCGATACCGTGCTTTCGATGATTTTAAGCAACGATTGCTGTACGCCCTCGCCCGAAACGTCGCGGGTTATGGAAACGTTCTCGCTCTTTCTCGCTATTTTATCGACCTCGTCGATATAGATTATGCCGCGTTCCGCCGCAGCAACGTCGTAATCGGCGTTCTTTATAAGGCGCAAAAGTATATTTTCTACGTCCTCGCCGACATAGCCCGCCTCGGTCAACGTCGTAGCGTCGACCATCGCGAACGGAACCTTCAATATCTTGGACAATGTCTGTGCGAGCAAAGTTTTGCCGCAGCCGGACGGTCCGAACATCAAGATGTTGCTCTTGTAAAGCTCTACGCCGTCGTTATTTCCGCCGCGTTCCGCCGCGGTTCGCTCGTCGTCACGCTTTTTGCCGCGCTTGGATTCGGCATTTTTCAAGTTATAATTCACGCGCTTGTAGTGGTTGTAAACCGCAACCGACAGCACGCGTTTCGCCTCGTCCTGACCGATAATATATTTATCGAGTTCCGCCTTCATCTGTTCGGGCGGAAGAAGTTCCACTTTGTCGGGCGTAGATACGGTATGTTCCTGTAATTGATCGCGGCAAATGTCGACACATTCGTTGCATATATATATGCCGCCTTCGGGTGCGGCAATAAGGTGTTCTACCTGCGACTCCGATCTGCCGCAAAACGAGCAAATAGGTTCGTCGCTACCGTTCTTTTTTGCCATTACGTCCGTTTACCTCCGTCTTTATTACATGCGCTTGCTTACGATACCGTCGATAAGTCCGTAAGCCTTTGCTTCCTCGGCGAACATGTAGTTATCTCTGTCGACGTCGCGCTCTATGCGTTCTATCGGCTGATTGCAGTTTTTTGCAAGGATCGCATTCATGCGTTTTTTAACGCGAAGAATGTGTTCTGCGGTTATGGCGATGTCGCTCGCCTGACCTTGCGCGCCGCCCGAGGGCTGATGTATCATGATCTCGCTGTTGGGAAGCGCGAAACGCTTGCCCTTTGCTCCGCTGCTTAGCAGGAACGCGCCCATGCTCGCCGCCATACCCACGCATATGGTCTCTACGTCGCACTTGATATAATTCATAGTATCGTAGATAGCCATGCCTGCCGTTACCGAGCCGCCCGGGCTGTTGATGTAAAGCGAAATATCCTTATCCTCGCCTTTGCTTTCGAGATACATGAGCTGTGCCACGACAAGATCCGCCGTAACGTCGGTCACTTCGCCGGTGAGAAATACTACGCGATCTTCGAGCAAGCGCGAAAATATATCGTACGAACGCTCGCCGCGATTGGTCTGTTCTACGACCATAGGCACAAGATCGTTCTTTATAATATTAAACTTATTCATGACTGTCTCCAAAAAATTACTTAAAATATTGCCGAAAAGTTCGAAAATTAAACTTAACTATAAAATATTATCGACTCGGATCACTCCGCTTTGTTTTCGGTAGCCTTTTTTGCCGCAGGTTTTTTCGATGTCGCAGTCCCAGACGTAGACTTCTTTGCCGCAGGCTTTTTCGCAGCCGTAGTTCCGGACGCGGATTTTGCCGTTGCAGGCTTTTTCGCAGCGGGCTTTTCGGTTGCCGTCGCGGCGGTCTCTTTCGCGGATTCTTCGGCCTTTTCAAGCGTAAACTCGTTATTGGCGAGAATGAACTCGAAGAATTTGTCGGTAAGCATGTCGTTGTATGCGTACTCTTCCGCACTGCCGCCGTTGTGCTTAGCCGCGTGAGTGAGTTCCGCAAGTACGTTCGGATCGCGCAGTTTGGCTTTTACTTCTTCCGGTGTAACGTCGATGTTCTCGGCTTTGATGATAGCGCGCATTACCTGACGCATCTTTACGTTGCGCTCGGCGGGTTCTTTGCGCTCGGCGCGGAACTGTTCGGGCGAAGAATTGTTGTACTTGAGATAATCTTCGGGTTTGATGCCGTAGTGCGACATCTGATGCTCGAAATCGGCGTACATTCTTTCCACTTCCGCCTTGATTATCTCTTCGGCGACGACGCACTCCGCGTTATCGGTTATCGCTTTCATGGCGGCGTCGATGCGGTCGTTGCGCTCACGGTTCTTGGCATTGGCTTCGAGCGAGGTGCGGGTGCCGGCTTTGTACTCTTCCACGGACTCGTATCTGCCGCGTTCTTTCACCCACTCGTCGGTAAGTTCGGGAACGTCTTCGCGCAGTACGTCGTTTACCTTGACGTGGAAAACCGCATCCTTGCCTTTGAGATTCTCGGCGTGATACTCTTCGGGGAACTTGACTTTAACGTCGCGCTCTTC
>CAJUQF010000037.1:5181-7866 GCA_910588315.1 uncultured Christensenellaceae bacterium | reverse complement strand
CTTCACCCTTTGCCGCGCCGATAAGCCCCGTCTCGAATCCGGGGATAAACGTGTTGCTGCCGAGCTTAAGCTCGTAGTTCTCGGCCTTGCCGCCTTCGAACTCGACGCCGTCCACGGTGCCGACGTAATCGATGACCGCGATATTGCCGTCCTCCGCGGGCTTGTCCGACGGGACCGTGCGGCTCGCTTGGTTAAGCTCGAGCTTGATACGTCCGTCGACATCCTCGTCGCTTACATTATACTCGATTTTGGGCAATTTAATACCTTTATAATCGCCGAGTTTCACTTCGGGATAAAGCGTTACCTTCATAGTGAACGCAAACGCTTCGCCTTCTTCCGCCTTTTCGAACGAAACTTCGGGCTGACCGAACACTTCGAGTTCGGGATGTTTTTCGAGTTCTTCGTGATAAACGCGGTTTATGCAAAGATCCACCGCCGCGTCGAAAAACACGCCCGGTCCGTAGTGCATTTCTATAAACTTACGCGGCGCTTTACCGGGACGGAAACCCGCCACTTTATATCTGCCTTTCGTGCGGTTGTACGCATTTTCGAGTTCGGCTTCCCACTCCTTTGCGTCCAGCGCCTCGCGGAAAGTAGCCTCGTTCTGTTTTTTATCGAATGTTGTCTTCATAAAATCCTCCAAAGATCTTATCTTGATTTTTCATAACCTATATATTTTATCACGCAATCGAATGAATGTCAATCTTTTATCGGCACGATAAAACTTTACACTTTACAAATTTTGTTATAAGTGGTAAAATATATCCATGCCCAAAGACGCTCTCACCATCTATCGCGCCGCATGCGAGCTCGACATGCTCGTCGGCGGCAGAGTGGACAAAGTGAACATGCCGAACTCCGACACGCTCATCTTGCTTTTCCATACGCAGCGCGGCAATCACCGCCTGCTTTTGTCGTGCAATCCGTCGCTGCCGCGCGTGCATATCACGACCATGGCGTACAAGAATCCGGATACGGCGACAGGCACGCTCATGTATTTCCGAAAACGCCTTACCGGAGCGATACTGAAGGCTGTAACGAAAGACAGGTGCGAGCGCATGATATGTTTCGAATTTACCGCGCTCGACGAGCTTCGCGAACGCGTCGAATACAGCCTTAAAGCGGAACTTACCGGAAAATGCGCAAACATAATCTTTGTTGAACAAAGCGGCGTTATAGGTAATTCGCTGCGCCGCATATCCGCCGAATTGGAAGGAAAACGCGCAGTTTTTCCCGGGCTTAAGTACGTTCTGCCCAACCCTACCGGACGGGTCGGTGTGTTTGACGCATCGGAACTAAAAGCCCTTATGACGCAAATGATAGGCGTCTCTGCGCGCATTGCCGCCAATAAGTGTGTCGCCGGACTCGCACAAAGCACGGTAGACGAGCTGTTTTACAGGCTGGGTATATCGGACGAGCAGCCGCCGACCGACGCAATTTGCGATAAGTTCATCGCGTCGGCGCAAGCGCTTTATTCCGACGAACTGCGCCCCACGGTCACGTTCGAAAACGAAAAACCGCTCGACTATTTTATAGCTCCTTATTCGACCTGCGGCGGTAGCATTCGATCATACGACAGCATGAACGCCGCAATGGACGATTACTATTCCAAACTGTTTGCCGCCGCCGATCTCAACACTTATATCAAGCCATTGCGCGCCGCGGTCAAAAACGCCGTCGCCAAGAACAAAAAGCGGCTGTCCGAAGCGACCGCAAAAAAAGCCGAAAGCGAGACCGCCGACGAGGACAGGATCATCGGCGATATCATTACCGCAAATATTTACAGAATAAAACGCGGCGACCGCACGCTCGTCGCCGATAATTTTTACGACGAGAACGGCGGCACGATAACCGTCGAGCTCGACGTCACCAAGAACGCGCAGCAGAACGCCGCCGCACATTACAAGGCATATAACAAAAAGAAAAAAGCCGCCGTATATGCCGACGACGCAATAACAAAGGCGACGGATGCGCTCGACACTCTCGACGGTATCGCGCTCGAACTCGAGCTTTGCACGACGAAACAAGAACTTGACGAGGTGCGTGCAGAACTCGCTGCTTTGGGACTCATTCGACCCGAAAACAAACGCAAAAAAACCAAACCCGTACCGTCGGAACCGTATGTGTTCGACATAGACGGCGCGACGCTGCTCGTCGGAAAGAACCACGCGCAAAACGACCGGATAACAAAATCGGCAGCAAAGACCGACACGTGGCTTCACGTCAAAGACGCGCACGGTTCTCACGCGGTACTGAAAACCCCGTCACCCACTGCGGCACAGATAGAAAAAGCAGCAGAGAAAGCGGCATTCTATTCGCAGTCGCGCGGTTCGGAAAACGTCGCAGTCGACTACACGCTCATAAAACACGTCTTTCCTCACGGCGGCGGCAGAGTGGAATATAAAGAATACAAAACCGTATACGTTACGCCGAAAACAGAGTAAAACCGTGTCTTATACCCCGGCATAGCGTAATGATATAGATTTGTCGACGTCTAAATCAGTTCCCCAAGCAAACTGATTTAGCTCGCGAATAAAACCCCGTATCTTCAACGATGCGGGGTTGATTATTCATCAAATCGGTTTACTTAAACATCTCTCATGCCGTATACAGTTTATACAGCGCGACGGATACGGCGACGGATAAGTTTAAACTGTCCACTTTGTTCGACTGCTCTATGCGTAC
>CAJUQF010000037.1:0-5171 GCA_910588315.1 uncultured Christensenellaceae bacterium | reverse complement strand
GCGTCATACTTTTCGAAACTTTGCGGCAGCCCCGTTGCTTCGTTACCGAAAATCAACGAGTATTTTTTACCGCGCACGAAATCTTTATCTCCGAACGGCTTGCCGCAGAGCATAAACGGGACCATCTCCCTGTCCGAATATTCGCGCACATACTCGTCGAAAGAATCGAAACATTTTACGTTGATATCGAACACCGCGCCCATGCTCGCGCGCACGGTCTTGGGATCGAACATATCTACGGCGGGACGAATTATTACGAGATCGGCACAATCGAATGCGGCAACGTCGCGCATGATAGTACCGAGATTACCGCTATTGGACGGATTGACAAGCACCACATGGTGCCTGTCGGCGCCGATACCGGTATCGAACTTTTCAAACTCGCCTATCGCATAGCAGTTCTCTTTGGGGCTTAAAATATTGAACGCCTTTTCGCTCTCGACGACGCTTATGCCGAGCGCATGCGCTCGCTCCGTCACGGCGCCGACATCCGACTTCGGCGATATATACACCGAACACGCATACTTAGGACGCTTGTTCAAAAGTTCCATCGTTACCGTCGCGCCGAGCGCGTACGACACGTTGTCCGTTTTTTTGTATTTCTTTACCATGATATAAAATGAGTAAAATATAGTGCGGTATAGAGTTGCATAGTTTCCATTTTGCTTTACGTTAAGATAAAGACACGGCACAATGTCAACCGTTATTTATTTACCTATCATCGTCAAGCATTATGTTGTGTAATTCGTAGGGCTGTCAGAACGTCCGCCGTTTCTCCGATTATTGCTTTGTCACTGCGGAGCGCAAGGAGGTCTAAAGCTCCCTACGAACGTCGTTTCAATTGATGTTTTCCGTTTGAACATAATAGCGGTTTCACCATTTATTTTCGTCCACGCCGCAAAGCAATTTCATTATGTAATTCGTAGGGCGCGACGCCTCGGCGTGCCGCGTATTATCGTACAAGCCGATACAACACGAACATATTTTGTTAGCAAGACGTCGCACCATTACCACAGTTACATACAGATCGACCAAGCATCGCGATGAGATCGCAGCAAAGAGAAAAAACCGCGCAAAGTTTATTACTACTCCACGCGGTCGATATTTTGTTTTAAGCAACGACTGTCCAAATGATACCGAATATCGCAAGCGCGAGCAATACGCCCATTATTGCGGCATTGATTATCGCTGACTTGTATGCAGGGTCGCGATGATTGATCTTTTTGGAGAACAATACCGTGCAACATCTAACGACCGAGATCGCCGCGCCTGCCGCATAGCATATGAACCCTGCAAGCAGTATCGCGTCGTAATTAAACAAGCCTACGATAAGCAATACGACGCCGACGAGCATCACCAGGTCGCAGACCTGTCGCAAGCCGAACGGCGTGAAATATCTGACAAATACGTTACGTTTTTTCTTGACAGCCATGTTATGTCCTTTGAATGATTTTTATGACTTAGAATACCAATCCGACGAGCGTGGATATAAGACCGAACGCGAGCAATACCGCAGCGATTATCCACAGAATGAACCAACCGAGTTCTTTGTTACGCGCCGCACGGTACGAAAGCACAAGCGGAACAAACATGCCGAGCGCGAAACAGATAGCCTGCACCCACGCCGAGAACCGGTAAACCCATGCCCAATCGAAAAAGTTTAAAAACCCCGATACAGCCATGGCTATACCGATGATGATTACGATCCAAAACGAGAACTTGTTAAGCGAGAATCCGCTCGAGCGTGTTGTTCTTGTAGTTTTTGTCGTTTTCTTTGCCATAATTCGTTATCTCCCTATTACGATAAAATTTTATTATTTCAAGCCCTTGGATCCGGGTTTGACAGCCGCAGTTCCCGCTTTGCACATCGGGCATTCTTCGGGCTTGAAAGTCTTGACGTCTATTTGGAGCAGCGATTCGTTGGGAACACCGAAGTCCACTTTGCCGCCGCTGCGATCCACGACTTCCGCGACCGCCACAACGTTACTTCCGAGTTCCTTTACAAGCTCGATGACTTCCATGACCGAACCGCCTGTCGTAACGACGTTTTCGGCGATAACCACCCGACTGCCTGGTTTGAGTTCGAATCCGCGACGGAGCGCAAAATTGCCGTCCTTTTCGCGTTCCGCGAACATATTGGGTATTCCGAGCTGTTTACCGAGTTCATAACCGAATATGATCGCGCCGACTGCCGGAGAAACGACTACGTCCGGCTCGTATTTTTTTATCTTTTCCGCCGCAGCCGCACAAAGCTCGCTTGCGATCTTGCCGTCCTCGAAAAGCTTTGCGCACTGCATATACGTGTCGGAATGCAGTCCCGACGTCAAAATGAAATGCCCGTTAAGCACCGCGCCCGACTGCTCGAAAAGTTGCATTACTCTATTTGCCAACTTTAAGTCCTCCGACCAATGATTGTACATCGGTTATTTTATCACTTTCGCAAAGATTTGTCAACTCATTTAGTATGTTAATAGCAGCAAGCGGATCGAAAATATTTGCGGTACCCACCTGCACCGCCGCCGCGCCGCAGAGCATAAATTCGCCGACGTCTCTGCCGGTCATTATTCCGCCCATACCTATTATGGGCAACTTGACCGCTTTATAACATTCGTACACCATTCTCAGCGCGATAGGTTTGACGGCGGGTCCGGAAAGCCCGCCGGTTACGGCGGCAAGCACCGGCTTACGCGCCTTAAAGTCGACCGCCATTGCGGCGACCGTGTTTATCAGACTGATCGCGTCCGCACCGGCGTTCTGAGCCGCGAGCGCGTTTTTCGTTATATCCGCGACGTTTGGCGTCAGTTTAACTATAAGCGGCTTTTTGCATACCTTGCGCACCTTGCCGACGATATGTCTCACGCCTTCGGGATCGACGCCGAACGCCATGCCGCCTTTTTTGACATTGGGACATGAGATATTCATTTCGATCATATCCACGTCGGTGTCGCTCAATATTTCGACTATCTTTACGTAATCTTCTTCGCATGCGCCGGCGGCGTTGGCAATAACGACCGCACCGGTACTTTTCATAAAAGGCAATTCGTTTTCGATAAAGTACATAACGCCCGGGTTTTGGAGTCCCACGCTGTTGAGCATGCCCGACGGGGTCTCTGCTATCCTGACCGGATCGTTGCCGTTACGCGGCGCGAGCGTCAGACCTTTGGAACAAATGCCGCCAAGCTTCCCGACATCGTAAAAATTATTGTATTCCCTGCCGAACCCGAACGTACCGGACGCGGTGATTATCGGGTTTTTGAACTCGACGCCGGCGATATTCACTTTCATGTTCATAATACAAGCTCCTCTATCGGGAATACAGGCCCGTCGGCGCACGCGCGCAGTAACTTTTCCTCGCCGTTTTGCCTGACCTTGACTGAACACACGAGACATGCGCCCACGCCGCAGCCCATGCGCTGTTCCATGCTCGCAAACCCTATAACGCCCAATCTCCGGCAATACTCGCGCGCCGTTTTCACCATGCCGGGCGCGCCGCACACATACAGCACTTCCGGCGCGATCTCGGTCAAAAGATCGGTCGGGAATCCGCGATAACCGAGACTGCCGTCGTCGGTGCAATAGCATACTTTATTGCAAAACTTATCGAAATCGTCGCCGTACACTTCTTTGGACTGTTTGTTCGGGAATCCCAAAAGCGCCGTCACTTTTATATTGAGATCTTTATTGTCCTCTGCGATCTTAAGCAACGGCGCACAACCGGTGCCGCCGCCCAAAAGCGCGACGCTGTATTTGTCCGGAAGTACCGGGAATCCGTTGCCGAGCGGCAATATTGCGTCGAATTTCGCGCCCTTTTTCTGGTTCACGAACGCCGCCGTACCCTCGCCCACGCTCGCTATTATAAACGTGATCGTATGGTCGGTATTGCGGTACACGCATATGGGTCGGCGCAAATCCTTCCCCGGCACCTTCAAGTGCGCGAACTGTCCGGCGTGTATATGCGGCAAAACTTCTTCTGCCTCACACTCCACTCTGTACAGGTTTTGTGCATAACGTTCGACGGAAGATATTACAAGATCTGCTTTTACGGGTTTCATATTTTATCCTTTGCGATTTTAAAAATTAAAATAAGTATCGAATATAATGTTTAAAGACCGCCGTGCGTCAACCGTGACGGTATACCGCTTCGCTCAAATCGGCTTTCATCGCGAGCGCAGCCTCTCTTGCCGCAGCGTAATACGTCATACCTTTGTATTTATCGGTCTTGTACGCCGCGATTATTCCGCGCGAATTATTTACTATCGCGCCCCTGCCGCTATCATCGAACGACGCCGCCGCATCCTTGCCTTTGCCGCCCTGCGCGCCGTAGCCCGGAACAAGAAAGAACACCGACTTCAAAGCTTTGCGGAGCGCTTTGGCTTCGTCTGGATTGGTCGCGCCTACGACCGCACCGACGGCGCTGTAACCGTACTTACCGGGCGTCGACGCGCCCCAGCTTTCTATAAGTTCGCCCACGTGAAGATATACAGGCTTGCCGTCCGTCGTTACGAGATTTTGTATCTGCGCCGCGGTAGGATTAGACATGCGCGCAAGCACGAAAATTCCCTTGCTCATGCTCTCGCAAACATCCGTAAACGGTTTGATCCCGTCGTAGCCCGGATACGGATTGACGGTAATGTAGTCGTAAAGCTCGCCGCCGAGATATGCCGCCGCATACGCTTCCGCGGTAGAGCCTATATCGTTTCGCTTAACGTCCGCCATGGTAATGAGGCCCGCCGCTTTTGCGTAGCGCGCGCTGTCCTCCATGGCTTTTACGCCGTAATGAGAATACAGTTCGTAAAACGCCGACTGTATCTTTACCGCAGGCACGACGTCTTTAATCGCGTCGATTATACGGCAGTTGAATTCGGTGACTGCGCTCGCCGCCGACTCGTTATCCGTCGCCAGCTTTTTCAGATCGTCCGGCAGATAATCGAGCCGCGGATCGAGTCCCGCCACCGTCGGGTTTGACTTTTGTTCGATTTTTTCGATGAGAATATCGGTTATGTTCATTGTGCCTTGTATACTCCTTTGACTATCACGCCTTCGATCTTACCGCTGAGTTTCCAGCCGTCGAACAACGAATTCTTGCCTTTGGATTTAAACGTCTTTGCGTCCACGGTGTACTCCGCGTCGGGATCGATGATCACTATATCCGCACGCGCGCCCTGCTCTAT
>CAJUQF010000036.1 GCA_910588315.1 uncultured Christensenellaceae bacterium | reverse complement strand
GACGAACGATATCTCGGCATATCGTCGATGAAATTGCTGTCGGAAGTAATGAACAGGCTACGTTCCGCCGGGTATACGATAAACAACGTATCTGCGGTCGTTATAGCCGAACGCCCCAAGCTTTGCGGTATTATACCGGAAATCCGAAAAAATCTTGCCTCGGCGCTCGGGATAAACACTAGCGCCGTTAACGTTTCCGCAACGACAGCCGAAGGACTCGGGATCGTAGGCAATGGCGCGGCTATCGCGGCGAGCGCATCATGTATACTTACCGGTGTAATAAAATGAAACACAATTCGATCAAAAAAAATAAGCGGCGATTTGCATTGCGCCCCATGATGATAGTATTTTTGGGCTTTCTTGTCGTGATGTTTGTCGGGGCATTTCTTTTGGCGTTGCCCGCTTCCAATACCGACGGCAAATGGATGGGCTTTACTCACGCCGTGTTCTGGGCGATGAACGGTGTTTGCGGCACGGGTCTCGTCGTCACGCCGACAGCTATGTCGTTCACAGGATTCGGACAAGCGATATTGCTTATACTCATACAATTCGGCGGACTCGGATTTATGACGATCGCCACTTTCGTTTTCATTATAATAAGAAAGCGTATAACGCTCAAAGATCGTATCGCAATACAGGAAGCGCTCGGTCAGGATCAGATAAAAGGCGTTGTACGGCTCGTTCGCAATATCATCATTATGACTTTGATAATAGAAGTTGCGGGCATGGGACTGCTTACGCCGTTCTTTTGCGTAAAAAACGGTGCGATAGGCGTATGGCAGGCGCTGTTCACTTCCGTATCCGCGTTCTGCAATGCGGGATTCGACATTTTGGGTCGGGTCGGCAACGAGTACGGATCTCTCACCGACTACAACGGCAATTACGGGATAATTACGATAGTGGCATTTATAGCCATACTCGGAGCATTCGGTTTCCCCGTCATCGATGACATTCTCAAATGCAAATTTCGTTATAAGCGG
Source organism: uncultured Christensenellaceae bacterium (assembly GCA_910588315.1). Classification (GTDB taxonomy): domain Bacteria; phylum Bacillota; class Clostridia; order Christensenellales; family Pumilibacteraceae; genus Anaerocaecibacter. Next base: position 17,019 of record CAJUQF010000036.1, on the reverse strand, counting down.
TACAGATTCCACACAAAGGCAGTATTGATCGTATCGCTGTCCATCATGACGTTCGGCACATTGTTTTTCTTTGCATCGGAATTTTCTTCCCCCGATACCGCAGGCATGAACGTAGGCGAAAAATTACTGAACAGCATGTTCCAATCCGTTACGGCAAGCTCGACTGCGGGATATTCGTCGCTCGATCAGACCAAGCTGTCTGCTGCCGGCGCGGTCATGTCCACGGTCATAATGTTTATCGGCTCGTCGCCGTGTTCGACCGGCGGCGGGATAAAAACAACAACTTTCGCCGTACTTGTTCTCATGGGCGTCGCCGGATTGCGCGGGAAAGACGAAATAGTAGTCGGAATGCGCAGTATAAGCTTTAAAACGGGTTTGAGAGCTGTTGCGGTATTGATGCTCGGCAGCGCCTTGATACTAACCGGAGTTTCCATAATAGGCGCGACGGACGGCATTTCCCCCGTCGGATATATATTGTACGACACGGTCTCGGCGTTTACGACAACCGGTCTGTCTATGGGTATCGTACCGGGGCTGACCGACGCGGCGCTTTACGTGCTTGCGGTGGTTATGTTTATAGGCAGGCTCGGGCCTCTGAGTATCGGGCTGATGTTCGCCAAGCAAGACAGATCGGGATTGAAATTCCCTCCTGCCAACATAATGATAGGTTAAACTAAAAATCAAACACCTTCGATCTTCCTACTTCATCAGATAAAGGAGAATTTATGAAAAAGAATCAATATGTAGTCTTCGGACTCGGCAGATTCGGCGCGGCGCTCACAAAAGCATTATATGATTACGGCGCGGAAGTTCTCGCCGTCGACAAGGATGAAGAGCGCGTCAACGACATCGCGCCGTTTTGTACTCACGCGGTGTGCGCAGATGCGACCGACGAGCGCAATCTCGAACGGCTCGGCATAAACAACATGGACGTCGCAATCGTTTGTATCGCGTCGAATATAGAATCGAGTATTTTCGTTACGCTTATGTGCAAACAAATGGGTATACCGAGAGTTATTTCCAAAGCAAGCGACGTGCGCCACAAATTGGTTTTGGAACGCATCGGCGCCGATTCGGTAGTTATTCCGGAAGAAGCTATGGGCGAACGGCTTGCCGCAATGATGGTTAAACCGAACGTTGTGGAGATCATGACGCTTGCGGACAGTTTCCGCATGGTGGAAATACGCACGCCGAAGCGCTGGCTTGATAAAACTCTTATAGAGCTTAACTTGCGCAACACGGAACGTGTAAACATCGTTGTCATAAAACGCGGCGACGAGATAATAACGTCGCCTACCGGAGACAGCAAACTACTCGAGGACGATCTTTTGGTCGTTGCCGGCGCGATCGACGACATAAAGCGTCTAAGCAACAAAGCCAACGGTAAAGTCGTATCGGACACTATGGAAATACAGTAAAGCAATATATATCTATCGACAGCAAAAACGCCGCAGACATATCGTCATGCGGCGTTTTTTTGTAATATCGCGTTATTGCGGCAGATCGCCGTTGGGCGGGGTCGTACCGTCATTCGGCGACGGGGGCAACGCACCCATCGTGTTATCGGTTATATCGTTCATACCCGGTTCGAGCATGCTCTGCGCGCCGAGACCGTCGGGCTGCTGTAAATAACCGTAACTGTGATAATCGGTCGGCGAAGGTCCGCCTGCGAGTTTGAGCATCTGTTCTTCGATCTCCATTTCGGAAACGAGCAGAGCCTCGAGTTCTTCCCTTGCGCGTTTGCGTTTGCATATCACGGCGATTATAATGATAAGGATCAGAATGATCAATACCGTACAGCCTATGATAACCGCCCACATCACTTTATGAGCTTCGAAACTTGCGGACAACCGTACCCAAAGGCTTGCTTCCGGCAAATCGTCGTTTCGGGCAAGGAACGTCAGGTTTACTACGTTGCCGGTCTCATCCGTGACTCCGACGGTGATCTCCGATTCGCCGCACCCTACGAATTTAAGTACTATGAATCGGTTTTCGCCCGTTTCATCCTTTTCGAGTGAAGCCTTTACAAGCGACGGAACCTGAGATTTTACGCTGATAAGCCTCAACGCATTGCCTTGCGGATCGTCGGGATCGTCAAATAACTGCCAAGCCTGGAGCTTGATCACGCCGTTGCCGTTAAGATCGCGGAGAGCATCCGGCTCGTCTTTATGGTTCTTACGGAACGTTATCTCGCTATAGCGCATTTTCGGCGCTTGGTTGGGAATGATATTGAGCCAGAAGAATTTGGATACCGCATTATCCGGATCGCTGATAGGCGCTATACGAACATTTACGCGTATGGGGTCTATCGTTATTTGATTACCGGCTTTAAGCGTCCATGTCGCCGTATCGCCCACCTTGGTAAACGTCGCTTTGCTTGCGTCGTTTTGATCTTGGAACGCTATGGAAGTAATCTGATAATACTTAGACTGATTGAACTTGGTACTGTCCGGATCACCGTTATCGTAATTGAGCTTATTGTCGAGATCGGGCATCAAAGTTGCTATATCCAACGTTTGCGATTTGCTGCAGGCGATCGTTTGTTCGGTCATCGCATTCTCGGCTTCACGCGCATCGTACATGACATGCACGTTTAGTCTGAACGTCGTCGTCAAAGTATCGTACTGCGTGCTGAGATCGCCGTCGGATACCGCAATGTCTATCGCGCCGTCGCCGAAGAATCCGCGGATCGGCGTTACGACAAACCACTGTTTGTATTTATTGGTAAGATCCTTGTAATCGTATTTGAGACCGCGTGCGTCGCAGTATGCCTGAACAAGCGCCTCATCCAACTGATCGGGTACCGTCACCATAAACAGCATCGTCGAATCGACGTCCGAAACGTCATCCGAACCTTCCTTGACTTGCGAGTACACGGTTGAATACAAATGATTGACCGGTAACGTACCCTGACGGAAGATACGAAGATATGTATCGGAAGAACCGCTCTTATCGTCGCCCACTACGTCCGAAGAATTTCGATCCTCTACGAAATCACCGATATAGAACAACATTCCGGTAGGATCGGATTTTTCCGAGCCCATCATATAGACAGTTTGCGCTTCCATGCCGGGCAATGTGCGCGGCGCGTCGTTCATAACGGTAATATTGACGCGGATCACAACGCCGGCATCGTTTTGCGACGCATCTGCGGCACGGTCGAGTACACGCATGTACATAGTCGCCGTAAGACTGCGCACTGACGCAAACGCCTCTATGCGGATACCGGTACGTTTCGTTTGTTCGCCGAGCGGCGTAACCGTCGCTATCTCTTGACTGACGTCGGCATTGGGCAAACCGTCGTCGTTTGTTTGATACCATTTGACTTTGATCGCATCGTCGATAAGGCACGGATACGGCGAGATATCGCTGCCCACATTTACAAAACGATAAGAATCGGTATCGGCAGCCGCCGTCGTATAGTCGGCGTCCCGCACAAAATCGAATATATCGATATCTAACGGATAGCTGAATCTTACGCTTACATCGAGAGTGTGCTCGCCACCTTCCGAACGCTCGAAAGTATAGCCTACGCCTGTTTCGTCATCGATGTCGGACGTCGACTCGCCCACCGTGATGTCGCTGTTCATAATCGTAAGTTCGACGGTCGTCGTGACGGACATACCGACTTTATCTTTGCCGATGATCCTTATAGGGAAAGTAACCGACGGTTTGTAAACCCCGTTCTCGATAAAGTCTATACGCCTGTTGATCTTGATATCGAGCGTATTGTTTTCGCTTATCGTTATATCGAACGCACGCGGAGTATCGCCGTCCGCACGCCAATCGATACCGTTGTTGCCGACCATAGCGCTTTCGTAGGTTTCGGCGGTAAACGGTTCGACGGTAACGTAGTCGCCGTTGTCCGAATCGACAAACAGTCCGCTGTACTTATCGTTCGAATCGAATATCTTAAACGATACGATATCGCCCGCTTTGCCGCTTTCGGCATGACTGCCGGAGACCGCTATAGGCGCGGAATCTCTGACGTCGAGCCTGAACAGCGCGCCGGCGCTGTATACGGCGTCGGTACGCATATATGCGCTACGAACGCCCATATATTTTTCGACTTCGACGTACAGCAAAATATTTTTATTACCGAGCGTCGACGCCTCGGGGGTAAACACGATAGATGTGCCGCTGCCGTCGAATCCGAACGTAACGAATCGCTTTATGGCGTCCAGTCTGGATTTTGCCGTCTCCGCGATCGCGATCTCATCACCGTCGAATGACACGCCGCCTATCATAAACTGCGAATAATCTTCGCCGTTCAGCTTGAACACTCCGCTTGCGTTCCTGTCGAACATACTGGAAAGAGTGGACGACGGCAACGCCGAGATATTGTGATCATCGTCGAAATTTATAAATGCGTAAAGTTTTGCGGAGTATGCTTTTTCGTTTACTTTCTTGACGTCGGCATCGGATATCGGCGATGCGGTATTGCCGTCGTTGCCGATATTGTCAGTGAGTTTCATAAACGCAAAGCGCGACGCGGGAACGGTTTCCGGCACGTAATACTCGTCGTACGACTTGACGGTAACTACTTCCGAACCTTTGAGATAAGCGTCGAACTCACGATCGGTCTTTTCTCCGACAGACGTATTGAGTACGTCCGAATACGTCGTATATACGCGCAGAGTTATCTCGAGCGTATTGTCGTAATCGCTGTTACCGTAGTCGGCGATACGGAATTTAAGTTCCTCGTAGCCGGTAGACGTATCCGGGTTATAACCCGTAGCCGTAAGCCGGAAAGCTTTGCCGCCGTTTATCGTTTCTATGTCGAAATAATCCGAACTGTAAACGTTATCGGTGCCGAGAACGAGCGGCTCGCCGTTGACTGTAAACTGACCGTCATGATACAACGTCATGTTATTTGTTTCGGCGCTGCCGTCGGGATCGAGCGCTACATTGATCATATTGATCGTATAGACCCTTTTCGCCAAATGATTGCCGACGCCTGCAATGTTATACATACCGTCTTTGCCGGGAACTGTGAACAGTCTGAACGTACCGTCGATATACGCGTTATTGCTCATAACGCCCTCGAGTCCTTCGCAAAGGTTGACGCTTTGGTTAGCGTTGCCGCAATCTATGGCGATCGGCGGTGAACTGATAACGGTGAAATACAGCGTACAAGTAGTCACGCCGCCTTCACCGTCCGAAACGGTAATGGTAACGGGAAGATTTACGCATGCCGTAAGCGCACGGATATGTATTGCGATATTTTTATTACTCGTGCCGCCCTCTTCTTTGAGCGATATAGTATTTTGAGTATCTATCCATAAATGATTATCTTCGGCGGCATCGACATGCGTTATCCTGAGCCGCCACGGCGTATCGTCGTCGCCGAGCGCATAGTAACCCAAATGCAAGTTGCGGCGTCCCGCGTATTCGGGCGCAGTGCTGTCGTAGAACACGTCTCCGACACGCGAAGATGTGATATCGCCGAACTTCCAATAAGAGTCGCCTGTCTCGTTGTTACGCCCGTCGCCGGACTTGCCGCTGATATACGACGGATCACTCGCGCGCAATTGCATCGAGCTTGCCGTCGAAGAGTACGAATAAGCCGTCTGCATGTTACGCGACGAACCGTTAAACACGTCGTAGTACGACGTAAGCACGGTAAGGTCGTCACCCGCACGCATCGTAAACGAACGATTTACGGCGGTGATGGACGGTGTCTGGTTGGTCACGTTGATAATAAACGTAAAGAACTGCGTAGACTCACCCTGTCCGTCGGTAAAGTGTACCGTAAATCTGTACTCGTTTATGGAAATATTGTTCGTTACGTGTCCATCGTTGTAAGTGGAAGTCGTTCTGCGATTGACGGTAAACGATATACTGTTGCCCGCAGGAATGGGATTGGACTCGGTGCTACTGCGATCGAGATCCATCCACATTATAACGTCGCGATCGGTCGAACCGCGCTGCGAGAAACCGCCGCCGTTCCTGTAATACTTATACTCGCCCGGCGCGACCTCGACACGCGTTACATTGTTGGGGTTATACGGCGGGAAAGTTTGTTTGAGCGGCGAATCGAGATAGTCGCCGGTTTCTCTCGCAATGCCTTCGGCAGTGTCCCTGAACTGCACCTGCGTCGCAAGCGAATAAAGACCGTTGCCGCCTACCGTGAAAATATCCGGATCGGAAACTATATCGTACAGGTTTACGGTAACGGAATTGCCGACGGCAAGGTTAAGCGTAAACTCTCTGCCGTGCGCACCCGTGGAATCCGTAACGGGCGTTCCGACATTTTTAAGCGTGGGCGCGCCGTTGACGATCGTAACGCGCACTTCCAATGCGACATACGATCCGTCCGACCAGCCGAGTCCGCAACTGTCGTAAATGAGCGTTTTAAGCGGATAGTAAACACGCGAAGGGCGCAGAGCCGCGCTGCTCGGCGTATCGAGATCCACGTCGTCGTCATACTCGGCGACAAGCCCGCGCTGTGCATATGCCGCTATAACGGCATTGGGCGTGGGATTGCTGCCTACGATCTCTACCAATGCAAACTCGTTGATCTCGGTTTTACGTAGCGGCATGAGCGTAAGCACCTTGCCGTCGTTGATGATCGACGCGTTAAAATAACTGCTGTATCCGGCATACGCGCTTCCATATATGCCTTTGTTGGGTTTGTAATTATTCTCGACGGTGTCCAGATCGGCAACGTTCGTCTTGCCGAAATAGTGCGCGACCGATTTTTGCGCTTTGGATTGACTTAACTGCTCCGATACGAGCGTGTCAAGCTTAGCCGTATTTATCAGTCTGCCACTGTCGTCGAGCGCGGTCGCACGCTTGTAAGCCTGCTCGCCGATATTCCACCTGTCGAGCTGATTAAGCGAGTCGCTCGCAAAATAAGCGTAGTCGCGGTAAGTTTCGGACGAGTAATCGTCGTCGAAATACGGGATCTTCACTGCCGAAGCATAACCGGCGAGCGTTTCCACGCTGTTGTCCTTTTTGGACTTTCTCGAAAGCGCGAAAGTAGCCGAATCGCTGGAACTCATTTCGACGTCGACGTAATAAGTATTGCCGTCGAACTTGACAGCGCTGTCGCTGCTGTTTACGGGCGCGTCGTACAGGTCGACCGCCGAGTTTTGAATATGAATTTTGACGGTAACGGTACGCTTAACGTCCGCTTCGGTCTCACCTGCATTTACATCGGGCGCAACGTTCTTGTTTCCGCGCGATTTGGCGAGATTTATGGTAAGCGTAAGATTATTTACACCCGTGCGCTCGTGCTTCTTTGTAAATCTCAGTCCGAAATTATGCTCGGTAAGCTTTTGCGCCTGTTCGGCAAGATACATGAGTTCGCCGTCGCCGATGAAATTGGCGCGGTTGCCTTCCACTTTTTCATAGCCGTAAAGCTTGCCGTCTTTATCGACCGTACGCACGGCGAGACGGTTGTTGTAATACGGTCTGCTGTACCCGCTGTTGCCGTCGGCAATAAACAAATGCTCGCTGTTATCGCTGCCGCCTTTGTAATAGAATGCCGACACGTCGATATACGGGTTTTCGTTGAGTTCCGCACCGCTCCAATTCCTGTTGCCGTCGGAAACCGTTATCGCGGATGCTATTTTGGTTATATCGCCCAGACTGAGGATCGTGTCGTAATTACCCATATCGTAACCGACAAACTCTTCGGAATACAAAACCGTACCTACGGGCGTGCCTTGATCGTTTTCCGACGCAGCGGTAGCAAGCGTCTGCATGAGTCCGAAATAACTCATGGGAACATATACCGGAGCATACTCCGGATGTTCGTTGTCGGCCGAGAACGTTTTTACGGTTTCGGACGGTATCTCGATGACGTCGCTATACGTAAACGCGCCGTTTACTCTCGTTCCCGCCGTATACTCGACACCTGCATTCGTGCCTGCCTTTGTGCCGTCCGCAATAGCGGCGCCGGAGTCGTTTGTTCTGGTCTTTATAACGTTAGCCGCGGCATATCCTGCATCGCCGGGATAAACGAGATAGCGGTCGCTGCCGCGCTCTTCGAACTTGATTGCGGCGGTATTATCGTCGGCGCCGTACACGCTGTCGGTGAGTCCGTCGTAAGTGGGAACGTAATTCTTGCCGTTGTATTCGACGGTATAATAACTGTCGTTCTTGCCGAGGAAATCGTTTATCGACATCAAACCGGTCTGCGAAATGAACTGATACACCGTTACGGACAAACGACCGTCGACGGTTACCCTGTTGTCGAGAACGTCATCCGTTTTCTTATCGCGATTGCTATTGTAACCGGTCTTTTTACCTGCGTCGTCGCCGCCGAGTTCCGCTTGATCGCGCACCGACAGTCTTATGCCGCACTGCTCGCCCGCTTCGTAGCCCGCAGGCGATCCAAGCACCAATGCCCAATCGGAAACGATAAATCGTCCTTCGGCATCGAAATAATCGTCGATCGACGCCATATTCCCGTCGTATGTCGAAACAAGCGCGTCTATAAGTTGAGTACGCGTCAGCCAATGATCGCCGCCGACATAGAACATAAGTTCGGACCTATAGTTAGCTACCGGCGCACCGGGAGTGGTCCCGCTCGCAGAACGAGTAAACACTACGACCGCTGCGGGCGCACCCGTAAAGTCGGACTGACCCGAAGTCTTGACGCTCGGCACGGCGCGCTCGAACGCGCTACGCTTTAAAGTATCATCGCCGGCAAGCGCGGACATATCGAGATTTATATATCTGTGACCTTCCGTACTGTCGACCTGACACTGCGACAGCACGACTTTCGCCTGTCTGGTATCGTCGTCTGTAGCCAAAAGCTTGATATCGTCGTCGATAGCCGTAGGCGCAAGCTTGCTCTTGACCAATGCTTTGGTAGATTCCGCACCGACTATATAACGGTCGCGCTGGATATCGGTCTCGCTTGTGGATATTATGGACCACAGCGGATTTTCGGCGTCGAAACCGTCTACGTCGGACGTATTGAGCCGCGGCGCGGTATTTATGACTTCGATCTGAACATAACCTACCGAAATGCCGCCGTTACGGTCGTTTACGAAGAAATAAACGAACACGCCCGTCTCTATCGCTTTCGTCGAGCTTAGCGCAGTGACAACAAGCTCTTTGCTCGACGCAACGGTAGCGGTCATATAATCCGTGAGCGGATTGCCGTCTTTATCGGTAAAATACTCCGGATGTTCGACCAAAACCTCGTCGAACGATTCGATGTTTATTATATCGGCTATGGCTCTCGTATTGGCAACGAGCGCGCCGCGTATGGTAACAAACTCGGGAACGTCGCCGTCATGGTCCGCCATAAGCCCTTTATTGCCTGCGTTTCCGTTAGGCGAGAAGATGAACGTCTTTTCCGTGATCACCTCGTCTCCGGACGTTACAGGCGCCGCGGCAAGTTCCTTATAATACGAAGGATTGGCGATATGCGGCTTGGTATTGACTACTTCTATCACTACGCGAACGACAAAACTGCCCGAACCGTCTATGGAATCGCCGTAACGATCGCACACGGTAAGATTGATTATCGCAGGCGACGTTGTGCGCTGGATAGCCGTCACTTTCATAAAATCGACGGCATACGGCATACCGCCCGCCACGATCTTGCTGCCGTAAGACTGCGTAATAAAGCCCGCGCCGTTGGAACTCGACACGGCAAAATTATTAAAGCTTGTAGGATTGAACGTGAATGCGTCGGTAGACAGCGTACTGCGCGCAAAGAACAGTCTGTCGTTGTATACCGGTTGATTTTCATCTATTTTAACACCGAAATCCGTACCGTTGGCTACGTTACTTACCGCGCCGACGGTATTTGTGCGGTTAGCGGCATTGAGCGCGCGCGTCACGGCTTGGAGATAATCGCCGGTACCGTATTGCACGTCGAACATACCTGTAAACGATTCTTCGCCGTTACCGGGTTCCGTGCCGATCTTGAACGCGCCGTCCGTCGCCGAATAACTGCCGGAAAATCCGTTGAGAGTAAAACCGTTTGACGGCATTGCGACACTCGACGCTCTCAATGCGTCGCTGAGCTGAGTATCGTAAGCAAAATCGTACGGCGTGATGATCACGGACGCGCCGAGCGGTATCTTATAAGTCACGGTCGGCGTATTGACGCGCGCCGTGAGATCGGCGTTGTCGGGATCGTATTCGTAAGTGCTGTACGCATTGGAAATGGCGCTGTTGCCGTAAGTTACGACCTTGCCGTCGCTCGACTTGTATGCGGCGGGACCGGTATTCGCGACACGAATGGCGATCCGTGCGCCGCCGACTTCGCCCGCGATCGGTTTCCCGACGCTATCCGTTATACCGACCGTCGCATAGAAATACCTGTTCATGGTAGCGGACTTGAGCGTTATCTGCAAGCCCTTACCCACATAATAATCGTTACCGCCGAACGAGCCTTCGGAAAGATTTACGTATCTGAACCCGTAATCGCTCGGCGTACCGCTCCCGACTATCACCCTGCCGCCGCCGAAAGTATCCGTCGCAAAATACGATATGGGATAATAGACGTCAATAAACTGTACGCGGAAATACTGGTTCTCGGCATACGCTCTGCCGTCGGTATCTCTGCCGGTAGCAAAATAATCGCCTACGGTTATGGCGTCGTCGCTCGTAACGCTCTTTACGATCGCAGACAAATAAGCGTCCGTCGTGTCGGCAATACACAACATCTCGTTGAGCTTACCGCCGCCCGGATAGTCTATGCCGCAATCGTTTAAATCACGTTCATGCCGGAAGTGCTTACCGCCATCGGCGCGAAATAAAATGTATCGTTAGCGACACCGGACGCTACCGGATATGCGTTTGTCTTTGCCTGACCGGTTACGGACGACGACGGATCGGTACCCGTATCGACCGGCGCATGCGAAGTATTATCGGGTTCTTTGCCGACGGTGAAAGCCAGCGGCAGCCAAATACCGTTATCGGCGACCTCGCGCTGGTCTCTTATATGCAATAATAAATAGAAATGTCCGGGCGCGGTGTTTGCTCTCGATGACGTGTATTGCGAAAAACTCGATCTGAGTCCCGTAACGGTGAGCGTCGCACCCGAATATGTAAAGCTCATAAACGCCTGTTCGCGCGAAGTTCCCGCGAACGGCGCAGTGGCGTTATAGACGATATTCTCTTTGCCTGCAAATCCCGTCGGTATCGACGCGTTTTGCGCGGTGGACGTAAACGGCGTGCCGCCTTCGGTAGTGCCTGCGGTATATCCCAAATTGTAGTAAGCATTATTGGGCGCGGCGGGCGCTATTACCGTCTTTTGCTTGTTGATGAGAACAAACTCGTGCGTGGGCAATATCACTTCCGTGATCGTATGCGTGGAGGCGTTTATCCCCGTATCCTTCGCGTCCTCGTCGTAGAAGTAAGTATTAAGTTCGAGCGATGCGGTTTGCCCCACATTCAGGTTAACAACGTTGCTCTGCCCGCTCTTCAATATAGGACGGGTGTTTTCCATCTTGAAAACTATCTGCAACGGTATCGCGGCGATATTGGGCACCGTATTGTTATACGATGAACCGTAAGCCGTCGTTTTTTCAACAACATATACCGTTATCGGCAAAACCTGGTAATTCGGGTCCGGAGACAGACAATGCAAAGTCAATTGCGAATACGCATTTGAAATAAGCGTCTTGCTCGTATTGTACGCCGTTATTTTATTTGTACCCGCGTCAACTTCTTTTACCATATATTTGCGCGACGCACCGGTAATATTAGCGGTATTGTCTATGGAAATAAGCGCAATATCATGATTAGTCGTTATCGACGAGCCGGAAACAAGGCTTGCCGCAGTTATAGTAGTATAGTCATATCCTACTACCAACGGCTGTTTGATAAATATCGTTTGAATATTTGGTCCGTTTGGATTATATATTCCCGTAGCGTCTGCCGGATTGTCGGGCGCGGCGATGTTTGCGGACGTCCCCACATTACTCGCACCGGAAACAACACCTGTATTTAGCGAAACGGTACTTGCCGTGACCGTCACTTTAAACGACACGGTATTTATACCGCGATTGGCAGTCGAACCGAAACTATCTCTTACCTTTGTATATAAGGTAATTATTACATTATTACCGCTCGCGGTAGCGCCGTCGACACCGGCGCGCGGGAATTGAACGACTCCGGTAAGCGTCAACTGCTGCTTACTTTGCCATGTCCAAGTAAAATATTTACTTGCAGATACTGCCGACGTACATGCCGAGGTATAGAACAATCCGGTATTGGCGGTTTGAGTCATATCGTCATAGTTGCCCGATGTACCGTTACTGAAATATACCGCCGTGCCTTCTGGATCGGTCGCAAGCTCAGACGAAGTCACCTTTACGGAACTCGCGATACCACGTGCATTTACCGTTTTGGAAACGTTAGCTACAGGCGTAGGAGGGCTATTTACGTTTAAAGCCGTAATTCGAGCAAGTCCTGCCGCCGCTCTGCTTCCATTCGAGCCGCCTGGCGTTGTCAAAGTATTTTTAACATAACCGGAACCGCCGCCGCCGCCCTTATCGTCATAGACCGAACCGTCGGTCGTAACGCCGCAACCGCCGTAATAACCGCCGCCGCCACCGCCGCCGCAGTTACCGTCGCCGCCCTTAGAGGCTGCACCGCCCTGACCGAACGAACCGGCGTTTGTAGTTGTATTGTGACTGTTGTTGGGCGCTCCGTGCGGGCCGCCGGTACCGCCGCCGCAACCACCGGAACCGTAAGAAGTAGCCGGACATGCTCCGCCGTTGGTATTGCCGCCGCCGCCGGGCCCGCCGGCTTTTGCCTGAGCGCCGCCACCGCCACCGGCAACAATAAGAATAGCACCCGTATTACCGGAAAGCGAACTCAAAAGACCGCTTGCAGTAGCGATATGAGTTGCACCGCCGCCGGACGCACCGTTATACAAACTCGTGCCGCCGCCGTTATATCCGCCGGCATGAGACGAACTCGATGTGCTGTCGCCGTTGACACCCATACCGCCGACGTATATGTATATCTGTTGTTTTGCGGCTGTAACCTGATATGTTCCGTACGAATAACCGCCGTTGCCGCCCGCAACGCTGCTGGTTCCGTTGCCGCCCTTTGCGCCCCACACTTCCAATTTATATGTACCCATCGGAAGTTGTACACTGTAATAAGTACCTGCCGAATATTCGAGTATATCGTTATTTAGTATTTGCCCGGTCAAATCGCCTGTCTTATTTGTATATGTCGCCGACGTATGTATGCCGCTGTCGACCGAAGCATCGGATACTATCGGCTTCGAGCCGTCGTAGCACAATACAAACGTCACCGCTACGGCTAATGCCGTAACAAGTGCCGCCGCGAGCAATACTGCCCTGCGCCATATTCCATGTCTTTTATATGTATTATTTTCTTGGTGTCCCATACACGCACCTCTTTCGACTTGTTAACAATTTGTTCATAATTTAATGGATATACATAATAATATTAACAATTTGTTCATAATTTGTCAATACATTTAAGGCAAAAAGTGGAAATATGTCGGCAAAAATAGATTTTATAATATGTCAAAAGCGTTTAAAACGAATGTCGGACCCGTCCGCTATCGTGATATGCCGGTTGCAAGCGTTGCGATACAAGCCGATTTGCTGCGAGACGGCGCATGACGTTTCGACACAGACCACCAAATAAGCCGCTTATTTTCGCGTCGGTATACCGTATTTTGTCATTCAATTCGCAAAAAAACATTGACATAAGCCGATTTGTATTGTATAATTGTATTGCACGGTGTCGATTCCGTTGGTTAGCACCGCATACATAGGTAGGTGTATATGGCTGAAAGCGATTTGATTCGCGGAAATGTAGATACCATAATATTAAAGGTATTGTACGAAGGCGACCGTTACGGATATGATTTGATAAAGCAGATCAATTCGCGCGGCGACGGACAGTGGGAGATCAAACAACCCACCGTTTACGCTTGCCTTAAAAGGCTCGAAAAGCAGGGCTTTATATCGTCATATTGGGATTCGTCCGAATCCGACGGCGGCAGACGCAAATATTATTCGCTTACCGACAGCGGCAAGGAAGTTTTCTTAAAATACAAGAGCGAGTTCGAACGCGCAAACGCGTTGTTCGGCGAACTTATTACGGGCGGCGAACCCGGCGTATACATTCAGCCGCAAGACGATTATTCGGACGTCGAAGAAGAGGGCTATGCCCTGCCCAAGCGCAAGCCGGTACGCAAGCCCAAAAAACAGGAAGATCGTCACGTAATCGATAAAGAAGAACCGGAAATAACCGACGCGACAGACGCGCAGACCGTATACGAAACGGAACCCGAAACGAGCGACGACGGACTTGTCGAGCCTCTACCCGTACCCGACGAAAACACGTTCACACCCGACAAACAGCCGGTAAACCCCGCAGAACAAAACGAGATCGAACAAGGATCCGCGCGCGCCGCGCTCGATCCGCGAGAGATCATAGACAGATACTACGCCGCCGAGACCGGAGAGAGTTATTTCGACGCGCATAAAAAATCCGAGTCCGTCGAAAGTGAAAAACGCGAAGTCGTGCAGAGCGCACCGCCGGTAACGTACACCGCTCCCCCGCCCGCACCCGTCAAGCCTGTCGCGGCGGAACCGGTACCCGTACGTCCCGCGCCCGTCGCTCAGACCGCGAGCAAACAGATAGCAAATACCGTTCCGCCCGCACCGCCCGCAACTATATACACCGCGGACGAAGAAAGCGAGGCGCGACGCGAATATCAGACCGTACTCGGCGATCTCGTCGACAGATTCGAAGTCGCGACACCGGATATCCGCACTGCCGATAACGACGTGCAAAGCGCGCAGACCGTAGAGCAGGCGGCGACCGCCGCAGCCGAACGCAACGAATACGGCGCGCTCGGTAAAGTCGAGCAAGCCGTTCGCGAACTCGGCAACGACGTCAAGATACGAAATCATAACGATTCCGCCAAGGAATACGCCAAAAACAACTATTATTTTTCCAACCGTCTGTGGCTCATGCACTACACGGTGCTGTGTGCGGCGATGTTTGCAGTCGGACTCATTCTGTTTGTGACTTTCGTTTGGGGCTGCGGCATCAGAATGAAATACGATTATATTTTATATATTTTCGCAGGGCTGCTGCCCGTCGCGATGATACTGTGCGCGGTCACGGCGTACGCGACCAATCCGGACAAGCGCAAGCGTATCAACGTTAATTACAAAGTTTCTATGATAATACGCACGGTGATCATGATCCAAGTCGCCGTTATCGTATACTGTCTCAACCTTATTTGGGGCATGCCCGTCGGATTCTCGGCAGACTACATTCCGTCGCTCGTTCTCCCCTGCGCGTACGCGATATTCATACCGATAAGTCAAATGATATTTATGAATCTTTTAAAATCGGGCAACTACGCGGATTACAGAGAATAACGATCCGCATTTACGATGAGCGCTTACTTCGAAGAAAGAAACGAAAAAACATTGCAAGCGATAGACGCCGTTCTCGACACTCTGCCCGAATTCGCGCGGGAGTTCAACGTCGGTATATCGATGCGAACAATGCCGCTTACAAGGCTCGGATATCTGCGTGATATTCGGGTCTTTTGCGATTATCTCGTTAAAAAGAAGTTCCGCGACGTAATGATCATCGACCTTACGGTCGAACATCTCGCGCGGCTTACCCCTACCGATATCGAATCGTTTATCGATTACCTGTCGGCATATTCCATCGACGGCAAAAAACACGCGTGCAAGGAACACGCAAAAGAGCGCAAGGTCTCGTCGCTGCGCGCCATGTTCAAGTATTTCTACAAGCGCGAAAAGCTCGAGTTCGACGTTATGACAAAGGTGGATACGCCCAAGATACATCAAAAACCGATAATCCGTCTGGACGTCAACGAGGTCGTGGACATTCTCGACGAGGCGGAGAACGGCGACAATCTTCGCGGCAGACAAAAGGCGTTCCACGACGCGACGGCGATACGCGACGAAGCTATGCTGTCGCTGTTTTTGGGTACCGGTATTCGTATAAGCGAATGCGTCGGACTCAACCGCAACGATATAAATTTCGACGACAACAGTTTTGTGGTCACGCGCAAGGGCGGCAACACGTCCGTACTGTATTTCTCCGACGAAGTGGCGGACGCGCTCAGACGGTATATCGATTGGCTGGACGATCAGATCACGGACAACACGCCGTTCGGCAAACGCGTTTACGACCGCGACGCGCTGTTCATCTCCGGCAAGGGCGGCCGCATGACGCCGCGCGCCGTGCAGCTCATGGTCAAGAAGTACGCCAAAGTCACTACCCCGTTCAAAAAGATCACTCCGCACAAACTGCGCAGCACGTACGGGACCAATCTGTACCACGAAACACACGACATCTTTGTCGTAGCGGACGTTCTCGGTCACAAGGACGTTAATACGACGCGCAAACATTACGCAGCCATGAGCGACGACATTCGCCGCGACGTCGTAAACAAAGTCAAACTGCGCGACCGCGATACGGACGGCAACAGCGGCGATGCCGATGATGACGGCGCCGAATAAACTTATATAATGTCGCAAAACTACTACGAATTTTTAAACGATACGTTATTGCGTCGGCTCGCCGATCTGTTCTTGTACAGGCTCGATATAGACAAGTCGTCGACAAGCTACAAAAGACTGCGCGGCGCCGTCATTTTGATATCGCGCGGCGTACCCGATGTCGCCGGCGCGTGCGAGATAATTGCACGATCGGAAAATACGAGTACAGCAAACGTGCTGACCGATTTACGCCGCACCGTCGACGATCTCGACCCGGCAATAGACGAAACTTTCAATAAGTATTACAGCCCGGACGATTTGTTCATGCCGCACAGTAAAAAACCGGACGACGTTATCGCATTTCTCGGCACGATATTTTTATATATCCTCGAATCGAATTTCGATATGTGATATTATTTATTAGATTTCTCGACAAGCTCGAAATGACAAGTAAATATATAGGCTTTTCGACAGGAGCGTTAGCGGAGCGGAGAAATCTTTGTTACAATCAATGCCGTTAATTGTGTACTTTGTAGGGCAGGCAGACCCTTGCCTGCCATTACTC
>CAJUQF010000035.1:405-18266 GCA_910588315.1 uncultured Christensenellaceae bacterium | reverse complement strand
CTTTATATACCGCGCCGTGCATGATCGTTCTGTGCGGTAACGAAAGTTATTTGCAAACGCCTTGGGTGAAAAACGAATACACAAGGTTTATCGAGCTTATAAACGACGAAGTAAAAGAAATAGATAGTATCACCATCGGCTTTTTCGACGATCCGATAGAGCGCCTGCCGGGACGCAGCGGCAGATTGCAGGGCGTATGTCTCGGCAAACCGGACGCATATAGCAAAATAGAAGATTTCGTCGCGCGGCATTACGGCGCCAAATCGCAAACCGTTCAGATCGCCAGAAAGACATACGACAATAAAGAATATGTAAAAAAAGTATTGGCAAAATCTCAAATAAAAAAGAGAGTATTTGAAAAATACATGCAATCGGAATTATCCGTATCCGAACAAGCCCAATTGAACATTATAAAGGCTTTGCTCGATAGCGGCGATTTTGATGTTGCCATATCAAGGTGTTCATCTGTACTGATGTCAAATAATTCGTGTAGTGACGCACATTGGTATAAATTTCTTGCTGTAAATAAATGCAAAAATATATATGAATTTATAAATGCAAAAAAAGAAATAGATAATTTCGAATATTTGGAATCTGCAATCGCAACAGCCGGAAGTGAATTAAAGGGTACATATTATTTCGCTCTGTTTGAACGAGCAAAGCAAGATAAAAAAATATATATCTATAATGAATATATATCGTTGCCGGATAGTAAAGATGATGAAATCGCGACACTAACCGAATTGATGTATGAAAGTATAATGCAGGGAACAGCAATAGATGATCCGATTGCGATATTTGATGCGATCATTAAAACCGTAGATAAAACGGAATTATATATTAAAATGAATAGCGAATTCGCCGATAAGCTTTTTAGAGATGGGCGAATAAATGTATCTTTGACATATTACTTAAAAGTATTGGAATTCGATCCTGCGAATCAAAAAGCATTATGGTATGCGTTTATTATAAAAAATGATTTGGTTGAAGATGAAAAAATGCTGGCATATTTATCGATAAACGATAATTATGTGAATATCGAAAACGAATTATATGCATTTGGATTTAATGAGTTGGCTTCCGGACAATTGTTTAATATTAGTATTAAAGCAGTGGGCAATCAAGGATTAAAATTTGAATGGCTCGACTTTTTGTTTTCATTGATACCGGATACACGTCAAGATATTTATTTACAATGTTTGTATCGTGTAGTAGATAAATTCATTGAATATAGGATGTTTGCACTTGCGAATAAATATAATGATATGATAATTGCCGCAGACAAGTTGGACGATCATGCATATTTTAATAGAGTTTTTATTACTTATAGAGCATCTTCGTCATCGGATCTTATCGATGTGAGCGATACTCTATATGACAATGAAGATTTTGCAAAAGCTGTTGAAGTATATGCCGAAAAAAATGTCGGAAATCAGAATAAATACATAGAGTTGGTTAATGAGTTAAGAAAAGAAAAAGTGATTAAAGAACAACGTATGGCTCAACTTAGACTTGAAAAAGAAATCAAAGCACAACAAGAAAAAGAGAGAAGAGAAAATCAACAAAAACTTAAACGAGAGTATCTTGCAAAGCAGGAAATAGAAATAGAAGAAAGAAAAAGAAGAGAAAAAATAGAGAGCGAGAATGCTGCGATCGCGGCAAAAGTCGCTCATAAAAGATCCGTTAGAAAAAAATTGCTCGATTCGATGCAATGGATTTTATATTTATTGCCTAGTACATTTATGGCGATTATAATGATACTTTCCTTTGTAAATCCTGCGATAGTATTTCACAATATACATTATGGATGGATCATAGGTCTTTATATAGCTATCCCGATTTCAATATGTTTGATTGCAATGGTCAGTTATAGTAAATTCGGTATGTTGGAAGACAGTAAGAAAAAATTAACTGTTGTTATTTTATATAATATTATCGGTTTGGTAATGATGGCTATTAGACTTATTACATTGAGTACGGGTACTATATATATCGGTAGCATTTATGATTTTGAAGCGCTCGAAAATATGCCGGTTGCAAATTGTTATCAACTTACGAATGATATAGATTTCGAAAATAAAGACTTTAAACAGATTGATTATTTACCGCAGAATATTGTATTTGACGGTAATGGATATGTCATCAGCAATGTTTCAATTACATGTGTTTCTGATTCGAGTGAAATCGTGAAATCCGGTTCTTCTTCAACATATTGGTATACGGGCGGATTATTTGGGGTATGTGAAGGAACGATCAGGAATTTAACTGTGGAAAATATTAAAATAGTAATTAGCGGGAAAGCAAAACATCAACCTCAATCATCGGGTTGGAATGAAGTAACTTATCCCGATTACTTATGTGTAGGCGCCATTGTAGGGATAAACAACGGCGGTACGATTGAGAACTGTAATGTATCAAAATGTTTAATCGATTTATCAATGAGCGAAGATTATAATATACCCGATTCATCGAAATATGGTTTGCCCGGTATATGCGGGTGGAATTTTACGTATAAAAAAGGTAAATTCATAAATTGTGAGATAACAGATTTTACGTACAATGTTTAGTTAATATATGAGACAGTATGTCACGGTTGCGTTCTTTATAATAAAACCTTTATTCCGGTAGTCTCTTGCGAGTATATCGGCATTGCTTGACAATGCGCGAAACTTGTCGTATACTGTATGTATATTCTATAATAGGGTATTATCGGTTTGGACGTCGCAAAAAGTGTTTTACAACTAATAGCCGGGCTGGGCGCGCTCATGATAGGCATGAAAATGCTCAGCGAGGGATTGGAACGCAGCGCCGGCAAGGGCATGCGCAAGCTTTTCGGTAAGATCAGCAACAACAGATTTGCCGGTATAGGCGTGGGCGCGCTCACGACGGTGCTTGTCAATTCGTCGGCGGCGACTACCGTCATGGTCATAGGTTTTGTCAATGCCGGACTGATGACTCTGTTTCAAGCTACTTCAATAATAATGGGCGCTAACATCGGTACTACGCTTACCGGTATTATCGTCGCACTGTCGGGATTCAGTATAAGCACGTTTTTCGCAGTACTGACATTTATCGGCGTCGCGATGACGATGTTTTTCCATAACGACACGGTAAAAAAAGTCGGGTCTGCCGTCGCCGGTCTCGGACTTATGTTCGTAGGTCTCGGGCTTATGAGCGACGCCGTTAAAAACGAGACGATCGCAGGCGCCTTGCAAAGCGTTTTCGAGACCGTCGATTTCCCGCTGTTGTTGATACTTATCGGGCTTGTCTGCACGGCGCTGTTTCAATCTTCCGCGGCAATGACCGCGCTCGTCGTGACGATGGCCGCGCCTACGCTTGTCGGCGGGCAAGCCATAGGCGCGCCTATAATACCGATGAGCAGCGCCCTGTTTGTTATACTCGGCACCAATATCGGCACGTGCGTCACCGCAATGATAGCGTCGCTCGGCGCGAGTACCAACGCCAAGCGCACGGCGGTAATTCACTTATTGTTCAACGTTATAGGCACGACGCTGTTCACGATATTTATTTGGATATTCAAGGACGATATGGTATGGCTGCTCGGCAAGCTGTCCGGCAACATGCAAATGCAGGTCGCGCTTTTCCACGTCATATTCAACGTCGTGACGACGCTGGTGCTTGTTCCTTTTATAAAACCGCTGACTCGGCTTGCGTCCGCGCTCGTCCGAGAAAAGCGCGGCGGCGACGACGAAGCGCCGCATATGTACTTTATCGACGACAGGTTTTTACAGACGCCGCCGATCGCTGTCGCGCAGGTCAAGCGCGAAGTCGATCACATGGCGACAATGGCAAAGACCAATTTAAAACGCGCGATGATCGCTTTGCTTACGCAAGACTTGTCCGAACGCGAAAAAGTCGAACGCGACGAGAACAGGATCAACTTTATCAATAAAGGCGTGACAAAATACCTTATAAAGCTTTCGTCGCTGTCGCTTACGCGCGTAGACGAAAAGTTTATAGGCTCGCTCCATCACGTAGTAAGCGATATCGAACGCATTGCGGATCACGCCGAAAATTTCACCGAGAACGCGGAAGAGATGAAAGCCGGCGACATCAAGTTCACGGCCGATGCGATCGACGAACTCGAGGACATGTACGACAAGGTAATGGCGATGTTCGATGAGGCGATGTACATATTCGAAAACGGCGACGTATCGCGGCTCAACGGTTTTGCCGAACGCGAGCAGGAGATCGACATGACCAAGCGATTGCTCGGCAACAATCATATAGCACGGCTCAATGCCGGCGGATGCAACGTGGAGAGCGGCACGCATTTCTATTCGGCGATAAGCGCGCTCGAGCGTATTGCCGATCACTTGACAAACATCGCATTCTCGATAAAATCTCCGTCCGGTTCTCAGCGCGAGGCTATGGAAAAAATCGCGGACGAACAAAAACGCCGCTCGCATGAGCGCAAACACAGCGGCAACAGTTTGATAGCGCCTATGCCCGACGCGCCGACGGGCGGCGTCGATTCCGAAAGCGAAGAGCCGGAACAGACTCTCGAAGGAGGAAGCAGCTTATGATCTACGTTTTGGGAAGTATCAATAACGATATATCGCTCGAGATAGAACGTATGCCTAAAAAAGGCGAGACGCTACTCGCCGACGGGTGCCGTATGGGCTTGGGCGGCAAGGGCGCAAATCAGGCGGTCGCGATCGCCAAGCTCGCGTCGTCGTCAGAAAAAAAGAAACGTTCCGCCGTCAAAATGATAGGACAAGTCGGTAAGGACGCGGTCGGGACCGAACTTATAGACAAGCTTCACGATTACGGCGTCGATACCGAATTTGTGCGCAGAGTAAACAAAAGCACGGGAATGGCGTTTATAACGCTTACGGGAAAAGATAATCGCATAATCGTATACAGCGGCGCCAATCTCGGACTCAGCAAGACCGACGTCGATGAGGCGCTGATGGACGCCAAGCCGTCCGACACACTGCTCTGTCAGCTCGAAGTTCCGCTGTATATCGTGGCATACGCATTGCGTAAAGCTCGCGCGATAGGCATGACTACCATTCTCAACCCCGCGCCGGCAAAGGAACTTGCGCCCGATTTTTATTACAATGTGGATATCATCGTTCCCAACGAGACCGAAACGCAGATCCTGACGGGTATCAATCCCAGAGATTGGGACAGCCGCAAAGCCGCAATGAACGAATTCCATGCGCGCGGCGTCAGATATGTAGTATTGACGCTCGGCAGCGACGGTGCGGCGATCTCGGACGGCGGCAAACTCGTTTCGCATATACCCGCGATCAAGACCAAAGTCGTCGATACGACAAGCGCAGGCGACACGTTTGTGGGTGCGCTCGCGCTTATGTATCCGCATGTAGGAATGTATTCGTTCAAAGAGGCGTGTATTTTCGCGACGCGCGCGGCGGCGCTTACCGTATCGGAACGCGGCGCGGCGGAAAGTATTCCGAGTTTCGATAAAGTGTGCGCGTTTTATAACAACGAAATAAAATAGACATGCCCGTATCGATCAAGCGGCATGATACACTGTAAAACAAATCGCTCCGAGACGTTCAAAGTCGCGGAGCGATGTTGTATTTTAATATTGCATTGTATATCCGTCCGCCGTTTTTAAACGGCGTTGCTATCGGATCAGCTTTTCCCTGCGTCGGCGGTATCGTCGGAAGGGTCTATCATTTGATAATTGCCGTTAGTGGGGCGCGTGCGCTTGCTCGCGGGCTTTTTGGAGGTTGTTTTCCCGCACTTCTTTTCGGAACGCGGGAAGATCTCTTCTTCGATGACCTCGTCGGCGCCGAGTTCGCTGTCGCCGCGCTTTGACGATGTGAGTTTTTTCCATGCGGATTTGATTTTTTGTTTAATATCCATTTTTATCTCCGGAACGTAATTATTATCGGTACAAATAGTATGGCGCGTCCGCATATATTTATACATACTCGGCGGCGCATGTGTGTACCGATATGTGATGCGTGCGCCGTGGCGTCTCGCTTTTACGCGGCGCATCGACGTCGAGGTTTGTTCGTTGTGACGGGCGATACGGATCGTCGCGAAAAATAGTCCGTCTATCGCGGTCGCTTAAAATCGCATACGTATCGCCGATACTGCCCGTCATATTCTTTACAAAAGCTAAAATAAAGTGTATAATATATCGAATAAAACGACAAAAACAGGATGGTGTTATGCTCGAACTTAGAAACATCACAAAAGACTACGACGTAGGAAACGATAAAGTTCACGCATTAAAGGGCGTGTCGCTTGCGTTTCGTAAAAACGAGATGGTTTCGATACTCGGTCAATCGGGTTGCGGCAAGACCACGCTCTTAAACATAATAGGCGGTCTTGACAGATACACCGACGGCGATCTTATCATAAACGGCAGATCGACCAAGTTTTTCAAAGCGTCGGATTGGGACGCTTACCGCAATCAAAAAATCGGGTTCGTGTTCCAATCGTACAATCTTATCCCGCACTTGACCGTACTCGGCAACGTCGAGCTGGCGCTGACGCTCTCCGGTATTAAAAAAGCCGAGCGTCGTTCTCGCGCGATAGAGGCGCTTAAAATGGTCGGGCTCGAAAGCGAGATCAAGAAACGTCCCAACCAAATGTCCGGCGGGCAGATGCAGCGCGTCGCGATCGCACGCGCGATAGTCAACAATCCCGATATAATCCTGGCGGACGAACCGACGGGCGCGCTCGACAGCAATACGAGCGTCGCGGTCATGGAGATACTTAAAGAGATATCCAAAGAACGGCTCGTCATCATGGTCACGCACAATCAATCGCTCGCCGAGACGTATTCCACTCGCATAATTTCCATGCTCGACGGCGAAGTTACGAGCGACACCGCGCCGGTGGAATTGGAAGATAACGCCGCGACTATGGAATCGCAAGCAGAGCCCGATACCATCGCGTCGGAGGAACGGATAGAATCCGACCGACAAACCGATATAGACCGGAACAAACAAAACGATGCGGAAGAGAAAGAGAGGAAAAAACAGCAAAAACGCGAACAAAAGGCGATAACCAAAGCCAATCGCGCGGCGCTTAAACGCACGTCGATGTCGTTGTTTACGGCGTTCGGACTGTCCTGGCGCAACCTTGTAACAAAGAAGGGCAGAACAATCGCGACGGCGATCGCCGGCTCGATAGGCATAATCGGCGTTGCGCTGGTGCTTGCGCTCAGTAACGGGTTCAACGGCTACATAGCGGACATGCAAACGTCCATGCTCGCGCATTATCCGGTTACGGCGTCCAACCTTACTATCGACATGGATCTCGCCATGGAAAGTATGGAAGGCATGTCTGCGAAAATGGAAAAATTCCCCGACGGCAATAAAATAATCATCAAGCCGCAAACGGTGACCGCGCCCTTCCATTATAATAGGATAACGCAGGAATATCTCGACCACATCGCCAAAATGCCGGAGGGGCTGGCGATAGACGTTACTTACGAATACGGTTATACGCTGCACGTAATGAGCGCGAATATGTCGAACGGCTACGGTTTTGTAAGTACCGCGAAGAACAGTATGAGCAGCATGATGGGTACGAGTTCGACGCCTTTCCAAAAACTGCTCAACAACAGCGATTATGTTAAATCGCAATACGATATTCTCGGCGGAAAATATCCTACCGCCGCGAACGAAGTCGCGCTCGTGATAGGCGACGACAATACGCTCAATGAAAGTACGCTTAAAAGTCTCGGTCTCAAATTTCCGGACGGATACGATAACCAAACTTTCGATGCCACGTTCGAGGACTTTCTCGGTCAGGAACTCAAGATAATCCGCAACAACCAGTGGTACACCGCGGACGACGACGGCATTTACAGATCGTTCTCGTCTCAGGACAAAGATAAACTCAAAGCGCTCTACGAAAACGAAAACAATATGACGATAAAGATCGTCGGCGTCATGCGCGTAAAGGAATCGGCGGCGCTTGCTTTGTTCTCGTCCGGCATAGTGTACACGCCGGAACTCGGCAAAGCCATGCTCGAAGATTGCAAGAACAGCGACGTGGCAAAAGCGCAACGTGAAAATCCCAAACGCTACATGAGCGACGCCGTCACCGAGACGATGAATACGCTTATAGGCGTCATAGACCAGTCGGGCAAGGGCGTATCGCTTGCCGGCATGGATATGGAAAACGATCCGTTTTTCCAGCGGCTGTATACGGCTTCCAAAATGATGAAGATCAATCTTACGATCTCGGACATGACGGAACAGTCTCTGCTTGCCGTGGGCGCGATAGATACTCCCGCGGGATTGAATTTCTATCCCGTCAGTTTTGCCAAAAAGACGGACATGATCGCATATTCGGATAAGTACAACGTCGGCAAGGACAGCGATCACAAGGTCATGCTGCTCGACGCGTCGTCGCTCGTCACCGACACGGTCAGCGACATGATAGATATAATCTCGTACGTGCTTATAGCTTTTGCGGCAATATCGCTCTTGGTCTCGTCGGTCATGATAAGCATAATCACATACGCGTCTGTTGCGGAACGCGTAAAAGAGATCGGCGTACTTCGTGCGGTCGGCGCGAGAAAAACGGATATAATGCGTGTGTTCATAGCGGAAACGGCAATAATCGGTTTTGCGGCGGGACTTATCGGCGTGCTGGTAACGCTCATACTGTCTTTCCCGCTAAGCAGTATATTCATAAGCATATCCGACGGCGTAATAACTACTGCGCTTGTTTCGGTCGCATGGTGGCACGCATTATTGCTGATCGGTATAAGCGTCGCCTTGACGCTGCTTGCCGGTACGCTCCCTGCGCGCAGCGCATCGAAACGCGATCCGGTCGTGGCTTTGCGTTCGGAATAAAACATACTTTACAGTCGAATCATCGATGTTTTTCGACGGTTAAAATAATTTATAATTCGGTTGATCATGAAAAAGAAACCTTTTTACATCACGACGCCCATATATTATGCGAGCGGAAGTTTGCACATAGGGCATTGTTATACGACTGTCGCATGCGACGCCATCGCGCGGTTCAAGCGCATGGACGGGTTTGACGTGTACTATCTTACCGGTACGGACGAACACGGACAAAAGGTCCAGCGCGCGGCGGAAGAAAAGGGCGTAAGTCCCAAAGCTTTCGTCGATTCGCTTGCCGAGCGCATACAAAAGTTATGGACGCGCATGGACATAAGCAACGACGGGTTTATTCGTACTACCGATCCGGAACACGAAAAGGCGGTCGCGGATATATTTACGCGGCTGTACGAGAAAGGCGATATTTATAAGTCCGAGTACACGGGCAAGTATTGCGAACCGTGCGAATCGTTCTGGACGGCGTCACAGCTCGTAAACGGCAAATGCCCCGACTGCGGCAGACCCGTTCGCGACGAGAAACAGGAATGTTATTTCCTGCGTATAAGCAAGTACGCGGACAGGATAAAAAAACTGCTCACCGAAACCGACTTTTTGCAGCCCGATTCGCGCGTCAAGGAAATGGTAAACAACTTTATCGACAAAGGACTTACCGATCTTGCCGTAACGCGCACGTCGTTCGATTGGGGCATAAAAGTACCGTTCGATCCCAAGCATGTAATATACGTATGGATCGACGCTTTGCCCAATTATCTGACCGCGCTCGGTTACGGCGGCAAGAACGACGAAAAGTATAAAAAATATTGGCCGTGCGATATGCACGTTATGGCGAAAGAGATCGTACGGTTCCACGCGATAGTGTGGCCCGCGATACTTATGGCGCTCGAAGTCCCGCTGCCTAAACGCGTGTACGGTCACGGTTGGATAATGTTCGACGGCGACAAGATGAGCAAGTCAAAAGGCAACGTCGTCGATCCGTTCATACTCACGGACAGGTACGGCGTGGACGCGCTCAGATACTACCTGCTCTCGTCCGTTCCGTTCGGCGACGACAGCAATTATACCAACGAACTTTTGCTGTCGGCGATCAATAACGATCTCGTAAACGATCTCGGCAATCTCGTCCGCAGAACGTTTGCCATGAGCAGACAGTATTTCGACGGCAAGGTCGTTAAGCCGAAAGCCGACTCGCGCGACGGCGAGTATATCGCGGCGCTGAACGGGCTTATAGGCGGCGTGCGTGCCGACATGGACAAGCCCGAACTCAATCGCGCGCTCGAAAAGATATTCGCCGTTATCGGTCTGTCCAATAAGTACATCGATGCGAACAAGCCGTGGGAACTCAACAAAACGGGCGACAAAAAGCGGCTCGAGGCGGTTATTTATAACCTTATCGACGGGATAAGGGTCGTCGCGACGGTACTGCTGCCGTTCCTGACAAAGTATCCGCGGCGTATATTCGACGGACTCGGTTTGTCCGTTCCCGATACTTTCGACGATGCAAAGTACGGCGTGATCGGCGAATACTCGACGACGGAGATAGAACCGATACTCAACAGACTCGATATAAAAAAGGAGCTTACGGAATTGGAAAACATAGCGAACGAAAACAATAAGCCCGCGGAAACAGAAAGCGAAAAAGCGAAAGAAGGGGAGCAGACGGCGGAAATTTCGATAGACGATTTCTTTAAGACCCAACTGCTCGTCGTCGATATCGAAGCGTGCGAAAAAGTGGAAAAGGCGCGAAAACTCTTAAAGCTCACCGTGTTTGACGGTACGCGCCGGCGCACGATAGTTTCGGGCATAGCCATGGCGTACGCGCCCGACGAGTTGGTCGGCAAAAAAGCCGCGCTCGTAGCCAATCTAAAACCCGCCAAACTCTGCGGCATAATGTCGGAAGGCATGCTGCTTTGCTCGGTAGGCGAGGACGGCTTGCCGCGGCTCGTTATGCCTGCGGGCAGCGCCGGAGACAAAATATGCTGATAGATTCGCACGCGCATATTTACGACGAAATGTTCGAGGCGAGCGGCGGCGCGCAAAAAATAATCGAGCGCATGACCGCCGACAGTCTCGAATATATTGTGTGTGTGGGTTGCGACATGGATTCTTCGCGCACATCGGTCGAACTCGCGGAGAAAAACGATGGGATATATGCAACCGTAGGCGTTCATCCGTACGATGCGGATACGGTGACGGCAGAGAATATCGCCGTGTTGAGATCGCTCGCGCAAAGTAAAAAGGTCGTTGCAATAGGCGAGATAGGATTGGATTTTCATCACCGTCCCGGCGTAGACCCCGATCGCGAGACGCAGATACGCGCCATGGAAATGCAGTACGAGCTTGCGCGCGAATTACATCTTCCTACAATGTATCATATCCGCGATGGGTTCGGCGAGTTTTTCGAATTCGCAAAGACGCGCGATTTCCCCGACGGCGCAGTGCTGCACTGCTTTTCCGGGTCTGCGGAGATAGCCGAGTATTACGTCAAGAAAGGTTTTTATATTTCGTTTTCCGGAACGCTTACTTATAAAAACGCCGTAAATCTCGCTCGCGCGGCGGCGGCGGTACCAATGGACAGGCTGCTCGTCGAAACGGACAGTCCGTACTTGACGCCCGATCCCGTTCGTTCGCAACAGATGAATTTTCCCAAGAACGTTGCTTACGTAGCGGACAAGCTCGCCGAGATAAAAGGTGTGTCGCCGACGGAGATAGAGCGCATAACAAACGCCAATACGAAATCGATCTACGGATTGAAATAATTGTGACGGCGTCGTCGTGTGTATATATGCGTAGGCGCGAAGCGTCGCCGAACGTTTTGCAAAAGGAATTTCGGTCGAATAAATGAATAATTACGTTTATATCTTGGACGGCAAGGCGTATGTAAACCTTACCAACAAATGCCATAACGCCTGTTCGTTCTGTATACGCAATACGGGAAACGGCGTTGCCGGTACTCCGCTGTGGCTGGATAACGAGCCGACTGCGGCGGAAGTTGTCGCCGCGTTCGACAAGCTCGGCTATACCGGCGAAGAAATAGTGTTCTGCGGTTACGGCGAGCCGACCGAAAACCTGTCGGCGCTTATAGGCAGCGCGAGAGAATTCAAGCGCCGCGGCTACCGCACGAGACTTAACACAAACGGGCTGGGCAATCTCGTTAACGGCATGGACATAACAGGCGAGCTCGGCTGTATCGATACCGTCTCGGTCTCGCTCAACAACCATACCGCCGAAAAATACGCAGAGATAACGAAAAGCGCGTTTGGTCTGCGTGCGTTCGACGCGGTACTCGGTTTTGCCAAAGCGTGTAAAGCGGCGGGATCGAACGTTGTATTCACCGTCGTGGACGTGATAGGCGACGACGATGTTAAATGTTGCAAGCAGCTTTGCGACGGCATGGATATTCCGTTGCGCGTGCGAAAATATGTCGCGGACAATTACGGCGACGGGACGACAGGCATAAATGCAAAAGGAGATTAGATGCCCGACTGGTTAGTTTATATCGGATATATCGCCATGGTTGCGGTCATCGTCGTATTGTCCACAAAACTCGGCAAGTACGTCGATATCATCGATAAAAAAAGCAATATTTCGGGCGCGTTCATCGGTGGAGTCATGCTTGCCGCCGTTACGAGTTTGCCCGAACTTTTCACGTCGTTGTCCGCGGTGTGGATAGTGCGCGAAAATTCGATGATCATAGGAAATATACTCGGGTCCGATCTTATAAATCTCGCGTTTTTCGGCGTGATACTTTTGATATTCGGCCGCGGGCTTAAAAACAAGACTTTTTCGAGTTTTTACTATATCGCGATAAGCGTGTCGATCGGCATGTATACGCTTGTCGCAATCGGGCTGTATTTTGCGGAGTACATGCAGTTTACCTGGTTCTCCGTCGTATCGCCGGCGATAGTCGTTTTGTACGTGTTATTCGTGAGCAAGATGCCAAAAACGTCGGAATCGGAGAGCGGTACCGCCGCTACGGAAGACTTAACGGTAAAGCAGGCGTTTATTAGGTTTGCGATATGTGCCGTCGTGCTTATCGGAGCGTCGATCGCAATGACGTATCTTTCCGATATGGTAGCGGACATGCTGAATCTCGGCAAGACTTTTGCGGGCGCGCTGTTTTTGGGCGTCGCAACGAGCTTACCGGAACTTATCTCGTCGTTCACGCTGTGCAAGCGCGGCAATTACAATGCCGCTGCAGGAAATATAATCGGATCGAACGTGTTCAATTTCGCCATACTTTTCGTTGCCGACGTATTCGCGTTCATGCCGGGCGGTTCGGGGATATACATTCTCAATACCGATTCGAAATGGCTACTTATATTCGGAGTTATAGCGGCAGTCACCACATTCGCTATGATGATATTGAAAAATCGCTGTAAAAAACCGCAGGCGATGATAGGAGTATATGCTCTGAATAGTTTACCGCCGATATTTTATATCTTTTATCTGTTGATCACAACGGCGGTAATAGCTATATAGATAAGCCGATCCGGTGTGATAGGAGAAATCGATGACAGAAGAAAAAATATTATTTCAATACGTGATGAATTACAAAGCGTATCGCACGAAAATGATAACGTTACGTATACTCATAACGCTTGTCGCGATGGGCGCGTCGGGCGCGCTTTGTCTTTTGTCGCTTATACTCGGCATAATATTTGCGGTGAGCTTTATGTTTATCGGCATAATTTCCATTCTCGTCGCGCTCGGAAACGAAATAACATATACCGTATATAACACGCGTATCGTCATAAAAAAACGCGGTAAGGAAAAGCGCACGGTCGTACCGGTCGGCGATATAGTGGGTATAAAATACGCCGCCGCATTTTACGAAAAGAAGTTTTCGGTCGGCACCGTGACGGTGGTTGCGAAAAGCGAAAAAGGAGGTAAAAGAAAATACAAGCTGAAACACATATTCGACGCTCGACCGATGGTGGAATATTTCGGCGCGCTCGTCGACGAAAAGAGGAGAAGCCAATGAGAATAGAAAATCAAACGATGGATGAAGAACGCGCGCTGTACGCCAGCGAGTCTGTCGTACTCGAAAACTGCAAATTCATAGGCTCCGCCGACGGCGAAAGCGCGCTCAAAGAATGCGGCGCCGTGGAAGCGAAAAACTGTTTGTTCGCACTGCGGTATCCGCTTTGGCACGACAAGGCGGTAGCGCTCGAGAACTGCGAGATGACCGATGCGTGCCGCGCCGCGCTCTGGTACACGCAGAACATAAATATCATCGGTACCAAGATGTACGGGATAAAGGCGCTTCGCGAATGCAAGAATGCCGTTATTCGCGAGTGCGATATAGTCTCGCCCGAGTTCGGCTGGTTCACCGACGGCGTGCGCATAACGGACAGCACGGCAACGAGCGAGTATTTTATGTTCAAAGCCAAAAACATAGCGGCGAGCAGACTGGACTTCAAGGGTAAGTATTCTTTTCAATATATCGACGGCGCGATAATAATAAACAGCAAACTCGATACCAAGGACGCATTCTGGCACAGCAAGGACGTTACCGTCGAAAACAGCGTTATCATCGGCGAGTATCTCGGTTGGTTCAGTAAGAATCTTACGTTCAAAAATTGCACGATCATCGGCACGCAGCCGCTTTGCTATTGCAAAAACCTTCGGCTTATAGATTGCGTTATGCAGCGCACCGATCTTGCTTTCGAGCGGTCGGAAGTGTATGCCGTGTTGCGTGAGGACATCGACAGTATAAAAAATCCGTATAAGGGCGTGATAAAAACGCCGTCGGTCGGCGAGATCGTTCGCGACGACAAAAATGCAAAAGCCAAGATTCTTATCGATCCGGCGCTCAAAAGAAGAGAGGCGGCAAAGTGAAAAAACCTACGGGCTTTGCCGAGGACGTGTATCGCGCCGTTTGCGCGATACCGGAAGGAAATGTGGCGACGTACGCGCAGATTGCGCTGATGTCTGGGCATCGCGGCGCGGCGCGCGCTGTGGGTAACGCTTTGCATATCAATCCGTACTTCGGGACGGTGCCTTGCCATCGCGTAGTGAACGGCGACGGTAAACTCGCTCCGGCGTTCGCGTTCGGCGGTGTCGACGAACAAAAGCGCATGCTCGAGCGCGAAGGCGTGGAAGTGACAGGCGAGCGCGTGGATCTTAATAAATATCAATGGCGTGGCGAGTGATCACGATCCGATAAATGAATTATAAAGCGCAGAGACGGCTCTGCGTTTTTGTTTGCGATATTTTTGCACACCGTATAAAAATATCGCGCATATATAATTGCTATGAACGAATTGGAACTTCTGGCAAGACTGATACAGTGCGAGGCGGGCGGCGAAGGCGAGATCGGCATGCGTGCGGTGGCGTCCGTTATCATGAACAGAGTCAATCAAAGACAGGGCGAGTACGGCAGATATAATACGCTCAACGACGTGGTTTTTGCGCCGCGTCAGTTCGAGTGTGCGACCGATCAGCCGCAAAATCTTTACAACATGTCGCCGGAAGCCATACACTTCGATATAGCGAATTGGGCGCTTTCCGGCGGACGGCTCAGCGATACGTCGGATGCGCTGTGGTTTTTCAATCCGTACTCGACGACGTGTCGCAGCAATTTCCCTAACAATAACGGCTATTTGCGTACTCGTATCGGCAATCACTGTTTCTATTCGCCGACGAGCAGTTATTTTTTAACTTGAAATATCAATAAAAGGAGTATTACATATTATGGATTGCGAAAAAAGACCGGTGGACATAAATATCCCCGACCCGCTGCCCGATTTCAATTCCGAGAATAATATCGGAACGTGGAAACAACTCTTTGCGTCTAACATAGGCAGACGCGTCAAGATCGATATATCGCTTTTCGACG
This sequence comes from uncultured Christensenellaceae bacterium, assembly GCA_910588315.1. Lineage (GTDB taxonomy): Bacteria > Bacillota > Clostridia > Christensenellales > Pumilibacteraceae > Anaerocaecibacter. Next base: position 2,597 of record CAJUQF010000035.1, on the reverse strand, counting down.
GTTCGATACGCTCGGTCTCCGGTGATATCTATCTCGTCGGCAACGCATACGTCGGCGTTTCGTGCAACGAAAATATCTGCTTGGTGGATATTTACTCCGTCAAGCTTGCTACGTTTTTTTAAAGGCGATCGAAATAATTCGGCGGCAGTTTCAGTACCGCTTCGAGATTGCCGGCGTCGGAAACTCTGAAACTCGTCACGCCGAGATAGTTTATAAGCGCCTGAAGGATTATCGCGCCGTACGGCAGTGTGTCTGCTCGCTTGGCGCACACCGGACGGAAAACGGACAGTCTGTCCGATAACAGTATGGGCATTGCGTCGTCGAGCGCCCGCGCGGTAAATTCCGTCGTGACAAGCGCTTTGTCGTAAACTTTAAGGTCGAGTATCGCCGCGGCGATAGCGCACGCACTCCCGCCCGATATCACGAGCGGATAGGCGAGGACCGTACCGTAGTCCCTGAGAAGTTCCGGCATTTCGTCTATAGCCCGGCGGTAGTCGCCGTTAAACTTGTTTTTCATAACCACGACGCCGAGCGGCAAGCTTTTTGCATAGCTCGGCGTTTTGCCGTCTTGCGAACATATAAGCTCCATACTACCGCCGCCGAGATCGCATACCGTCGCCGCGCCGTCGGGTTTATCTACGCCCCAAAGCGCAAGCTCGGCTTCCTGCGTTTCCGACAGGATATGCACGTCCACGCCGCATTCGCGCTTTACTCTTTCGCAAAATGTTTTGCCGTCGGCGGCTTTTCGTACCGCTTCGGTCGCAAACGCGTAAATATCGTTGCAAGCCTTACCTTTACAGCATTGCACGTAGTCGCGTATAACTTTTACGCTGTTATCTATGCCGATAGGCGACAGCATACCCGACGCATTCAGTCCGTCCGCGAGTTTTGTAATTACCGACTCCGTCTGTCCGTCGGACAGCGCAAGCCGTATCGAATTCGATCCTATGTCTATTGCTGCGCGCATATGGCACACTCCTGTTTTATGGTCCTGTCTTGATCTGCGTCGTGTATTATAATACGGCGAATGTATACTACGGAGTAACAAAAAACAAGGCGTTTTGCCTTGTTTTTGATTTTTTGGTTTTTACTTGCCGCCTATTACCGTTTCGCCGCGGTATATCATATCGAGATATTCGCGTGCGTACGATTCGATGAAGTCGTTTGTTTTGTAGTAATCTTTGAGATTTTCGTTGTTTTCTATTATCTGTTCGAGCCGCGCGTTTTTCGCTTTGAGCGAGTCCGCTCGGTCGTTTGCCGCGCTTAAACGCACAAGATTGACTATAAGCGCGATCACGAGCATAACAAATAACAGCGCAAGCGCGACAGTCACGATCTTTACTACCGTTCTATTGGTGTTTTTAGCAACGGGTTTATTGGAATTTTTCGATATCGTCGTCATAACATGATTATTCTACCACCGCGCAATGCTATTGTCAAGCCGATACGAACAAATTGTAATTCGACATTATAGTATACCGTAAAAACATAAAATACTTGACAATGGGATAGGTGTTTGTTAAAATATACAAGGGAGACGCAAAGATGAAAGTTATTCTATTGAAAGACGTAAAAGCTCAGGGCAAGAACGGGGATATCGTGGAAGTTTCGGACGGATACGCGCGCAACTATCTTTTTCCTAACAATCTCGCAAAACCCGCAACGGCTACTGCGCTCAACAGCATAAAGATAGCAAAAGAAGCGGAAGTGCGCCGCCGCAAGATCGAGCATGACGAGGCGGTGGAGCTTTGCAAAAAACTCGCGGGACTCACCGTTACCGTCAAGATAAAGACGGGCGCCAACGGCAAACTTTTCGGCGCGCTCAATACCGCGGCGGTGTCGGATGCGCTTAAAGAAATGGGCATAGAACTCGACAAAAAGAAGATAGTAATTGCCGAGCCGATAAAGTCGCTCGGTCGTTATACGCTCACGATAAAGCCTTTTGCCGAGGTTTCCGGTAAGCTCAATGTGAACGTCGTAGCGGAATAATCAATAAATATCGTAATTTCGATTTCCAAGCAATAAAGGAGATAATCATGGCAGTCAAAGACGACAACAAAGCGGCTAACAGAAAGCTTTTGAACCGTAACCTCGCGCAGATGCTTAAAGGCGGCGTCATTATGGACGTAACCAACGCCGAGCAGGCTGTTATCGCAGAACAGGCGGGCGCGGTCGCGGTAATGGCGCTCGAG
>CAJUQF010000035.1:0-395 GCA_910588315.1 uncultured Christensenellaceae bacterium | reverse complement strand
GTGCCTGCGGATATCAGACGCGACGGCGGCGTCGCGCGCATGTCCGATCCCAAGATGATAGCGGAGATACAAAAAGCAGTATCGATCCCCGTCATGGCAAAGGTGCGTATCGGACATTTCGTCGAGGCGCAGATACTCGAAGCGATCAAGATAGACTACATAGACGAGAGCGAAGTTTTGACGCCTGCCGACGACGCTTATCATATCGATAAGAGCAAGTTCGAAACGCCGTTTGTCTGCGGCGCGCGCGATCTCGGCGAGGCGCTTCGCCGCATTGCCGAAGGCGCGTCCATGATCCGCACAAAAGGCGAGGCTGGTACCGGCAACGTCGTGGAAGCAGTCAAGCATATGCGTAAAATGCGTTCGCAGATCGCGGAAGTCGCATCGCTCCAAAG
>CAJUQF010000034.1:16580-18286 GCA_910588315.1 uncultured Christensenellaceae bacterium | reverse complement strand
GCGCAGTTCGGTGCGAAAGGCGACGGCTTTACAAACGATAATGCGGCGATACAGGCGGCGATAGATCATGTGTCGGCGCAGGGCGGCGGTACGGTCTTATTGCCCGGCGATACCTCGAACCCGTACGGCAGACGGTATATCGCGACCCAGCTCAACCTTAAAAACAACGTCGAGCTTAACATAGCCGAAGGCGCTGTGCTTTGGCAGTCGCAACGCTTCGACGACTATGCTTACGACGGCTATGCGCCCGTTTACGGTCACGATATTTACATCGAAGGCACACCGTGGACGCATGCCGCGGCGAGCTGGAACTTGCCGTTCATATATGCTAACGGAGTAAAGAACGTGCGTGTGACCGGCGGCGGCGAAATACGCATGATGGATACCGGTACGCAATGGCTGGACGGAAACAGCTACGGCGATACCGATATCGTAAAAAACTGCGCCGCAGTCATTCACTTACACGTGTTTGCAAGCTATAACAGCGAAAACATCGAAGTGTCGGATATAACGACGACACGCGGCAATATCTGGCACATGCCCAACGAGAACAGCAAAAACCTGTATTTCGGCAACGTGCGTATGACCGAAGTAAGCTGTATCAACGGCGACGGACTTTCGTTCGGATACGGCACGAGCAACGTTTATATCGATCGTTGCACTCTTTACAGCAACGACGATGCGATTGTTCTGTCGGCGTTTTACGACGACCCCAGAGGTCATACCGAACATTCCTGGTGGCAGGCGCATCCCGATCCCGAACGTTTCAGCGGCGTAAGGAATTTCTCGATAAACCGCAGTAATATGTACGGCGGTCATGGCTTGACGTTTATCACTTGGGGCTCTAACGGTCTCAACGAAGAGAACGTCGAGATACGCGATTTCTATGTAGTCGACAACGTACTCGGCGGCACGTCTACGTCGGTCGGTTGTTGGACGGATAACCCGTTCTACGGCGAGAGCTGGATAGAGGGTTCGGGAGTGCAGGGAACGTACACGCAGTGGGAAAAGGACGATTTCTCTCCGATAAAAAACCTGTATATAATGAACAACATCTATACCGATCCGTGCCTGCTCGGTACATGGGCGGGCGATACTCCCGAACTTGCCGTTGCAACAAACGCGATAACCGATTGCGGTATATACTCGCCGAGCGATTTTGTTAACGGTTCGTTCGACAAACGGCTCAAAAACGTAAACGAAAAAACATGGGAAACGCGGCTTGCGTATTGGTCGCATGACGTCGAAGAAAACGGCGAGGTCGGTGTGGAGAAGGTCGGGACCAAGCTCGCGCCGGTAAAGGGTTCGGACGATAAGATCGAGATAGACGACCGCGCCGGCTATATTAAAGGCGCCGGCGAACTGTTCCAGGGACTTCACAATATCTTCGGCTCGTACGAGTTCTCGGCTAAGATAAAACTCGTATCCGGCAGCGCAAAGATGTTCGTGCGCGACGCTATAAGCGGCAAAATACTTGCGGAAAAAGAACTTACCGCAGGCGACGAATTCGAGATCGTAAAGCTTGCATACTCGCTCGATAAAAGTACGACCGTTCAGCTCGGTATAGCGCACGGCGGCGAGGCGGACGAAATTATTTACATCGACGACGCGACCGTCGCTGCCATAAAAGACCCCACGATATTCGACGTGGAAGGTCCGACGCATTTATATAATTTCGACAGCAATAACGGGCTTGTTGCGTACAA
>CAJUQF010000034.1:8016-16570 GCA_910588315.1 uncultured Christensenellaceae bacterium | reverse complement strand
CAACCCCAACGGTGCGCCCGTGTCTGTCAACAACGGTATTCTTACCGTGCCGGGCGACGCCGAGTACAAGATCGTTCTCGATCAGGTCGGCAAGCTCAAGGAGTTCGATTTGGGCGTGGATATAATGCTCGACAGCGGACTCAGAATAAATGCGGGCGTGTATTTTTCCGTCGGTGCGGTAGGGTATGCCGCCGATAAGATCGATGCGTATAACGTGCAGGTAGAGTATAACCCGTCCGTCGGCGCGTACTATTACGTTCACCTTTACGAGTTTTCCGCCGAGACGGGGTTTGTGGGCAGGATCGCACAAAGCGCCGCGATACCGCTGCCCGTCGAACGTTCGACGTCCATGATAAATCTTCGCGTGGTTGTAAAAGGCGATATTATGTTCGCATTCACCGGAGGTAACGACGATTATGCGCTCATGTACGAAATGCCGAAAGGCTATGACGGCGGCAACGTGGGACTTCGCTCGCAGAACGTACTTTCGCGTTTCGATAATTTCTATGTAAAGACGACCGATTTCGTCGATGTTCCCGGCAACAGAGCGGAACTCGACAAGGCTCTCGCCGTTGCGAATAAGTTTGCGGAGAGTGCATACACGAAAGAAAGTTATGCGGCGCTTGCAGCCGCGATCTCCGCGGCAAACGGGTTGAGTTCGACCGCGACGCAGTCGGAGATCGATTCTGTAAAGCGCGCTGTCGATACGGCGATAAACGGACTTGTCGAAGCGACCGTCACGCCGCCCGAACCGGAGATCAAGGTCGAGTACGTGACAAAGACCGTTACGGAAAAAGAAAACGGCATGACCATAGGTTTTTATGTCGTACTCGGTTTGCTCATAGCGGTCGTCGCAACGGGCGCGGTAATGCTCGTTATGAACAAGAAAAAAGCAAAAAACAGGTAAAAACTCGTTGGAATATCAAAGCGCGGAGACGAAAACGTCTTCGCGCTTTTGCGTTATTTGATTTTCGAGCGCGGCGAGCTTTGGGATATGTATTAATAACAAACGCGTAGATGATATATCGCTTTTGTGTAAGAACAGATATGGGATGGACCGCCTTTTTCGTATTTTGAAAAAAGGTATCAAAACGCTTGCTATTTTTAATAGAATATAGTAAAATAGATATGCTTTGCCGGTGTGGTGGAATTGGCAGACGCGCCGGACTCAAAATCCGGTGGGCTAATAACCCGTATCGGTTCGACTCCGATCACCGGCACCAGTAAGAGATGATATTAGGATATAATAGTTGATATGGTATTCGATATTGTCTCTTATTTTTTTTAGTAAACAAAACGGAGGTCTTTATGATCGAAACAAAACGGTTCAAGTATGTTTTGGCTTGCATGCTGTCTGCGATAGTTTTATGTATAGGCGCGATCGCTGCGCTGATCGCGGTAAACAATCACAGCGTATATGCAGCCGAAAACAAAAACATCGGCAGTACTTTTTATTACGACGAGCTCAAGAGCAGCCCGCTTGCGCAGAAGTTTTATAACATTATGCTCGAAATAGCGGGGAACGGTCAGTTCGATAAAGCCGCTACCGAGTACGATTTGTCGAATGTGCTTTCACAAAGAGAGATAATGGACTATGCCGAAAGCGGCAAGCCCACTATACCGGTAGCGCTCGGCGCGGCGCGCGATGCGTTCTATATGGATCATCCCGAGCTTTTCTACGTCGACGTTTATAAACTTGTTTTGACGGTCGGTGTGGACGGAGACAATTATGTCGCGTATCTCGGACCCGGTAATGCCGACAACTATTTCGAGGACAATACGTTTAACGAATCTACGCTTGCGGAAGCCAAACGTAAATTCGATCTTGCTCTCGACGAGGCTGTTGCCGCCGCCAAAGCGGACAATGCCGACACCGTAGGAAAGATCAAAAACGCAAATAAGTACATAGCGGAAAAGACGTCTTACGATTACGGCGCCCGTGACAATATGCAGGGTGGTGTGGAATATAACGGTAACGTTAATACCGCGTACGGCGGACTTGTCGACGGCAAGGCGATTTGCGGCGGTTATTCGCGCGCGTTCAAAGTCGTCATGGATAAGCTCGGCATTCCGTGCGTGCTTATAGGCGGCGCGGCGCGTTCCGGCAAAACCGTTACCGACGATGAGGGCAACAAGCTCGAATCCGGTTACGAGCCGCATATGTGGAACGCCGTTCTCGTCGATGGACTTTGGTACGGCGTAGACGTTACTTGGAACGATACGGAGAATCATCTCGAAAAATATATGCTCGTGGGCGACGACTTCCTTTCGGAAAGCCGCTATGCGGACGGCGTGTTGTCGTCTTCCGGTTTCGAGCTTAAATATCCCGCGCTCCGTCCTATGTCGTACGGCGTAAATCAAGACAAGAGCGGTTTCGAGTTCAAGGACAGCGGCAAGCTCGGCGAACATTCGTTTGGATACGTGCGCGATCCGGGCGACGAGGAAGCATACTCTTTGAGCTTGGCGGTTTCGTATGACGGCAAGAATTTTGTCGAACTTGCAAACGAAGGCAAGTATTTTGCCGTGAGATCCATGGCGGAAGATACTTGGACGCAGTGGTCGAGTTTGTATGTCGCTGCGGAGGCGTATTTGGACGGTAACGGTTATGAAGGCGAAGAACGAGATGAATTCCTCGCGTCTATGTATGCGGAAGGATACACTCTGCAACATTGCGGATCTTCTACCAAACAAATGCAGTTTGCGGTGTTCGGCAGCCGCCCGGCAACGGGTACCGACTACGGCGATGCCGAGGTAACGAGTACAAACGTAGTTGCTATGAGTACGGTATACGCCAATCAAAAATACAAACAATTCATGCGTGCGCCGTATGTAAAGAAACTTACGCCCGATAGAAAGGGCTATATATCGAGTTTCGACCCGCTCAAGATAACGATTACTTACAGCGAACAGCTTGTAAAAGAGAACGAAGATGAGGACGTCGATATTACCGTCACAGGCGATTACAACGACGATCTCGACGGATGGTATAAGGTCGAAGACGTCGAATGGGACGCAGGCAAAAATACTGTTTCGTTCGTTTTTACACCCAGCAGCCAGTATTCGCATAACTGTGAGATGTATAACTTCGTTCCCACAAACCTTGTCGGAAAGGACAGCCGCCGAGCGCCGGAAGCGGGACGTTTGACTTTTAAAATGAAACAAGTCGTATGCCCGAAAGTGTTTAACGACGGCAGATTATATATGAAGGTTTTCGGTGCACCGCAGTTTGTAAGCGCCGCGGACGAATCTCTTTCAGGCTTTAAGGGCAAAGACGGTCAGCCGATAGTCGGCAATCAGAGGTCTCAGCTCATGCTTGTCGTAAACGAGCCGACTCAGGCGCAGACTTCGGAGATGCAGGGTGCGGCTAAAGAGGAATTCGGATTGACCGATAACGACATCAAGGCGAGTTCGACATATCAGATCGATCTGCAGATGTGCGGACTTATTCAAAAAGTGCCGACAGGCAGTTATATGCAGGTGGGATTCGGGTTCCCCAAAGGATTCGATCAAAACAGCGTCGGCGTAACGTTTACAGTATATCACTACACGCGCGATCCCAAAACCGGAGAAGTGACGAGCGTCGAGGCAGTGCCGTGCGTAGTAACCGAATACGGCATAATTGCGACCGTAAAAAGTTTCAGCCCGTTCATGATTTGCGCAGTAGATTCCGATAAAGTGCAAGCATCTGGCAGAACCGTGTACGTTCATGCAGACGGGATAGGCGGCAGCGTCAAGAACGCCGCCATACGGACTTTGGCGACCGGCGACAGCGTTTCGTACGACGTTACTTGCGAAAACAATTACAGTGTGGACCGTATCACACTTAACGGCAACGACATTACGTCCAAGTATGACAAAACAAGCGGTAAACTCACGCTGACGTATGACGATCTTGCAAGCGAGACCGATTCAAAATATAAAGGAAACAGCGACGTAGAAATCACGTTTATATCCGATCGTGCCGTTGCGGCATACGAAGAGAGCAATTTGCAGATAAAACGTCCCATCGTAGTCGTAAACGAAGATGATATAATCAAAGCGACATATTCGGGTGCCAAACCCGCTCAAATTGCGGATGACACGAATGTTACCGGTATAGTCGTAGGCATTTGTGTTTCGCTGATAGTTGTTGCCGCCGCGGTAATAGTGGTTTGCATAGTTATGCGTAAGAAAAAGGCAACCGCTCCCGCAGGCGCTGAGAGCAAAACGTTGCAGAGCAAGACGGCAAACGCAAAAACCGCCGATAAGAAAGTTTCGTCGGATAACGTAAACAAGTCGACGGCAAGCGCCGCGCGTCCGGCACAACAGCCTGTACGCCCCGCAAGCAAGGACGCTCGCCCGACAAATAACGCATCGCGCCCCGCAAACGGCGCCGCCCGTCCGACGAATCAGACGCGCCCCGCAACACCGGTCACGAGACGTCCCGACGACAATAAAAAGAAATAACAAATCAAACCCGTGTGCATTTACACGGGTTTGATTTTGCGCGAAATCGCTTGACATACTTTCGAGGCGATGATATAATTATAAAGTTGATAAATCAACAAGTATGGCGATATGAGAAACAAGTTTGAGAATTTTACGCATTCGATATACAAGATAAATAAGCTCATTCAGCGCATAAAATGCTATGAGATGCGTGAGTATGGGTTGCAGGCGATACATGTGATGTGTTTGCATTATCTATCGCAGGGCGGCATGACCGCAAGCGAACTCATGCGAAAGACTTTGGAGGATAAGGCGGCGATCTCGCGTGCGCTCAAGGCTTTGTCGGATAAAGGACTCATCGAATATGACGGAAAGAAATACAATTCGGTCATTCGTTTGACGGATAACGGTACGCAGCTTATGCGGGCTGTTTACGACAAAGAAATGCGCGCGGTTGAGTCGGTGAGCGAGGACTTTACCGATGCGGAACGTGAATTTTTTTATTCGTCGCTCAATAACATTTCCGACAAGATCGAAAAATATTACGAGGAATTAAAGCAACATGGCAAAGATAAAATTAGTGATTGATTCGGCAACGGATATAACGAAAGGCGAAGCGGATGAACTCGGTCTTTCGTTTATGCCTATGCAGGTAAGGTTCGGCGATGAAGAGTATTTCGACGGCGTGGATATTACGAAAAAGATGTTTTTCGAAAAGCTGGTCGAAAGCGACGAACTGCCGCAAACGAGTCAAATAAACGAATATCGATGGTCGGAGCGTTTCGGCGAGCTTACGGCGTCGGGATACGATGTTATAGCGATAACCATTTCGTCCAAGCTGTCCGGGACCTATGCGAGTGCGGTGAAAGCGGCGGAAAAGTTCGACGGCAAGGTTTTTGTCGTGGACAGTCTAAACGCGTGTATAGGAGAGCGCATTCTTGTCGAATACGCCTTAAGATTGGTGCAAGGCGGAATGTCGGCGGCCGATATAGTCGTTGAGTTGAACGAAAGAAAAAAAGAGATACAGCTGCTTGCCGTACTCGATACTCTATTGTATCTTAAAAAGGGCGGACGCATATCTTCTGCGGCGGCTTTTGCCGGAGAATTGCTGTCTATAAAACCTGTAGTATCGATAATAGACGGAGAGGTGAAATCTGTAGGCAAGGCCATGGGGTCGAAAAAGGGCAACAACCTTTTGATGCGGCTTGTGGAGCGATGCGGCGGCATAGATTTTTCCATGCCGTATTGCGTCGGATATTCCGGAATGTCGGACGAGTTTCTCAAAAAATATTTGCACGACAGCGATGCGTTGTGGAAAGAAAAAACCGATAATATCCCTATAGGGCTTATCGGCAGTACGATCGGAACGCACGTAGGACCGGGTGCGATCGCGGTAGCGTTTTTCGCTTGCGGCGAGAATAAATAATTGAACGTTCTCGCGCGCCGGAAGCGATGCCGTTTTAAGCCGTTGCAAGGCAAGCGAGTGAAATCGTAGTCTGAGCTACTATGAACGAGGCAGCCAAATGCTGCGCGACACTTTGCGTCCGTTCTCACGTCGTAATTGTGAGATGATTGCTAAAAATCAGCCTGTGACTGCAAAACAAACCGCTATCGGGTGTGTTTTTTCGGTGTCGCGAGAATGTAAGTTCGGTTATGCAAAAACCGTGGCGGCGGATCAGTCCAAATATCCGTCGTCTTTTTCGTTGTCGCCAGTCTCCGTTCCGGAGTAAGCGCGTTGAGCAAGTTCCGCAGCCAGCTCGAGTTCGAGAAAGTTCGCCACGGTTTCGTCCTGTGCGTAAGTACCCATAGCCGCAGAAAGTGACAGCGCGTCGAGCGCGGTCTCTGCGTCTATATCGCGCATGCCGTCTTCGCGGTCTGTTGTTTCGTCGAGCTGGGCGGCTTGGCGTATCGTGTCCGTATAATCGTGTTTATGTTTGTTTTCCATGCGATTAGTATGTGTATGAAATAGCAGAAAGTATACTAATCGGCATAGATATCCGTCATGCGTTTTGCTTCTTCCGCAAGCTTATCGCGTAGCGCCGCAGGGTTCAACACCTTGATCGACGAGCCGAAGGAAAGAAGTCTTTTTATCAACGAGTCGGTCATCGGGACTTCGGCTGTAGCTATAAACTTTGTGCCGCGTTCGGTAACCGCGGACGTACCCAGCCAGTCTATCACGCTTTCCGTGACGGACGGGAAAAATTCGAACTCGAGATCGACGTATGCTTCGTTATAGAACTCGAGATCGAGTTTTTCTATGAGCTTGCTCTCGTGCTTTGAAAAGCATTTGCTTGTTTTGCGCATGTCGGTTATTCGAGTCAGTTTGAATAGCCTGAAATCCCCGCGCAGTTTGCACATGCCGTAGATATACCATCGTCCCGATCTGAATACCAGGGTATAAGGCTCGACCGTGCGATATGATATAAATCCGCGTGAGTCGGTGTATTTGATCTCCACGGCGCGCGTTTGTTCGATAGCTTCCGAAAACGTTTGTATTTTATGTTTTATCTCGGCTGTGTCGTCGTGATCGCATTCAATATACAGATCGTGTTGATTTATAACGTAATTGTCGCGCGTGCGGACACGGTTTACGTTTTCCAACTTTTCGGCAAGCGCACGGTTGACTTTGTCTCCGTACGTTTCGGCGGTCTTATCGAGTGCGTCAATGAGCCGGATCGTTTCCGCTTGAGAAATAAACGATTTGTCGAGAGTGTAACCGTCCGCGACGGATATGCCTCCGCCGGGACCGGTTTGAGAAACAACGGGGACTCCTGCGTCTTCGAGAACAGCAAGATAACGCGAGATCGTACGCTTGCTTACGGAAAATCGTTCGGCAAGGTATTCGCGCGAAACTTTGCGTCTGTTCAGCAGTATCAATAATATGGAAAAAACGGTTGCTTGCGTCATGGTTTGTTACGGATAAAGTTAAATTTATCGGATGCCGATTCTAATTATAATGTATAAAAGCACGCATGTCAAGACAAAAATTTCGTAAAAGACGGTCATTTTAATTGTAATAATTTCAGAAGTATGATAAAATAGCGATATACCTATAATTATATCGGAGCAGTAATGAATAGCGAAGAACTCGAAAAACAAAATGCGACGTCAAAGGCGGAAGATACCGCGACCGACAGCCGTGCCGAAGAAACGAACGGCACAGCGGATACTCGGATAGAAGAGCATGCCGAGGTGTCCGATGGTGACGATACGGCGAGCGAAAACGCGGATGTATCGGAACCCGTAAACGATGAAAAATCGGAAACCGTGACGCAATCGCGCAAGCCTAAAAAGGCTTCCATGCCCGTCGAGAAAAAGCGTAAGCTTTTTAAATTTATATACTATCCCGTATTGGCGTTGTTTGTGGCGCTGATGTTTATTTTCTCAGCACTCGACGGTGCGGTCGGATACAGTCCGTCCGCGTATGACGACGGTTATTATAATGCCGTTAACGCGCACGTAAAGGCGATAACCGAGATGTCGCGTTCCGCATCGGCAAATAACGATTTATCGTCGGTACGAGAGTATATCACCGATACGCTTACAAAAGCGGGATTTGTCTCGACAGACGAGAAAAAGACGGAAAAAGACGATCAAGACGAAGATAACAACGATCCCATTACGACCGTGACCGATTACGCAGTTTCCGAAGATAAAAAAGTCGCTACGGTCACTTTGCAGACGTCCACTCTCGAAGGCGATCTTCAAGATACTCTCGACATCGATAAAACGCTCGTCGGCGCTACGGTAACGAATATTGTCGCGGCGATTCCTTCCGCAAAGAAAAATGCCGGCGCGATAGTGTTGACCGTGCGTTACGACAGTCGCGGCGATTCGCCGGAAGCGGGCAATGCCGCGTTCGTTGCAAACGTAATGCAATCGATGATAGCCTTAGCCAAATCGGATAAAGGTTACAATAACGATATCGTTGCGGTGTTTACCGAGGATTACGACCGTGCTTACGGTGCATACGCGTTCTTTAACAGATTCAAAGGTTTCGACGATGTAGTCGCTCGCGCAAATGCCGGGGTTAATCTCGAATCGTACGGTAACGTCGGCACGCTCGCACTTGTCGACGCGTCCAATGCCGGTTACGACTATATCAACGCATATACCAAAGTTTCCG
>CAJUQF010000034.1:0-8006 GCA_910588315.1 uncultured Christensenellaceae bacterium | reverse complement strand
CAATACGTCGGTGATCCCGGATACCGTTTCGGACAAGCTTGTAAATAAGTACGCCGTAAAGGCGTTCGGAAATATACCCGCCGTGCAAGTCGCGGTACTCGGCGGACTCGATGCGTCGCAGTCGTCGATCGACAATGCCGATAACATGTCTCTATCGATGATCAAACAGCAGGCGCGGTTTATCGCCGACTATGCCGAGAAATTCGCAGACTGCACCGATAAATACAGTGCAAAAGGCGAGAGCGATACGGCGTATTTCTCTTATCTCGACGGCGGTACCGTGGCGTATACGGCTACGGCGTCTTATGTCGTAGGCGCGCTCATGATAGCGCTTTTAGTAGGCACTGTGATCGCTATGGCGCTTAAAAAGACGTTCTCGATAAAGAACATGCTTAAAGCCGTCGGCGTACAACTGCTTGTTATCTTTACGTCGCTTATCGCTATGTATGCCGCATACTTCCTTGTCACTCTTATGCTTACGGGATTCGGCGTATTGCCCATTCACGCCATAACGCAGATCAGATACATGAATGCAGGCATAATGATCGCCGCGATACTCGTTACGCTTGCCGCATCTTTCGGATTTACGACGCTGTTTAAAAAGCTGTTCAGAGTGACTTCTTCCGATATGGTACGCGGTACGGCAATGCTTTTCGCGCTTACCGGAATAGTTATGAGTTTTGCTTGTCCCGCATATTCGTTTATTACGAGCTGGCTCGGTTTGCTGATGACCGCGACACTGCTTGCGACGGTTTGCTTGCATAAGATGTTTAAAAACAAGTTCGGATTCGGCATGGACAGGCTTTATATTTTCGCGATCCCCGTAGCATTTTGTTTGCCGCTCGTCATGCCGAGCGTGGTAGTTGCGACGAAACTTCTTCCGCTTATATTGATGCCCGTTATTATGACGGTGTTTACGGCATTGCTCGGCATAGGCGTGCCGTATCTCGACCGCACGGCGCCTTTGCTCGATAAGCTCGCGAAAAAGCTGCCCGACCGCACTATAAGAGTGGAACGTACGGTCACTGAAAAAGTGGAAGATCGCGCAAAGAAAGGCAAGTTCACCGAAAAAACATACCGCAAAGTCGCCAAAGAGAAAACACCGCGCAATTATAAGAATTATTTCGGTATTTCGGTAGTGGCGGTCATTGCGATCGTTGTGGCGCTGTTCTCCGGCGGATTCGGCGTTACGTTCGATAAGACGCTTACGAATTACAATACGTATGCCGACAGCATATATAACGATTCGCTCGTGTATGAACTGACGTACGGCACGAGCGGCGATCCCGAGCAGAAGATAGTCGTGGGCGATCTTATGGCGTATAAGTTTATGCGTTACGAACTCGACGGTCTCGAATGGGACGGCGAAAAATATGTCAAGGACGTCGATTACAAAGTGTCGGATATAATCTACCGTGCGCCCGGCATCGCAAAAACCGATAACGAAAATGAATATCTCGTTACCACTTTCGACGGCGCGCGTTCGTATGTTACGATAACTATACCGTCGGCTCGCAATATTACGAAACTTACTATCAAGGGTAAAAACAAGAATTTCGGCGACGAATACGAAGGCTTTGTTTATGAATTCCAGAACCGTGACGAGATAGTTTTACAACTGCCGTTCGGATTCGATTCCGAGTTTACCATCGAATCAGAAGGCGCCGCCTTGTCCGAGATAGAGTATACGGAACATCGTGTGTTGACGGGTTCCGACACGCTGCTCGACAATATCGACGAGTGGAACAATGTTCAGGGTAAAGCCGAAATGAATGGCTTGCGCGGCGGCTTGGTCATAAATAGCACACTCGGAGTTTGATCGGCATATATCATAAATAGTCTGAAATACCGCGCTTTCGGGTGCGGTATTTGTATTTGTCGGGCTGATTATTTTCGCTGGAGTCGGAAGAATAAAAGCTGTCAAATCGGGGCTATCGGACTAAACAAAATTTGTACGGCGGCAATTTACGTGGCGTATAGCCCGAATTTGAGCCTAAAATGATGTATTTTTTCTTGAAAATACGAAATTATGGCTTAAAACGGTTGTCGAAATCAAAAAAATTGTGGTATAATTTTACAGTCGGGAAGATATAAACGGATGTGTTGTTTGTATACCGCTGACCGACATATGTAAGATTATGTGTTCGTTTTACTCGGAATCGGAGAACCATCGGAGGAGCAAGAATGGCAGTTACGCGTAAACCTAAAAATACTTTGAAATTCTCTCAACCGTCATCGTGGTGGGGAAGTCGTTGGCGCGAGGGAATGCCTATCGGAAACGGTATTATAGGCGCGTCGGTGTACGGCGGCGCCGCCGATGATGTCGTCATGATCACTCACGGCGATCTTTGGTGGCAGGGTAAGGATTCCGCGTTACAAGACGTGGCGGATAAATTGCCTTCGGTTCGTAAAAAGATAGACGACGGAGATTTTGTCGGCGCGGAAAAAATTCTTTCCACCGAACTTATCAAAAAGGGATACAGACCGCAGCTTTCGTATCCGTTGCCGCTTTGCGATTTTAAGATAGGTATGAAGATCGATCGCGGCGTTAAAGAATACACACGCGTGCTCGATATGGAGAGCGCCGAATGTTCGGTGTCGTACAAGGACGGTGCGACGCGTTTCGAGCGTAACACTTTCGTTTCGCGTGCGCGCGATATTATAGTATACGAGATCACGCGTACCGGACAGAAAAATATCGACGCGAGCTTTAAGTTCGAAATGCACGATAAATTCAATGCGAGAACGCCCGTTGCCGTATCGGCAACTCCCGATAACGTGACGGGCAAGTGCGAGAATTATTGGTTGTATTTTTCGGCGCGCTCTTCTACCGGCGCGGATTTCGGCGCTGTAGCCAAGGTCAATTTCTTTGCCGGCAAACAGGAAATAGTCGACGATTCGCTCGTTGTTACCGGTGCCGAAAAGATATTGGTAATAATCAAACCGTTCATCGAGGCGCCGCGCGACAAGGCGTGGAAAGACTGCAAAGCCGCGCTTACGGAAATAAAACAGCTTACTTACGATAAACTTCTTAAAGAACATCAAGCGCTTCATCAAAAGTTGTTCTTTTCTGCGGAAGTGGATTTCGGCGCGGAAGCGCAAGCTCGCGACGCTTATGTGGACAGCGCTATTGCAAACGCCGTGCAGAGCGGCGAGACCGATGCGGCAACGCTTGAAAAACTTTGGGCGTTCGGCAGGTATTTGATGATAACGGGTTCTCGTCCGGAGGCGCGTCCTTTTGCGCCGTACGGATTATGGTGCGGCGATTTCAAAGCCGAAGGCGCGCAATTAAACGCCGCAGGCAATCTGCAAGCCGTCTACGATATGACGCAGGCGGGCAATCTTAACGATTTTGCCGAGAGCGTATTCCATTTATACGAATCGGTTATGCCGTCGCTCAAAACCAACGCGTCGAGGCTTTACGGCTGTCGCGGTATATTCGTGCCGTATACGACTACGCCGTCTACCGGCTACCCGGGCGATATCAGCGATTCGATGATACATTTTACCGGCGTGGCTGGCTGGCTCGGCAATCTTTTTTATGACTACGCATTATACACCTGCGATCAGAAATTCCTTAAGACACGTGCGATACCGTTCATGATGGAAGCGGCGAAGTTCTATGAAGAGTTCTTCAAACTCGTAGATCTCAAATATTACGAGTCGTCGCCGTCTTATTCGCCGTTTACCACCGCAGGTAACCTTGCCGGTTCCGGCGAAACGCACGAAATAGCAAAGAATGCAACTGTCGATTTTGCGATTGCGCGAAGCCTGCTCAATAATCTAATAGAAGGCAGTAAAGCCGCCGGCATGAACAAGTCGGAGATAATCAAGTGGGAAGACATGCTTAAAAAGATGCCGCCGTATAAATTCAATTCCGACGGCACGGTCAGCGAGTATATAGACGACAGATGCACGGATAACGCGGCATCGCCGTCGCTTGCGATGTATTATCCCGTATATCCCGACTATCGTAATCGCGAGAATTTCGAACTTAACAAAGCGTACGCGCTTGCGGCCAAAAAGAAATCAAGTACGGCGCGCGAGAACATGACGGCAGACAGTCTTGCGGGCTACGCTCAGGTGTACGCGCGTCTCGGCGACGGCAATCAAGTGTACGAGCAGATAAACGCGCTTGTACGCGGCATGGCTATGAATAACCTTATGTTTGCGGTAAGCGATTGGCGCGGCATGGGCAGCGGTAAAAACGAGAATTGGGCTCAACCTGTTCCGTATGTCAACGTTATAGTCGCAGGGGCTTTGCAAGAGGCTTTGGTGCAGTCCGCTCCAAATTTTGTGCAACTGCTTCCCGCAGTGCCTCCGGAAATGAGCAAGGGCGTTTTGTCCGGGTTCCAAACGCGTGCGGGCGTGGAAATATCGTCCATGGAATGGGATATCCAGCGCGGCACGCTCGAAGTCAAGCTCAAAGCAAAACGTGCTACCGTTATAGATTTACAGTTGCCGCGAACTGCAAAGCCGCCTAAAAAGGTCGACGCTCAAAAGTTCGACGATATGCGCGGATTGCTTATCGGTTTGAAACTTGCGGCGAACAAAACCGTATCGCTCGATATAAGATTCTGATAGACGAATTGCACTTATAGTAAAGTTTAAAAAACGCGATGTGTGTCGCGTTTTTTTGTAGTTATATTATCTGTTTAGATCATATAAATTTTTGAAATTATCGCAAAAACAGTTGACATCTTGCGTCGGGGGGGGGGTATACTTATTTATATTTTATTACAAAGGAGAATTACAAATGAAGAAAAGAAGATTACTATCCGTTGTTTTTGCCATTATTGCGGTAGTCGCGGCGCTTGCACTGTTTGTAGGTTGCGGCGGACCTTCGAACAACGGCGATCCGTCGTCGTTCAACCCCGGTACGAGTGTTCCCGAAGATCAGACTACACCCGAAGATCCGACAACGCCAGAAGATCCGACTACACCCGAAGGACCTGGCGACGGCGATTCGGGTTCGACGGTAAAGCTTCCGTTAAAATCGCAAGTCGTGGCGGCGCGTTTGCGCGCGGCGGAAGAAACGGTGCAAGGCTATGATTTTTCACTGTCGTTGCACGGGGATTTCAGCATTCTCGGTATAGGCGGGGCATTGAGCGGCAGATATGACGGCGCATATCGTTATAACTCCGCGGAGGACAACGTCGTTTTTAAACGGGCCACAAGCGGTGCGCTATTGCCCGACACGTCGATGTATGTTTTCACGAAAGGCGATAGCAGGATCAAAATGAAAATGGACGCTAAAACCGACACGGTAAAGAAAGTTTCGGTGGAGATTCCCGACGAGCAGAATATAACGATGATAAATCTTCCTATCGTCGCGCTTGTAGATTCCGTGCGTGAGGCGAATATAAAGAGCGTAAATGAGTCCAAAGAAGCCGGGTATGCTTATTCGTGTCCGTTGATTTTTGACAAGAATAACACGGCAGGTAAGCTTTTGAATAAAATTATCGAAAAGCTCGAAACTGGCGTATCGTTTAAAGGTATACAGCTGTCGCTCGACACAAGCGAATTGTATTTCAATATCGTCGACGACAAGATAAACAACTTTAAATTCGGATTCGATATGACCGTGGAAGTCAAAAAGGTAGCGGTGACGGTCGGTTTTACATACGAACAAAAATCGAATAATACAAGGATCGATATACCGTCGGACAGCGGCTTTATAATAGATCCGTTGGGAATCCGTGAAAAGGTTTCGATGATAAACGGTTCTATCGATTCACTCAAAAACGACGGCGCGTATGCTTTGCATTTGACCGCGGTCAACGAGTTCGATCCGGGTTGGAATAAATTTGCAATTAAGGATAGTTACGAAGCCAAGATGTATAAGGTCGACAACGACGGTATATGGTTTAACCATTCTTATTGCTACAAAGCGCACAGTGAGTCGGACGGAAAAGAGAGTTATAAATATACGCTCGGCAATGTAAACGGTAAAGACGACGATAACGTAGGGACATGGCTCGTTTCGCGTAAAGGCAGTAATACTCAGGAAAAACGCGATGACGTGACCGCAGGCACTCAGTTCGATTTTTTGACCGACGTAGTCAAACTCGATGCGAACGAGATAGACTGCGTCAACACAGCGTACAAGGACGGGCGGACCGTATATACTTTGCACTTAAACAGAGCAGGAACGGAGAGCGTACAGCGTAAGATACTCGCAATGATAAACAACAACGATTACGGCGATGTAATAGCGGTAAATAATTATTTCAATACGGAAAATTCCATCGATGATGCTGCGATCGAAGTCGTTTATACGGACGGCAGTCTGACTTCCGTAACATGCGAGACAAAGCTTAAATATACGCCGATCGCCGGAGATTACACCGAGTATAACATTACGCTTGATAACGTCATAGAACTCGAAGTAAACAGTGCAAAAGACTTCGAGAAAGCAAGTGAATATATAGCGCCGACTAAGGTCAAAAGTACGCTCGGATTCGGCAAGAACTTAAATGATAGCGAATATTATATACTGTAAATATCACTATCGACATGATAAAACGGCTTATCGCAACGAATGCGGTAAGCCGTTTTTTGTAATGGTTATTATTGAGTATCAGCCTATAATATCGTCCATATCGTACATGCCCGGTTTTTGTGTAAGTAGGTAGTGTGCGGCTTTGAATGCGCCTGCGGCGAACAGCTTGCGACTGCGAGCGGAATGTGATATGGTCACGATTTCATCTTCGCCGTAAAATCCTATCTCATGTTCGCCGACGACCCCGCCGCCGCGAACTGATGTTATGCCGAGTTCTCCTTTGTTGCGTTTACCCATACGATCCACCACCTGACTGTCGCGCGGTGCCAGCGCGTCGGCAAGCATAAGCGCGGTGCCGGACGGGGAATCGACTTTGCGGTTGTGATGTTTTTCGACTATCTCTATATCGAACATGTCGCCGAGTACCGCTTGAGCGGCTTTTGCCGCAGCTTTAACTGCGGCGATACCGAGACTGAAATTGCCGGAATGCATCACCGGTACTTTCTGCGACATCATCGATATCGTTTTGAGTTCGCTGTCGTTGTATCCCGTAGTCGCTATGACTACGGGGACGGGATTTTTCTCGACGAGTGCAACTATAGCCGAAAGCGAAAACGGTCGCGAAAAATCGATTATTACGTCGAACGGTACGTTTACGTTGCGAATATCGTCGAATGTCGGTACGGACTGACTTTTCACGATATCGAATCCGCCGGTGATCTCGAAACCGCAATCCGCGGCGCATTCCGAGAGCATTTTACCCATTTTTCCGCTTATTCCGAAAACAAACGCTTTTTTCATGGCGATATCCTTATATCAAGCCTATATTTTTCATCGCCGCGGCGAGCAATGAAGTATGTTCGGGTTCGAGTTCCGTAAGAGGCAAGCGGGGAATACCGACGTCTATACCTATAAGCTGCATTGCCTTCTTGACCGGGATCGGATTGACTTCGCAGAATAAGCTGCGAATAAATTCCGCGAGACGGAACTGTGCTTTTCGTGCGCCGAGATAATCACCGAGGACGCAAAGATCGTAAAGTTCGGTCATTGCTCGGGGAGCGGGATTGGCGGCTACAGATATAACGCCTTTGCAACCGAGCGCCATGGCGATCGTCGTGAGACCGTCGTCGCCGCAGTACATTGCAAGTCCGCTCTCGTCGCAAACTTTTGCGGTATCCTGAAATTGTTCGATATCGCCGTTTGCTTCTTTGATACCTACGACGCCGTCGATCTTTGCGAGTTCTTTCAATGTTTTCGGTAAAATATTGACGCAAGTACGAGACGGTACATTGTAGGCGATAACGGGTATATTATTAGATGCGACCGCTCTGTAGTGTTCGATTATGCCGCGCTGCGTACATTTGTTGTAGTACGGCGTGACGACGAGTATGCCGTCCGCGCCGAGTTTTTTTGCTATAGCCGCTTTTTCGCATGCGACCGCCGTGCAGTTACTGCCCGCGCCGGCTATGACGGGTACGCGACCGTGTACCTTTTTTATTACGAA
>CAJUQF010000033.1:7724-18390 GCA_910588315.1 uncultured Christensenellaceae bacterium | reverse complement strand
CATATTCTGGTAATCCATGATGGACACGCTCTCGCCGGCGATTTCGCCCGCTTGGATAGGAGATGCGCCGCGATACTTGGGAAGCAGCGACGCATGTACGTTAATAACACCGTTGGGAAAGCTGTCGAGAACGGCTTTATCCAATATCTGACCGTATGCCGCAGTAACCGCAATATCCGCGCCGAACTTACGCAGTTTTTCGTACTCCGTGCGGATCTTGACGGGCTGAAATATAGGCAGCCCGTATTTTTCGGCGAGCCGTTTCACCGCGCCGACTTCGGTCTTGCCGCGTTTCAATGCGCGATCGGGCTGAGTAACAACACCGACGACAGTATGATCGGACTCCATAAGCGCACTCAGGCTGTCCGCCGCGAATTGCGGCGTTCCCATGAATAAAACTTTCATCTACCGTCTGCCCTTTATCGCTTTATCCGTAAACAAAATGCCGTCCAAATGGTCTATCTCGTGACAATAGCACGATGCGGCAAACCCGTCGGCTTTAAGCTCGATGGGATTCCCGTGCCGGTCAAAAGCATGAACTACGACATGCCGCGGACGTTCGACCTTTTCGCGAACATCCGGTATGGATAAACAACCCTCGGGCGCGATGCGTTTGCCCTTGGCTTTTACTATCACGGGATTTACAGCCTCGATTATAGTGCTGCCGCCGTCAAACGTCGCTACGAAAATACGCTTTAATACGCCGACCTGCGGCGCTGCCAATCCGGCGCCGTCCTCGTATATAAGCGTATCTATCATGTCGTCAATAAGCGCCGACAGTTTTTCGTCGAACTCCGTGACGGGCTTACTTACTTGACGCAATGTGTCGTCGCCTACTTGATAAACTTTTCTTCTTGCCATAATGTATCTCCTTCAACTTAAATCGTTGGGATTTATCTCCGTAAAACATGTTATTTGCGGAAACGCCGCGATAACTTCGTCCGCGACTTTGTATATCTCGGATCGTATATATTCTCGTTCGGGTTTGATCCGCATAAGTACTTGCATGCGGTGTTTTGTTTGTATACGCTTTTTCGGCGCGCGCATTGCATTAAGATATATAAAATCGTCGACGTGCTCCGATGAAATTTCACGAATCCGATCGATCGCAAGCTTTGTCGCATCAAGCGCCGTTTGCTCGTTTTCGCAAGATATCAAAACGCGCAATATTTCCGTAAACGGCGGAAAACCCGTCGCCTGCAAAAGATTTATCTCCTTTGTGTAGAATCCTTCGTAATCGTATGCCGTCGCGAATCGATATACATAATGTCTGGGCGTATACGTCTGTAAAATAACTTTACCCGGCTTTTGTTCCCTGCCTGCCCTGCCCGCGACCTGAGTTATAAGCTGGAAAGTTCGCTCCACGGCGCGAAAATCCGAAAAATGAAGGCTCATATCGGCATCTATGATACCGACGAGCGTAACATTAGCAAAGTCGTGTCCCTTTGCCACCATTTGTGTGCCGACGAGTATATCGGCATTGCCGGATGAAAAATCGCCCAGCAATTTCAGGTGCGCATCCTTGGTTCTCGTTGTGTCGTTATCCATACGGATAATACGCGCCTGCGGAAACATTTTGTTCACCTGTTCCACTATGCGTTCCGTACCCATAAACCCTTGTTTAATGTGCGAGCTTTTACAGTTCGGACAAAGATCGAGCATTGCATATCGCCGCTGACAGTAATGACATTTCAGAATATTCTCTTCCTTGTGGTACACCAGCGAAACGTCGCAATCCTCGCACTTTGCCACATATCCGCATTTTTTACACATTACAAACGAGCTATAGCCGCGGCGATTTAAAAAAAGTATTGCCTGATTTCCCGCTTTTAAGCATTCGTCGAGCGCCGTCACAAGCGGCTCGGAAAACATACCGGAATTCCCGTAAGTGACTTCTTTGCACATATTTACTATCTGTATCTCCGGCATCTCGCATTTATTGACTCGGTGCGGGAGACGTACGAGCGTGTACTTGCCGCGCTCCGCCGCATAATAACTTTCGGTCGACGGTGTAGCCGAACCCATGACGACCTTGGCTCCGTTCGCTTCGGCGCGAAAAAACGCTACGTCTCGCGTGATATAACGAGGATTCGATTCGGAAACATACGAAGTATCGTGTTCTTCGTCTATTACTATCAGTCCGATATCGGTAAGCGGTGCGAATATAGCCGAACGCGCACCGACCGCAACACGCGCCGCACCCGTCAAAAGCCTGCGCCACTCGTCAAAACGCTCGCCGTCGCTGAGTCCGGAGTGCAAAAGCGCCACATCGTCTCCGAACCGCGAACGAAATATACGCATTACCTGCGGCGTCAAAGATATTTCGGGAACGAGCATAATAGCCGTCTTACCGGACTTGAGAGTACGCTCGATACAGTTTAAGTATACTTCGGTCTTACCGCTTCCCGTAACGCCGAAAAGCAGCGTAGGTCTGTCGCTCGACATTATAGTATCGGCAGCTGCCGTCTGTTCGTCGGTCAGTGTGACCGCGTTATCCTTTTGTACTATATTTTTGTACGGCGTTCTAAGTACGTTTTCTTTACGCGTTAAAAACACCCCGCGCGAAATAAGATTACGTACTGCCGCGGCGGAAAAATTCGCATTGAGATAACTTTGATCCGCATCTTTGGCATCGAGCAAATACTCGTAAACTTCCATTTGCGAATGCGCCGACTTCTTGATAAAAAGATTCGGATCTTGTTCTATGTAATCGGGTCCTATATAGACGGAAGTCTTTTCCAGCGCCTTTATCTTGCCGCCGCGCATTTTAGACGGCAGCAACAATCGAAAAACATCAATTTTCCTGAGATGGAACCGCGCCGTCATATAATCGCACAGCGCCAAAAACTCTTCAGAAACGATAGGTCTGTCGTCGAGTACAGATACTATCTGTTTGAGTTTTTCGGGCGGCACATCCGTATGTTCCGTAAAGCCTATAACATACCCCTCTATGTTTTGTCTTCCGAACGGAACAAATACTCGCGAACCTTTCTCCACACCGTCGATGGACTTGTAATCGAAAACCCTGTCGACGTCGCTCGCGGAAATATCGACTATAACTTTTGCAATCATAATTCGGTCAAATTGTCCAATATCGCGTCCGCGACTTCGCGTTTTGTCTTGATCGGCAAAGCAATTTCATTGCATTTTGTGATCAATGTAACTATATTCGTATCGACATCGAATCCCGCGCCCGTTTGAGTAACGTCGTTCAAAACAACCATGTCTGCGTTCTTTTTTGCGAGTTTTTCTTTCGCATTGACGATACCGTTTTCGGTTTCGGCAGCAAAAATCACAAGCTTGCCGTGCTTGTTATTTCCCAGCCACGCGGCTACGTCTGCTGTCTTTTTGAGATGTAACGTCAATTCCGATGACTTTATCTTTTTGCTTTCCGGTACGATCTCGTAATCGCACGGAGCCGCCGCCAATATCGAATAATCTACCGAGTCGGCGTATTTTTCGACCGCGTTTAAAAGATCGACTGTAGTCGCGGCTTGCTCGGTTTTCCAAGCGGCGGGTATAGAAAACGCATCCGTAAAACCGTGGATATAAACGATATCCGCACCACGTTCGTACGCGGCAAGCGCGATATTATATCCCATTTTTCCGCTCGAACGATTGCTTATAAACCGAACGGGATCGATATTACAGCGCGTTGCTCCGGAAGTCACAAGTACGGTTTTGCCGCACAAGTCTTTTTTTGTTTCGAACAAGCCCGAAAGCTCCGACAGCATTTGTTCCGGTTCAGCCATTCGTCCGCTTCCCACATCGCCGCAAGCGAGATATCCGCTACCGCCGTAAATTGCCTTAAATCCGCGCGAAATAAGTTTTTCCGTATTCTCGCGCGTGATCGTATTTTCAAACATCGCGGTATTCATAGCCGGTGCAAATACTATCGGGCATTTGCACGCCAAAACCGTGGTCGTAAGAAAATCATCCGCTATACCGCATGCAAGTTTTGCGATTATATTCGCCGTCGCAGGCGCTATAATAACGGCGTCGGCTTTTTTCGCAAGCGAAACATGCTCGACTTCCCAAGTAAAATTTCGATCGAAAGTATCTGTCACCACGCGATTATGCGACAAGGATTCAAACGAAAGCGGCGCAACGAACTCCGTTGCGCTTTTTGTCATCATGACATGGACGTCCGCTCCGCACTGCGCGAGCTTGGAAACAAGCGCGCACGTCTTATATGCGGCAATACCGCCGCTGACGCCCACCAATATCGTTTTATCGCGCAGTTGTTCGAACAAGACTTAACCTTCTTCTACGCCGGCGACCTTGCCTTCGACGACTTCTTTTGCCGCAAGCGAGACAGGATTGATATTCTCCTGCTCCAAATAATCGTGACGCTTATCCATAAGCGTGCGCGCACGCTTGCTCAATACGCCGACAAGCGCATACTTGTTACCCACTGTTTCTACCATTTTATCGATAGGCGGATCTACTAACATAATATTACCTCTTTAAAATTGATTTTATTCCTTGCCGAGCAAATGCTTGATCTGCGGAAGATTGTTTTTAATCCTGCGCTTTTCGGCGTTGACTATATCGATGACATCTTGGATCGCACGCTCGACTTCATCGTTAAACACTATATAATCGAACATTTCGTAACTGCCGAGTTCGCGCTTTGCCGCACCCAAGCGGATCTTTAAACTGTCTTCGCTTTCCGTTCCGCGCCCGCGCAGCCGATCGCTCAACGTTTCGAAATCCGGAGTCATGACGAAAATCGCGACGGCTTCCGGATATTTCTTTTTGATAGACTTTACGCCGTGTATATCGACTTCGAAAAGCACATCGAAACCTTTTTCGAGATTTTCGAACACCGGCGCTTTGGGGGTACCGTAATAATTGTGATATACTGCCGCGGTCTCTAAAAATGCATCTTCGGCTATCATTTGCTGATATTGTTCTTCCGTACGGAAGAAATAATTCACGCCTTCCACTTCGCCCGGTCGAGGTTTTCTGGTCGTGACCGAAACAGATCGTTTCATGCCGGTGCGTTCTATCACTTTGGAATAAATAGTACCTTTGCCCGCGCCCGATGGACCGGATATTACAACAAGCAATCCTTTGTTCATTATTCGACGTTCCTTATTTGTTCTTTGATTTTTTCCACTTCGTTCTTCATGGCGATCACATAACCGGTGAGCGTGATATCGTTCGATTTACTGCCCATGGTGTTGACCTCGCGAACCATTTCCTGAGAAAGAAAATCGAGTCGCCTGCCCTGCGGTTTATCTTCCGCACAAATACTCTTGAACTGAGCGATATGAGACGAAAGTCTCGAGATCTCCTCGTTTATGTCCGCTTTATCCGCAAAGAATGCAACTTCGTTTAGCAGCTTAGATTCATCCGGCTCGTATCCGTCGAGCAATTCCTTAACTCGCTCTATAAGTCCGTTTTTGTAATCAACTACGACCTGCGGCGCACGCTCGACGGCTTTTTGCAGATAGTTCTCCAGATTACCTATAAGCCCCGTAAGATCGGCATTGATGCCTTTGCCTTCCGTTAAACGCATATATTCGAGATTTTTTATCGCATCTTTTACCGCCGCTTTCGTCAATTCCGTAACGAGGTCTCTGTCATCGTCGGGAACGGTAACTGTCAGTATATCCGGTGTGCGCATAAGCGCCGTAACATTATAATCGTCTTCCAACCTGAATTCGGCTCGCAGCGTCTTTGCCGCAGCTATATACTCCGCCGCAAGCGCACTGTCCACCGTAACTTTTTTTGCCGATTCGGAAAGATTTACGTACGAATAATAAACATCGAAACTGCCGCGCGAAAACGCCGATTTTATACTTTTTTGAATAACATCGTCTATATATATCATCGACTTGGGTAATTTGCACGCAATATCCAAGAATCTGTTATTTACCGATTTGATTTCAACGGTCACGGTACGGTCGTCTTTCGCTGCGACTCCTCTGCCGTAACCCGTCATGCTCTTCATAAAACACCTCGTACTAAGACTGATATAGTATAACACAATAGGCGTCCCGATGTCAACTTAGCCGGAACAAATTTTCATGAGCAAATTCAAATCATTCCGGCATCGAGTATTAGGTATTCAGCATATTTTTGAACTCGGTCTCGTCGATTATTTTTTTACCGAGCTTACGCGCTTTTTCAAGTTTGGAACCGGCGCTTTCGCCTGCCACAACTATATCGGTGGTTTTAGACACTCCGGACTGCACTGTGCCGCCCAATGATTCGATGAGCCGTCCCGCCTCGTCGCGTGTATATTGTGCGAGCGAACCGGTAAGCACGAACTTCAGCCCGGCAAACTTTCCGCCCTGTATTTTATCGTATACGGGATCCAATCCGAGCTGTTTATATCGCGTTATGACATCCGCATGTACGGCAAAGTAATCGACTATGGATTGCGCGACGATCTCTCCGACATCCGGAACGGCGACGAGATCTTCCAAACTTGCCGAAGCGATGGCATCGATAGAACCGAAACGTTCGGCAAGCGCGCGCGCAGTGACTTTGCCGACATTATCTATGCACAATGCATTGATAAAATGCGGAAGATCCGCATTCTTCGATTTTTCGACCGCGCTTATAAAATTGCTTATTTTACGATCTTTAAAACCGTCTATCTTGCTCAAATCTGCCGCGGTTATACAATACAGTTCAGCGGCCGAACGCACCCCCAATACGTCGTAAAGCTGCTCCGCGGTCTTTATACTGACGCCGTCTATATCCATACATTCTTTCGCACAAAACTGAACGATACGCGCGACGATCTGCGCCTTGCATCCGTAAAAATTCGGACAGAACAAATGCGCGCCGTCTTCCGTGAGTTCATGTCCGCAGCACGGACAAACCGCAGGTTTATCGGGCAACGACTCCCCCGAACGCTCGGCTACGCCCAAGATTTCAGGAATAACGTCGTTACTGCGTCTTATAAACACTCGCGAACCTACCGCAACATTTTTACGCACGATATCGCCGTAATTATTGAGCGTCGCGCGACGTACCGTAGCGCCGCAAAGTTCGACCGGATCGAGTACCGCGAGCGGCGTAAGTTTTCCCGTGCGCCCGACCTGCCATATTATGTCGCGAAGTACGGTCGTCGTCTCTTCCGCTTCGAACTTATACGCTATCGCCCACTTGGGGAATTTATCGGTATAACCGAGCTTTGCTCTCGCCTCGCCGTCGTCTACTTTTACGACCATACCGTCTATCGCGAAATCAAGCGAATCTCTGTTTACAGACTCGATCTTTTCGATTATCTTGTCAATGTCGTCCGACGCAAACAACATCTCCGTCTTGAATCTGTTGTTCTTTATAAAATCGATCTGATCGGTCTGGGAAAGAGAAACGTCCCCGTCGAGATAATTTAAATTATAAAATATTATATCGAGATTGCGTTTTGCGGTTTCTTTCGCATCCAGATTTCTTATTGCGCCGGCAACCGCATTGCGCGGATTTTTAAGCGGTACGACGGCTGTCGCATTATATTTTTCAAGCGCGCTTATACGCATTATCCCTTCGCCCTGGACTTCTGCTACGCCGGCGAACGGAATTGTCAACGGCACGGATTTTATCGTCTTTACCTGTCCGGTTACGTTTTCGCCCACTTCGCCGTTACCGCGAGTAGCGCCGGTTTCCAATTGTCCGTTGCGATAAGTAAGGCAAAGCGTAAGCCCGTCGAGCTTATATTCGAGAGTACATTTGGGTCTGTATCCGAGATTGGCGGCGATTTTTTCGAACCAAGATCTCAATGCCTCGAAACTGTTACACTTATCGAGACTGTAAAGACGCTTAATGTGCGTATGCGGCATAAACGCTTTGAGCGGTTCTCCGCCTACGCGTTTAGTCGGAGAATCCGGATAAACGATGCCCGTTTCTTTCTCCTGCGCAACGAGCTCATCGTAAAGCGCGTCGTATTCCTTATCGGACACGACCGGCTCGTCGAGGACGTAATATCTGTAAGCAAGGTCGTTCAGTCTGTCTACAAGCTCACGCATGTTTTTATGTTCTGCCATATTCCACACCTATTCTTTTACTATGGTAAGCGGCGCAAAATCGGTTGCGAGCAACATGACGCCGCCGCGTTCGAAGTCGATCTTCGCGTATAGACTATTGCCCATATTCTCCAAACTTATGATCTTACCCTTACCGAGACGTTTATGCAAAACAGTCGCCCCGACCGTATATTCGTCCGACTTACCGCCGGGCGCCGCGTGATGCTCTGCCGTTTTACCGAAATTGCTTTTGTATGTGCCAACGAATTTTTGACCTACGCTCATATCGTTCATCGGATTGCCGGTACTTCGCTGCATATACGAAGATGATTCCGAACTCTTATATGACGGCGACGCGGTGTACACGTCGTTGACGTTTGCCGGGCGCGTTACCAATCCGCATTCGCACAGAAATCTCGACGGAATACGATACTGAGTCTCGCCATACAAAAATCTCGACTTGGCATAAGTAAGATATAATCTCTTTTTCGCACGCGTGACCGCGACGTACATGAGCCGTCGCTCTTCCTCCATGTGTTCGGAATTATTTTCGTTTACTCTGAGCGACGGGAATATCCCGTCTTCCAAACCGACCACAAACACCACCGGGAATTCAAGTCCTTTTGCGCTGTGTACGGTTGCGAGCGTGACTGCATTGTCTTCGTTCATTTCGTCCGTGTCGCTGTACAGCGAGACAGTTTGCAAATAATCGGCGACCGTAGAGCCGGGATTGTTTTTAACGAAATCGCGCACGGAATTTACAAGCTCGTTTATGTTTTCCAAATGCGCACGTCCTTCGTCGTCATCTGTAAAAATATTCATGACGTTTAAAACGTTAAACAATAAGTACTTAAAGAACTCGGTAACCTCGCCCTGCGCCGCCGACTGCAGTTTTAACAGCGTAGCACCGAACTCAGCGAGTTTGGATTTGAGCGCGGGCTGGAAAGGCGCCGAGCCTGAGTTAGTTATCGCATCGAATGCGGAAAGCCCCGTCTGCTTGCAATATTCGCGGATCTTTTCTATGGAAGATTCGCCGATACCGCGCCGCGGGAAGTTTATTATGCGATAGATCGCCTCGTCGTCGCGCGTATTTGCCGACAGCCGCGCATACGCAAGCACGTCTTTTATTTCTTTTCTGTCATAAAATTTGAATCCGCCGAAAACTTTATGCGGTATTCCATACTGCAAGAACCGTTCTTCGAATACACGCGTAAGCGCATTTACTCGGAACAGCACCGCGCAATCGCTGTAATTATACTCGCCGTCGTATATGAGATCGTAAATCGTTTTAACCACGTAATCCGCCTCGAAACCGTCGGAAGCGGCACAATGGCACACGGGCTTATCCCCGGCGCCGCTTGCGGTCCAAAGCTTTTTATCGAGACGTTTTTCGTTGCCTTTTATGATCTTGTTTGCGATCGATAATATGTTCGCGGTCGATCGATAGTTTTGCTCCAGCTTGTAAACTTTGCAATCGAAATCTTTTTGAAACTGAAAAATATTCGCGATGGATGCGCCGCGCCAAGTGTATATGCACTGATCTTCATCGCCTACCGCAAAGATATTTCCATGCTTTCCGGCAAGTATTTTCGCTATTTCGTACTGCACGGTATTGGTATCCTGAAACTCGTCGATATGTATATAGCGAAACTTATTTTGATAATACTCGCGAGCCTCATCCGAAGTCTGCAACAATTTCAAAGTTTGATTCAACAGATCGTCATAATCGAGCGCGTTATTCGCATGCAATACGTTTTGGTATTCTTTATAGGCGTCACCGATCTCTTCGGCATCTTGAGCGAACTTGAATATCTCTTTGTAGTTTTCGGGCGGTATTCCTTTATTTTTGGCATTAGATATTTGCGTCGCAATGCGTTTGACCATATCTTCGTTATATGCATGTTCTTTACAAATCCGTTTTATCACGGATTTTGTTTCAGGCTCGCCGTAAATAGTGAAATTTTTATCGAAACCCATTCGATCGATAAAATGCCTGAGTATGCGCACGCACGCGGCGTGAAACGTGAATATCCATATCCCGTCCGCATTTCCGAGCATAGAATCCAAACGCATACGCATTTCATTGGCTGCTTTATTGGTAAACGTTATGGCAAGAATGTTATAAGTCGGTATATGTAGATCTTTTATCAAATGCGAAATACGGTGAGTAAGCAGTCTCGTTTTGCCGCTCCCGGCGCCTGCCGTAACAAGCACCGCGCCCTCTGTATCGAGTACGGCAAGTTTTTGTATCTCGTTCAGTTCTTCTATATTGTACATAAAACCTCTTTCGATCATGAACCCGTGTTTTCACGGTAATATCTTTCCTGTAATTCTCTGAACTTATCGGAAAGTTCGAGTATATATCGCTGTTTTCCGGACGGATCGAGTCCGTCATAAACATCGCGTTCTATGAGTTGTCCTATGGGATTCAGCGTTATCTCGTCGCTGCCGAGCATATCGCATACTTTCTTATACATCTTTTCGTCTGCGGCATTGTATGCGTTAGATACATACTCGAACTCGCGAGTTCTACCGGAATACTCCGCTTGCGTGCGCGCGACAGCCACTCTTTCCTCGTCGGCGTTTTGTCTGCTCACGGCATCGAAGTAACCCATTTTCAGACGTTGCTTGGCAATTTGACAGCGTTTTTTCAGTTCTCCGGATCTGTGTTTCATATTATGACC
>CAJUQF010000033.1:6524-7714 GCA_910588315.1 uncultured Christensenellaceae bacterium | reverse complement strand
CCATACCCGAAGATTATAGCATGAAGCCGGGCGCTAAAACCGTAAGAGTCGAATATCGACCGAAAACGACCTTATCCGCATTTATTCGACATATCGCCGCAGAATATCCGCGGCGCGTAACATGATCCGCTCTGTCTCGGCAAATCCCAGGCATGGATCGGTAACGGATATTCCGTAACCGCAGGACCCGTGATTCTTGCAACCGCCGAATAGATAACTCTCTATCATGAAGCCTTTAATAAAACGATCTGCGTCCCGGGATTTTTTCGTATAATCGAGTACGTCGTATACGATACTCTCGACGCGCGAAGGATCTTTATCGCTGTTAGAATGTCCGGTATCGATTATCGCCGAAGTATTTACACCGCGCTCACGAAAAATACGCAGGGCGCATTCCGCATCATTCCGCGAATAATTGGAAAAATTCTTGCCGTATCTGTCGATCCCGCCCCTGAAAACGGCATGAGCGAATTTGTTGCCGCCGACCGATACTTGTTTGCCGCCGAGCATAAACTCGCTCGATATGCTTGCCGCATGAATACAATCCGCATGATCGTACGGATTACCGTTAAGCGGATTCTTTATGCCTATTGGAATATCCGCGCCGCCGGCGACGAACCTGTGCATTTGATCTTCCGCCGATCTGGCGCCTATTGTCATATACGATACCACATCGTCAATGTAAGCATATAAATCCGTATAGAGCAATTCGTCCGCAGTAAAAAGTCCGCTTTCTTTTATAACGTCGATATGTAACTTACGCATGGCGTAAAGCCCGTCGTTCATGTCACGAGCATGTATAATACCCATGTAACCTTCGCCGCGCGTACGCGGTTTGGCGGTAAATACGCGCATGACGGTAAATATCTCATCTTTTACTTTATCGGCAACTTCCGAAAGTTTGCATGCAAATTCACACACTGCAGTGGGATCATCGGCGGAACACGGACCTACTATAAAAAGTTTTCGCGCATCTTTTCCTGTCAATATATTCTCTATGCAAGCAACGGTCTCGACGCGTTTTTTAACATACTCGTCGGATAAAGGCAATGCCGCCTTCAATTCCTCCGGCGATATCAATGTTTTTTCCTTAGTAAACATAAATAAAAATCAATTTCCGCCGTTATCGGAGAGCGCTCCGCGCAATTCTTCACGATTGGTACGAACGACAGACAACGTCGTACAAAGGA
>CAJUQF010000033.1:0-6514 GCA_910588315.1 uncultured Christensenellaceae bacterium | reverse complement strand
TAAAGGATTATTCTTTTCAGCAAATCGCCGGATTCTTTAAACAAATTATCCAAATGCGCCTTGGTACGAAGAATGAGATTGTCGCATTGCGCATATGCGTTTTCGATTATCTGTTTGGACGCGATCTGCGCGTTCTTCACTATTTCGGTTTCGGATACGAGTTTATTCGCCTTTTCTTCGGACGCACGTATGGTGTTTTTTGCTACGACGTCGGCGTTTTCCAAAATTTCTTTACGTTTCTCTTTAACGTAGTTTGCATCTTTCATTGTTTCCGGAAGTAAACGCGTAAGCTTGTTGCATAAATCGATACACAGATCGACGTCGACCTTTTTGGAAAAAAAGCCGTGTGCGTTTTCAAGTTCGCCTCTCAATTCATTTAAAACATCCAAAGCTTCCTGTTGTTCTTTCATAAACCACATCCTTATAAACTTTTAATGCCGTAATGATCGGCTATGATTTTTTCGGTGCCGCGTGCAACATATCCGTTCAGATCGGCTTTCAACCGTGCAAGCTGCCGCACAACGGTAGAAGAAACATGTTCATACTCGGCAGCGGGAATAAAAAATACCGAACGCACTCTGCCGAGCGAATAATATATTCTTGCATGCGCGCGCTCATATTCCAAATCGGCGCTTGTCCTAACTCCGCGGATAATCACGCCGCCGGTTTTCCCGACATAGTCCGTAAGCAAACCGTCGAACCTTTCGACCGTCACGTTGCTAAAATCGGCTACGGCAAGCTTTGCTATGTTTACTCTGAGCGCAATATCCGCCGCCGATTTATCGCCGACATCATTAGCTACCGCGACGGTTACCGCTCCGAATACTTCCAAAGCCTGTTCGACTATATTCCTGTGTCCCGACGTAAACGGATCAAACGTTCCCGCAAAAATCGCTTTCACTGCCACCTCGCACCAAATCAAACGCCGACGCGCCGAATATTCTGTGATCGATTATACAATTATCCGAAATGTTTTTCAACTCGCTGTCGCTCGCATGTTCTATTACGATCAAACCGCCATGTTTCAGCAATCCAAGCTTGTTTATAAGCATATACGCGTCTTGCGCGTAATCTGTTTTGTACGGCGGATCGCAAAACACCAAATCGAACGTTCGATCTTTAAGCAGGCGTAATGCCCGTCTGAAATCCGCTCGGATAATTTTTTCCGTGAGTTTGATCTTATCGAGATTTCGTTTTACGTTCGATGTATCGATATCGACAAATACGCACGAATGGGCGCCGCGCGACAACGCTTCGATGCCGAGCGAACCGCTCCCTGCAAATAGATCGAGACACTCCGCGCCGTTTAACATTCCCTTCGAGTCGAGTACGGAAAACAGGCTGCCCTTTACAAGATCGGTCGTCGGTCTTACTTCGCCGCGCGGCGAGCTAAGCTGAACGCCTTTGTACTTTCCGCAAATAACTCTCATATCAAAAGTATATCACATCTTTTTCCGTAACGCAACAATCGAGCGGCACATCGGTATTATCTTGTAAAAAGTTTACACGCTGTACGGAAAACGCAAGGCCGATCTTGCGAACGCTTGTCCGCGCGAAATATCTGTCGTAACACCCTTTGCCATAACCTATGCGATAACCTTTGTCGTTAAAACCTACAAGCGGCGTAATGCAGCAGTCTATTTTTGTCGGCTTTTCGCGATTCGCGATTTTACCGTAATGATCGAGCGGTAAATTGCCGTTTCTATCCGGTAACCCGGTCTTTATCAACGGCAAAGCGACAATCTCGCAACCCTGCGTATAAGGCGCAAACAGTCGGATATTGTCTTTTGCCTCAAGCAAATTTATAAGCGGCACGGTACTCACTTCCGAACCTATAGAAATATATACAAGCACGTTGCCGAATACCAGATCTTTTACGCGCTCTGCGATAACATCGGACAAAGCCTGCTTGTCCTCAACGGACGCACGCAAAGCAAGCATTCTCGCGCGAGCATCCGATTTATTCTCAAATATATATTCGTTCCGCACGACCGTTAAACCCCGTTAAAACTTCGTATACTATCGTATCATAACAAGTTGCCAAATATTCGGTGTCGCTTTTATCCGAGATAAGATATGCGAATTCCCCGACCCGACACTGTACGTTTGTAACGTCAATCATACAAAGATCCATGCACGGCTGCCCGATTATCTTGCATTTATTACCGCGCACTTTCAGATAAAGCTGTTTGTCCGTTCGTCTGAGTCCGTCGGCGTAACCGCATCTTACGGTTGCGATCACGGCATCATGATCGAGCAGATAATCTCCGTATCCCACATGCTCGCCTCTTTTTACCTGCGACTGCGCTACTATCTTGGCACGAACCTTCATTGCCATATCCATGCCGGGACCGTAACCGTACATCGATATCCCGCACCGCGTCATGTCATACAAATCGAACCCGTTCAAACCGAGTTCATAGCCGCAAGAATTGTACAAATGCCGTTTCGACCGCAATATATTATCCGATGTTAGCCTGTCGAACTCGCGCGACTGTGCCGCCGCAGAAGATATGCCGCCGTACAGATGCGAATATACCGACCACGGCGCGACCCCGCGATCTTTACAGATCGCCGTCATCATCGCGAGCGTATTCTCGTTGGCGCCCAATCTGTTCATGCCGGTATTTACCGCTATAGAGAACCGTTTATAGCCGCAATTAAGTACGGCGACGAGCTGTCGAACGTCGCAAACGGTCGGTATTATCTGCGGACGGAACGAACGCAAAAAAGGATCGACTTCGCCGCCGAGCGACAGTATCGGTTTGTCCGTCACCACAGACAAAGCGAATGCCTCTTCCGCCGTCGCGACCATATAGCAATCGACAAGCGGCTCTATATAACACGCAGAAAGTATCCCGTGACCGTATGCGTCCGATTTGACTACGGCGCAAAACTCGTTGCGCGTCGCCGCTCGAAATCGCCTTATGTTATGTCTCAATCGCGAAATGTCTATAACTGTTTGCATAGACTTTATCTATGCGTCAAATTGCCGAAAAGTTACTCGCCGTCCGCCTTGTCACGCAGTTTTCTTATCGACGTGACGATTCGCGCTTTGACCATTCTCAAATCGTGATCTTCGCGTTCGTCACGTGCGGCGAACTCATCGTCCGTCATACCGAGCGCGTCCGCATTATCGGCACAAGCCGACGCTATTATATCGACGCCGTCAGAACCTACTTTCAACATACCGTCGGCATTATACAGAACGGTCTTAACATCGCCGTTCGTGATTTCGATACGACCGCGCGACAAGACGGCTATTTGCGGAATAGCGCCGCGCAAAAAGCCCACTCTTCCGTCCGTAGTATCTACCGACAAATATTCTGCCGATCCGGAATAAAACATCTTCTCCGGCGTCGCGATCCTAAGAAAAAAGGCGCTCAACTCTCCGCTTTCTCCTTAACCTCGTCGATATCGCCGACCATATAAAACGCCGATTCCGGATACCTGTCGGCTTCGCCCTTCAATATAGCGTCGAAGCTTTCGAGCGTAGTTTCCAATTTTACGAAACGCCCTTCCATGCCCGTAAAGTTCTTCGCCACGAATAGCGGCTGCGAAAAGAATCTTTGCAACTTGCGTGCGCGGTATACTACCGTTTTATCTTCTTCGGACAATTCCTCCATGCCGAGTATGGATATGATATCGCTGAGATCGGCATAACGTTGAAGCATAGACTGAACGCCGCGCGCGACTTCGTAATGCTTTGCGCCGACAACGGATTTTTCGAGTATACGACTTGTAGATTGCAGAGGATCGACCGCCGGATAAATACCCTGTTCGACTATTTTACGGCTTAAAACGGTCGTTGCATCGAGATGCGTGAAAATAGACGCGGGCGCGGGATCGGTTAGATCGTCCGCAGGCACATACACGGCTTGGATCGACGTGATCGCGCCGTTCTTAGTCGTTGCTATACGCTCTTCGAGCGCGCCGAGTTCCGTCGCAAGCGTAGGTTGATATCCTACCGCGGAAGGTAAACGTCCGAGCAATGCCGACACTTCCGAACCTGCTTGCACATAACGGTAAATATTATCGATAAAAAGCAATACGTCTTTATTCATTTCGTCACGGAAATATTCCGCAACGGTAAGTCCCGTGAGCGCTGTGCGCATACGCGAGCCGGGCGGCTCGTTCATTTGTCCGAAAACCAACGCCGTTTTGTCGAGAACGCCGCTGTCGGTCATATCGCAAATCATTTCGTAACCTTCGCGAGACCGTTCCCCGACGCCCGTAAATATCGAATATCCGCCGTGTTCCGTAGCTACGTTGTGTATCAGTTCCATAATAAGCACGGTCTTTCCGACGCCTGCGCCGCCGAACAAACCGATTTTTCCGCCGCGTAGATACGGCGCTACGAGATCGATAACTTTTATACCGGTCTCGATCACTTCGGCGCCCGTCTTTTGCTCGTAAAACTCCGGCGCTTTACGGTGTATGGATCTATGCGTTTCCGCATCGATCTCGCCTTTGCCGTCTATGGGTTCGCCGAGTACGTTCATGACGCGACCGAGTACGCGCTCCCCGACGGGAACCGATATGGGATGTCCCGTACCGTAAGCGGACATACCGCGTGCAAGCCCTTCGGTAGGCTCCAAAGCGATACAGCGCGCCGTAGACGGCGGAATATGGCTCATTACTTCGAGTGCGACAAAGCCTTCCGCTTTTTTATCGGACAGCTCGCCGCTTGCTATGGCGTCGTGGGTATCTATGATAACTTTTTCGTAAATTCTCGAAAGCTTGGTTTCGAACTTTACATCGACTACCGGTCCCAAAACAGCCGATACTTTTCCGATATTAAGATCTTTTTTCACTGTCAGCTCCTTTTTTCGGTCAACGCAGATGTCGCGCCTATTATCTCTATGATCTGTTCCGTGACGGCAGACTGACGCGCACGGTTGTATTCCGTAGACAGTTGTGCGATCAATGCGTCGGCACTTTCAGTTGCCGCCATCATAGCCTGCCTGCGCGCCCCGTGTTCGGACGCGCTGTTATTTAAAAACGCGTCGTATACGGCACAAGCGACGTACAACGGTACGATCTTTTCGAAAACGTTCTTGAACGGTTCCAAGCCGGACTCCGATGACGTACCTTCGGCGGCGCAGATTTCGCCGCTAACTGGCAGTATACGCTTTACGGTCGACATGTCGGCGGCACCGCCGTGAACCGTGTATACGACCGCAATTTCGCTCGCGCCGGCGGCATATTCTTCCAAAAGCGCAACGGCAACGGTCTCGGCATTGTTATAATCCGGAATATAACTCGACGCGAAACGCATATCCGTATTTTCTTTGTTTTTATAATACTCGCCGCCTATAACACCGATAGGCATAAATACTGTATTTTTGTCCGCATACTCTTCCGCACGCTTGAAAATCTCATGATCGAACCCGCCGCACAAACCTTTATCGCTCGTAACGACTAACAGTATTTTTTTACCGACAGCGGCGGAAGAAGAAAACAGCGGACCGTCAGATCCCGAAATTCGTGCAAGCTCGCCGACCATGCCGTAGAGCAAATCGACATAATGCCTGCTATCTGCAAGGCGTTCGTTCGCTTTTCGCATTTTCGCTATCGAAACAGTCTCCATGGCGCCCGTTATCTGGCGCGTCTGTTTGACCGATATAAGCCGTCTTTTTATGTCGGAGAGATTACTCATTGTCCTTCCTTTAAGAAAAACAGCGAATACTCTTCCACCGCTTCTTCGATGCGCATACCCATTTCCATAGTTATCTCGCTGCCGCACTCGAGCTCGTGCATTACGTCGGGATAGTCTATATCGAAAAATTTCAAAAATCCGTCTTTGAATTCGATAATGCGCGCCGGCGGTATATTGCCTATCAATTTTTTCGACGTAATATACAGCAAGATTATCTGATGTTCGAGACTCATCGGACAATGAACGTCCTGCTTGATAATTTCAGTAGTGCGTTTTCCCTGCTCCAGCATTTTAGATGTGGATTCGTCGAGATCGGCTCCGAACTGAGCAAACACAGCAAGCTCGCGATATTGCGACAGATCGAGACGCAACTTACCGGAAACTTTACGCATGGCCTTTGTTTGCGCACTGCTGCCGACACGGGAAACGGATAATCCCACGTTTATAGCGGGACGTATACCCGAATTAAACAATTCGCTTTCGAGATATATCTGGCCGTCTGTTATCGATATTATATTAGTCGGGATATATGCGGAAATGTCGCCAGCAAGCGTTTCGACTATAGGAAGCGCCGTAAGCGAACCTCCGCCGAGTTCCGGCGAAAGTTTTGCGGCGCGTTCGAGCAATCTCGAATGAAGATAGAAAATATCGCCCGGGAAAGCCTCCCGTCCGGGCGGACGTTTTAGCAACAGACTCATTGCACGGTATGCGACCGCATGCTTGGACAGATCGTCGTAAACTATCAAGACGTCCTTTCCGGCATACATAAACTCTTCCGCAATAGCACAACCGGCATAAGGCGCAATATACTGTAAAGGAGCGCTGTCGCGAGCCGATGCGCTCACGATAACCGTG
>CAJUQF010000032.1 GCA_910588315.1 uncultured Christensenellaceae bacterium | reverse complement strand
CATTTAAAGTTCCGGACGCTACCAACTCGCGTATCATTATCGACGTTGTCGGCGCGGAAGCTTTGGCGGGCGACGGCGACATGCTGTTCTATCCGCAGGACGCGTATTCGCCCAAACGCGTACAGGGTTCGTTTGTCAGCGGCGAAGAAGTGCTGTCGGTCGTAAGCTACCTTAAAGATCATTACGAATGCGATTTCGACGAGGATGCCGAAAAGTATGTAAGCGGCTCCGGCGGCGGAACGGGCGGCGGCGGAGAAAGCGGCGGCGGAGATCTCGACCCGCTCGCGTCGCGTATAATGGCGCATGCCATAAAGACCAAGCAGATATCTACGTCCGTCATTCAGCGCAGGTTTTCTATCGGTTATGCGCGTGCGGCGCGTATTGTCGACAATATGGAAGAGTCCGGCTTTATCGGACCGAGTACGGGCAATAACAAGCCGCGCGACGTATTGATGACTGTGGAGCAATATAAGGAAATTTTCGGACACGATTTGGAAGATAATTGAAGATAATCGGCAAGAAGATGAGTATCGGAGAAAAGCAGATGAAAAACGTAGCCGTCATATCGCTCGGCTGTGATAAAAACAGAATAGATACCGAACGTTTGCTGTATAGGTTGGTAAACGCCGGTTACGGTGTGAGCGACGTCGGCGATGCCGATATTATAATCGTAAATACCTGTGCGTTTATCGAAAGCGCGAGGCAGGAAAGTATAGATAATATATTGAACTGTGCAGAGCTTAAAAAAACAGGTAAGTGTAAAAAACTCATTGTTACAGGATGTCTGCCGCAAAAGTACAGAAACGAGCTTAAAAAAGCCCTTCCCGAAGTCGATGCTTTTCTCGGGACTTTCGAGTATGAAAACATAGTAGCCGCAGCGGATGACGAGCCGGTCTGCGAAACGGATAACGACGATTACGAAAAGTTTTGCGCGGCAGAAAACTGCGGCAGATTGTTGACGACTTATCCGCACGTCGCGTATCTCAAGATCGCGGAAGGCTGCGATAACAAGTGTACGTTTTGCACTATCCCCGGCATTCGCGGC
The DNA here is from genome assembly GCA_910588315.1 of uncultured Christensenellaceae bacterium. Taxonomy (GTDB): domain Bacteria; phylum Bacillota; class Clostridia; order Christensenellales; family Pumilibacteraceae; genus Anaerocaecibacter. Next base: position 17,363 of record CAJUQF010000032.1, on the reverse strand, counting down.
GCGTATAGATCGCGTCCTATAGAAGATATTGTCGGCGAGGCGGAAAAACTTGTTGCGGACGGTGTCAAAGAGCTTATACTCGTCGCTCAGGATGTTTCGCGTTACGGCGCCGATATAGGCGGGTCGCTGGTAGAACTGCTTAAAAAGCTGTCTCGACTGCCCGCACTGACAAGACTTTTGTATTGCTATCCGGAACGAGTGACGGACGAGTTGATCGGGCTTATCGCGACGACTCCGAATATCGCGAATTATATCGACGTTCCGATCCAGCACTGTTCGGATAAAATACTTAAACTCATGAACAGACATACGACAAAAGCCGAGATCGAGACGCTTATCGGAAAGCTTCACGATAAAGGTATCGCGGTACGAACGACGCTTATGGTCGGGTTTCCCGGCGAGACGGATACGGAATTCGAAGAGCTTTGCGAGTTCGTTCGGCAAGTTAAGCCGGAGTATGCCGGCGTGTTCGCGTACTCGAAGGAAGACGGTACGCCCGCCGCGCGATTGCCGGGGCATGTGACCAAGTCCGTAAAAGCGGGACGTGTCAAAACGCTCGGCAAAATATGTACCGCGTCGACGCGCGAGTTCAACGAAAAGCAGGTCGGTAAAACCTTACGCGTCATTTACGAAGATGCGGATTTCGATAAAAACAAATTCGTAGGGCGTACCGAGTTTCAAAATCCGGATGTGGACGGCGTTGTGTATTTTACGGGAACCGACGTCGAAGTCGGAAGAGTTTACGATGTAAAGATAACCAAGTGCGGAAATTACGATTTGTACGGAAGGCTTGTTCGTTGCGGAAAGGAGAATCAATAAATGAAGAAGTTTAATTTACCGAACACTTTGACTATAATACGAATATTGCTCATACCGGTACTTGTCGTGTTGTTCTTTGTCGAGTTCGAAGGACATAGATTGGCCGCGGTGCTTGTATATTTCGTTGCATGCATAACCGACTTTTTCGACGGATATCTTGCACGGAAGAATAATCTCGTAACTAATTTCGGCAAATTTATCGATCCGATCGCCGACAAAATGATAATAGCGTGTTCGCTTATCGCGATTTGCGTTACCGAGCCTATTGTAGAGCCAGCGCATGTCTATACGATTTTGATAGCTGTTTTCGCAATGCTCATAATAAGCCGCGAACTCATGATAAGCGTTTTCCGTACCGTCGCGGCGGACAAGAAGGTAGTGCTTGCCGCAGACATGTGGGGCAAGATCAAAACGGTAGTGCAGATGATGGCGTTGTTTGCGCTGTTGCCCGTGACCGATTTTTATGCTTGGAACGCGGACGCCGGCTTGACATTCTTCTACGGCGGGTTCGGGCTTTTGGCGCTCGCGGCGCTGCTTACCGTTATTTCGGCGATTCATTATATAGTAAAGAACAGAGCTGTTTTGGAGGGTTAGATGAAAGTAGGGTTTTTGTCTATAGAACATTCCACATTCGATATGCGCGAAGTTAGAATAGCGCTATTCGACAACGGGCACAGTGCGGAGATGTTTGCGGCAGTAGAGCCTGCGGGAATAGACGGCGCATTGAATGCCATGCGCGCGGTTTGCGACGTTATCGTAATAGACGGCAACGTGTCGGCGTTTTACGATGCTTACAAAGACACTTTGTCTGCACGACCCGATCATTTCGAACTTGACTGCAAACTGCACAGCGTCACGCGCGCGGTGAGCGAAGAGTTTCTTAACGATAAGTTTATACCGCTTTTAAATAAGAAAAGCAAAAAGCGGTTCGGTGTTATCGTATTTAAGACTTACGGAAAAACAGAAAGCGAACTCAAGATACTGTTAAAAGATTATACGGGAAAAAAGAGCAAAGTACAGCTCGGATTTTTTCAGGACTTTTTGGAGTGCGAGATCCATGCGCGGTGCAATGCGTCGATGGCGAAAGAAGATATGAACGAAATATCACTCAAACTCAACGAGCTGTTGTACGGTTGCACATATTCGTATGAGCGTATATCCATTGCCGAACGCGTTTCGCAAATGCTCAAAAGCGAAGGACTCAAGATCAAGATCGCCGAGTCATTCACCGGCGGCGCGCTCGGCGCGGCGTTTACCGCTATACCCGGCGCCAGCGAATATTTTATGGAAGGTATGGTGACATACTCTGTGTCGTCAAAACACAAACGTTTGGGCGTGCCGCTCGAAGTGATAGCGGAAAAAGGCGCCGTAAGCGGCGACACCGCGTATAACATGGCGCTCGGGCTTATGATGAGCGGCGACTGCGATATAGCCGTTGCGACGACAGGCAATGCCGGTCCCGGTGCGCAGAGCGGAGCCGTAGGGCTTTGCTATGTCGCGATAGGTATAACTTCCGAAAAAAGCATAGCCGTTATAAAGTATACGTTCGACGGCGACAGAGATTACAATATAAAATGCGGCGTGAAAAATGCGCTGTTCCTTTTGTACGAAAGTCTTGTAAGTTACAGGGCGCAGAAGAACAAGCGTGCCGCTCAAGCCGCAGCTTTGCAGGCGGCGGCGATACAAGCTCAAGCGGCGGCGGCAAAACAGACACAGGCTGCTGCGCAAGTACAAGCGCCGCATGACATTTTGCCTAACATAGAGTAGTCGAAATATTTTGATCAGTTAATAAACGGGAAACCGAAAAGAGGTAATTTATGGATAAGAAAGAAAAATTCAAGGTTTACAACACCGACATGACTCCGGCGGAAAAGGAAAAAGCGCTTGCCGAAACCATTGCCCAGATCGAAAAGACTTACGGCAAAGGTTCGATCATGCGCATGACCGACACCGTATCGACACAAGTGGACGCCATTCCCACGGGCTGTCTTTCTCTCGATCTTGCGCTCGGTATCGGCGGACTTCCGCGCGGCAGGATAGTCGAAGTCTACGGTCCCGAGTCGAGCGGTAAAACCACTCTTGCATTGCATGTTATCGCGCAAACGCAAAAGGCGGGAGGCATGGTCGCGTTCATAGATGCCGAACACGCGCTCGATCCCGTGTATGCCCAAAGACTCGGTATAGACCTTTCCAGACTTTACATATGCCAACCGGACAACGGCGAACAGGCGCTCGATATCGCGGAACAGTTAGTGCGTTCGAGCGCGATGGACGTTATCGTAATCGACTCTGTCGCGGCGCTTACTCCGCAAGCGGAGATCAACGGCGAGATAGGTGAAAGCCATGTCGGCTTACAGGCTCGTCTCATGTCGCAGGCGCTGCGCAAGATCGCCGGCGTGTGCAATAAGACAAAGACGTGCATTATCTTTATCAACCAGCTGCGCGAAAAGATCGGTGTAATGTACGGCAATCCCGAAGTTACGCCGGGCGGCAAAGCGCTTAAATTCTATGCGAGCGTGCGTATCGATGTGCGTAAGGGCGAACCCATCAAGGAAAGCGGCAACGTTATCGGCAACAGGACCAAAGTGAAGATCGTAAAGAATAAAGTTGCGCCGCCATTCAAGACGGTTGAATTCGATCTGATATTCGGCAAGGGAATTTCCAACGAAGGCGTAGTGCTCGATATGGCTATAGATAACGGGCTTATCGTCAAGAGCGGATCGTGGTTCTCGTATAAGGACGAACGGCTCGGACAGGGCAGAGAGACGGTCAAACAGATAATTCTCAAACGCCCCGAAGTAATGGCGGAACTCGAAGCCCAAATACGCGAGCTTGTAGCGCAAAAGGGCGGACTGCCTTTTGCCGACGGTTCGGACGACGAAGAGGATCAAGGCGATTCTTCGGGCAATGCGGAATAATAAACCGTTATGTTCGATTATGTTTCCGGAAAGGTAGCTTGCGTTACCGAAAATAAAGTGGTGATCGATTGCGGCGGCGTGGGTTTTGCAGTCACGGCATCGGCGTTTACGTGCGCGGAGTGCAGCCGTAAGACGGAAGTAAAACTCCCGGTATATCTTGCCGTCCGCGAAGACGCATTGGAGCTATTCGGATTCGGCAACGAACGCGAGCGCGAGTTGTTTCTACAGCTTATAGGCGTATCCGGTGTCGGACCGAAGCTTGCTGTAGCCGTTCTCGGCGGTATGAACATCGACAGGCTGTCAGGCGTTATCGCGTCAGGCGATGTAAAAGCTCTATCGACGGTGAAAGGCGTCGGCAAAAAAACCGCGGAGCGCATCGTACTCGAACTTAAAGGCAAGGTCGCAGGCGTTGCCTTCGGGACCGATCCGATCGAGCAGAACGAACCTGCAGACGAGAATGCCATACTTGCGCTTATCAGTCTCGGCTATGAACGCAAGGAAGCGGAAGCCGCTATAAAAAAATATGCAGATCCCGGTATGGCGACGGAAGAGATCATACGTGCCGTTTTACGCGGATAGGACTTTATGGAAGGACGTTTCATAACAAATAAGGAGCTTATTACAGACGACGGCGATATTTCGCTCAGACCGACGACGTTCGACGAGTATATCGGGCAGGAGAAAGTAAAAGCAAATCTCAAAGTTTACGTCGCGGCGAGCAAGGCGCGCGGCGAGGCGCTCGATCACGTTTTGCTTTACGGTCCGCCGGGACTCGGCAAAACGACGTTGGCGCATATAATCGCGTCGGAACTCGGGGTCGAGATAAAAGTTACCAGCGGTCCCGGTATAGAGCGTGCCGCAAATCTTGCGTCGCTGCTTACCAATCTTCAGGATCGCGACGTACTGTTTCTCGACGAAATACATCGGCTCAATCATTCGATAGAAGAGATACTGTATCCTGCTATGGAAGATTTCGCGCTCGATATTTCGACCGGTAAGGGCGCCGGTGCTACGTCGCTCAGGCTGAATCTTAATAAGTTTACGCTTATAGGCGCGACGACGCGCGCAGGTATGCTTACGGGACCGCTTCGCGATCGTTTCGGCGTTATATGCCGACTCGAGCCGTATTCGGCAGACGATCTCGTGCGCATAATAAAACGCTCTGCAAGGCTGCTTAAGATCGCTATAGACGACGACGCCGCGCTCGAACTCGCGTCGCGTTCGCGCGGCACGCCGCGAATTGCTAACAGACTGTTAAAACGTGTCAGGGATTTTGCCGAAGTAATGAGCGACGGAAATATCGATCGCGGTATAACCGTCAAGGCGCTCAACGATATGGAGATCGATCCGCTCGGTCTTGACTATAACGACAAGAAACTTCTGTCTGCGATCGTGGAAAAGTTCGACGGCGGACCTGCCGGATTGGATACTCTCGCCGCAGCGATCAACGAGGACGCCGGCACGATAGAAGACGTGATAGAGCCGTATCTCATTCAGCTCGGATTTATCGCGCGTACGCCGCGCGGTCGGATAGCACTTAAAGCGGCGTTCAATCATCTCGGCGTAAAACAGCCGGAAAAAGCGGCATTGCAACAGCTTTCGTTTTTGAACCAAGATCAATAGCAAAATGAATAAACAGGATTTTTACTACAATTTACCGAAAGAGCTTATAGCTCAAACGCCTATAGAGCCGCGCGATGCGTCGCGGCTTTTGGTATATGACAGAAAGTCCGGCGATGTGCGGCATAAGCATTTTTACGATTTGCCGGAACTGTTACGCCCGAACGATATGTTGGTTATCAATAATACGAAAGTTTTGCCGGCAAAAGTAACAGGGGTAAAGACCGAAACGGGTGCTAACATTACATTTTTACTGCACAAGCGTATCGATAAGGATACGTGGGAAACACTGTGCCGTCCGGCAAAGCGCGCCAAGACAGGAACAAAACTCGTATTCTCGGACGATCTGATCGGTGAAATAGTGGCGGAAGGCGCAGACGGCGCACGTACTTTGCGGTTCCGTTACGACGGCGTGTTCGAAACGATACTCGATCGCATAGGCGACGTTCCGCTCCCGCATTATATTCATAATAAACTTAAAACAATAGACAGATACCAAACCGTGTATGCAAACGATATAGGTTCGTCTGCGGCGCCTACCGCAGGCTTGCATTTTACCGAAAGTCTAATAGAACGATTAAAGGCAAAAGGCATCGAGTTTGTCGAAGTGCTGTTGCATGTGGGACTCGGAACGTTCCTGCCGGTCAAATCGGACGAAGTGGAAAATCATAAAATGCACAGCGAGTTTTACTCTGTAACGCAAGCCGCCGCCGATAGGATAAACAAAGCCAAGGCAGACGGCAGGCGGATAATCGCCGTCGGTACTACGTCGGTACGCGTTCTCGAGTCGAGCGCGGACGACAACGGAAAGATCAATGCAGGCAGCGGCGAAACGAGTATTTTTATTTACCCGCCGTATAAGTTTAAAGCGGTCGACGCACTGATCACAAATTTTCATCTCCCGGAATCGACGCTTATCATGCTGGTCAGCGCATTGATAGGCAGAGAGAAAACTCTCGAACTTTACAATACCGCGGTGAAAGAACAATATCGTTTCTTTTCTTTCGGCGACGCCACGTTGCTCCTGTGAGTGCATATGCATCGGATGTATGCGAGTTACGTACTCCTCGCGCTTGGTAACGTACGTTTGTGTACGCTCCCGTCGGTCGGCTCGGACTTTTTCGTTTGCTTTATTTTTTATGAAATAACTATAAAGAGAATTAATGTAATAAACTGTTGTGAAAATGCACGTATCATATTGTAATTGCAACATAATATGCGCATATTGCTTGACATTATGCATATAATATGTTAATATATCAACAAATATGTGTATGGAGGTGGATTATGGCGAAAGTATCTACGAATATCAGTATCGATGCCGATGTAAAAAAACAGGCTGTGGCGCTCTTTAACGATTTGGGGCTGGATTTATCCACGGCGATAAATATATATCTCAAAAAAGCGATAGCGGAACAGGGGATCCCTTTCGACGTTTCGCGTGATGTCCCTAATTCGGTCACACTTAAAGCTATTACCGATTCTGAAAACGATGAAGATGTCTTTGGACCGTTTGATAGCGTGGAATCCCTTATGGAGTCTCTGAATGCTTAAAATAGAATATCAAGGGCAGTTTAAAAAAGATTATAGGCTTGCCGTTAAAAGAGGTTGTGATATCAACGAATTTCAAAAGGTGATCTCATATCTTATAGATGAACGACCTTTGCCGGAGAAGTATCACGATCATGCTTTGACAAATTCAAAAGAATATAAAAATGTCAGAGAGTGTCATATACAGCCGAATTGGCTGCTTATTTATAAAATTTACAATGATAGTTTGATTTTAAAACTTATAAGAACAGGCTCTCACTCCGATTTGTTTTGACAAATAAGTTTTTTAAAAAGTAATTTAAATACTGTTTATAGTTCTACATTTTTTCGATAAGGTTTAATATGTCAGAAAATTTTACGTTCAAAGAAATACATGTTTGCAAACAGTCCGGCGCGCGCGTCGGTGAATTTATTACGCCGCACGGCGTTATAAAGACGCCTGTATTCATGCCTGTGGGGACTCAGGCGACGGTCAAGACTCTTGCGCCGTACGAACTCGAAGAACTGGGTGCGGAAATAATTCTATCCAATACGTATCACTTGTACATGCGACCGGGCGAAGAACTCGTAAAGCATAACGGCGGGTTGCACAAATTTATGGATTGGCATCGCCCTATACTTACGGACAGCGGCGGATTCCAAGTTTTTTCGCTTGCCAAACTCAACAAGATAACGGACGACGGGGTGGAGTTCAATTCGCATATCGACGGATCGAAACATTATTTTACGCCCGAAAAATCGATAGATATACAAAATGCGCTCGGGTCGGATATCGTTATGGCTTTTGACGAGTGCAGTGCGCCCGGCTGTGATAAGCGCTATGCCGAACGCGCGTTGGATCGCACGCACAGATGGTTGGAGCGCTGTCACGTTCACCACAAGGACGAAAGGCAAATGCTGTTCCCGATAATCCAAGGCAATATGTTCGAGGATCTGCGTGTTCGTTCGGCGCGTGAATGTAAAAATTTTGCGCGTTGCGGTATCGCCGTAGGCGGACTGTCCGTCGGCGAACCGAAGTCTGTCATGTATAAAATGCTCGATGTGCTGCAACCGGAATATCCCAAAAATATGCCTCGGTATCTCATGGGCGTAGGCAGCCCTGACTGCCTTGCCGAGGGCGTGCTGCGCGGGATAGATATGTTCGACTGCGTGCTACCGACGCGTACGGCGCGTAACGGTTTGGCATATACGACCGAGGGCAAGCTCACGGTGCGTAACGCAATATACAAAGACGACCTTACGCCGCTCGATCACAATTGCGGCTGTTATACATGTACGCATTTTTCAAGGAGCTATATCAGGCATTTGATAAACACCGGCGAAGTGCTTGGGGCGCGTCTTATTTCTTATCACAATCTGTACTATCTGATCAAACTCATGGACAGGATTCGCGACGCTATCATGAACGACAGATTCGGTGATTTCATAACCGAAATGCGTACGCGCAAAGAGTATACCGACAACGTTAAACCAACCGATGGATTATAAATTAGAGCGCAGTAAGCGCAGATCGCTTACGATATCGATAAAAAACGGCGAAGTGATAGTAAAAGCGCCAATAGATATGCCTACGGCACATATAGAAAATTTTATTGCCGAAAAATCAAAATGGATAACGCGTAAACTCGCAGATTACGAGAAAAAGACAAACGCGCTCGGCGATATTACAAGCGGCGCCGACATACTGTATCACGGGGAGTTCTACGAGATAGTTCGTACGAAAGAGTGTGTACGCGGCAAGCTTGCCGACGGTGTGTTCTATTTATCGGACAAGCATATTGCGCGTGCGGACGCGGATAAGGCTATTGCGTCGTACTTAAAGCGCGCGGCGAAAACCGAGCTTAAAGCGAAACTCGACGAAGTTTCATGCGCCGTAGGATTGCCGTATAACGAATTCGCGTTGACCAATGCGCGTACGCAGTGGGGAAGCTGCGACGGCAAAAACAATATACGGCTCAATTGGCGGCTCGTCATGCTCGACCGCGAAATAGTTACGTATGTCATAGTGCATGAACTGTCGCACACGCTGCATCATGACCACGGCGCCGAGTTTTGGCGCACGGTGGAGAAATTCATGCCGAACTATAAAACGGTCAAAAACAGACTGAAATCTTTTTCGGTTTTGACCGGAATGTACAGATAATAGGCATATATAGCAGTTAATACACATTGAAGGAGCGGATATACAATGCGGATATTGGGTATCGATCCCGGCTATGCCATAGTCGGGTACGGAATAATAGAATACGAAAACGGCAAGATGCGTCCGCTCGATTACGGTGCAGTAGAAACGCCTGCAAAACTTTCCACGACCGAACGGCTGATGATGATAGAAAAGCAGATCACAGAACTCGTCACCGAGATAAAGCCGGACGAGATAGCTGTGGAAGAGCTGTTCTTTAATACAAATATCACCACCGGCATAAAAGTGGCGCAGGCTCGCGGCGTGATACTTTTGTCATGCGCCAAGATATGCGCCAAACTTTTCGAGTACACTCCTTTGCAAATTAAATCTACGGTTACCGGCAACGGCACGGCGGCGAAAACGCAAGTGCAGTTCATGGTGCGTTCGCTGCTGCGTCTTAAAGAAACTCCCAAGCCCGACGACGCCGCCGACGCGCTCGCCGCGGCGATATGCCATGCGCTGTCGGCACAGGGCGTAAAGCGCGGATTGAAATGATCGGGAGAACCTCAGACAATAATTTCAAGCAATTATAAACAAAACCGTCGTGTTTGTAAACTTGACGGTTTTTGTATTGTAGGTATAAAATATAGAACTTTGTTTTTTTACGATAAAATCTATTCTTTCGATGTTTCGCCTAACGTAACGGTATCGTCTTGTGCCGAATCATTCGGCTGCTCCAATATCTCCACGCTTAAATGCAAATCGTCTGTTTCGGCGATAGCATCCGTTTGTTCGACGCCGTTATCGCTTGCGAGAAATCTTTTCCAGAATATTACGGACGGTATGCACACAATCACGCCGAGCAAGGCGACGCCGCACCAAAACAGCACCGTATATTGCCAGCCGATACGCTCGGCAAGCAGCGCTATAAGGTAAGACGATATCGCGCTACCTATATAAGTACAGGCATTGCTCAATCCGGATACTGTGGATATCTTGCCGTACTTTACGAACCGTGCCGGCAGGTCCGATACCAGCATAAGATTGACGCCGTGCATACACCCTACGACCAAAGACGATAGCGCGATCGACAGCGCCGCATGTTTGTCGGGCAGAAAGAACAGCAGTAGCAGCGTCGCGGCGGAGACAGCGAAATAGAATAGACTTGCTTTTACTTCGTCTTTAAACAGCTTGCTTTGAAGTATACCCGCAATAATAAGCGCGACCAAACCGACTATCGGCAGGACTACGTTTGCGAGTATGGACACGGACGTGCCGAGCGCGAAAGTTTCGGTAAGGTATGTAGGCATCCATGTCGTGATCCCGTCTTTTAGAAATCCGTGCATTGCTATTGCTATAAAAATACACGGGATATTGCAGGCGAGTAACAGTTTCCAAAAACTTTTTTTCGATATTTGTGTCCCGGAATGTTTGCCGTCAGTCGAAACATTTTCCTCCGTAGCGCTATGTAAAGAGTGTCGGTCGGTGTTTGACGGATCGAACCGACTTGCGACGCTCGCCGTCGGCGTTTTGATTTTTGCCGTCCCTATCCACCAGATAGGGACTACAAGCGCGGCAAATCCCGCGGCGAAATAGAATACGCTTGCCCAGCCGAGCGATACGAGCAATAGTGGGACTATCAAGTACAAAAGGATCGTTGCGGCGTTTGACGCGACGCTTACCCACACGATGGCGGTAGTATACACGCGCTTTTCGAGTCGGCTTGCGAGTATGCGTATGAGCGGCGGCCAGAACGCGGCTTGCGCAAATCCGTTCAAACCCCAAACGCAAATTAAAAATGCGATGTTATCGCTAAGCGGAAAAACGGCATTGCAAACGACCGTGACGATAAGTCCGCACGATATTATAAGCTGCGGCTTGACGCGGTCGCCGAGAAAGCCTATAACGATTTGCCCGACGCCGTACGCGACAAACAATGCCGTACCTATAAGTCCGCCTTGAGACTTGGTAAGCGAAGTGGTAGCTACTATATCGGCGAGTGCGGCGTTGAAGTTTAGACGCGTTATATAGCTCGTAAAATACAGCAGGCATGAGAGCGCTATCAGTATACCGCTTTTTGTATGTTCGGATGAAGCGTTCATTTACGGAACAATGCGCTCCCTTCCCACTCCGGTGCAACGTCGCAACCGACAAGCCCGGCGACTGTCGGCGCAATATCGGTGATAGTTACTTTGTTTTCGAACTTTCCGGGTTTAAATCCGGCGCCGCGAACAATGACCGGTATAGTCATGTCTTCGGGCATATCCGTTCCGTGCATTCTGTCGTGTCCGCCGTGATCGGCGGTAACAATTACAGTGTAACCCTCGGCGGCGGCAATAATGCGCTTAATGCAAGATATGGCATTGTTCACACAAGACAATTGTTCTTCGGACATCCAGCCGCAGTCATGTCCGACACCGTCCGTTTTGCCGAGGTACAGAAATAAGAAATCGGGCGCGTCTGTATTTATAAATTTTATCGCGGCGTCGGTGAGCAGTTCGCCCGCGTCATCGTATATGTATCCGTTGCGAAATAGGGAATGCGATAGCGACCCGGGTCTCGCAACGTCGCGCAGCTCGCCCCAAGAATAGAACATCGCCGACTTTTTGCCTGCGGCGTTCAATTTTTCGAACAATCCGTCGATAGGGCGGACGGGCGGCGTGTAAATATTTGTCGTAACACCGTGCCGCACGGGCGGTACGCTGTGGAACAGCGAAAAGTGTACGGGAAGTGTAACGGACGGCATGACCGTCGCCGCGTTCAGCGTGTATGCGCTTTCCGATAATAACTTGTCGGCGTAGGGGTTGCCGCAAGAAGTAAATGCGTCGGGACGCATCCCGTCGACGAGGATCAAAATAACTTTTTCGTTCATGATTACATTGTAACACTTTAAGTTTTGCAAATAAAGCGATTTCGACATAAAAGACGAAAAAATCCCGTTATATAGCGTATGCGCGGTTACAGCGCCTATTAATTATATTGATCGAAACGTAATTGCGTGCAAAATTATGAATACAAAAAATTGTATTTGAAATCGGTATGCAAATAATTGACTTTGCAAAAGGAAAATGGTACACTATATACGCTTAGGGGCGTAGCTCAGCTGGTAGAGTCGCGGTCTCCAAAACCGTTGGTCGCGTGTTCGAATCGCGTCGCCCCTGCCAAAACCACCGTTACGGTGGTTTTTTTAAACAAAGAGTTTGTAAATGCGGCAGGAGCGCCGATATCATGAAAGCGGTTGACATTTATACGGACGGAGCGTGCAGCGGTAATCCGGGCAAGGGCGGCTGGTGCGCGATACTCATTTACGGCGGCAGGGAAAAACTGCTCGCGGGCGGCGATCCCGATACGACTAACAATCGTATGGAAGTTTATGCCGCCGTTGCCGGACTGTCCGCACTTAAGGAAAAATGTACGGTGCGGCTTTATTCGGACTCGGCGTATCTCGTTAATGCGATAGAACAGCATTGGCTGGATAACTGGCGGCGCAACTGCTGGCGTACCGCCGATAAAAAACCCGTAAAAAATCAAGACCTTTGGCAGGCGCTTTACGAAAAACTCGCATATCACGACGTGACTTTTATCAAGGTAAAAGGTCATGCCGACAACGAATATAACAATCGTTGCGACGCCGCCGCGAGAGCGGAGATAGGCAAGCTCGGAGAAAGCGCATGTTGACCGTAGCACAAGCGGAAAAAGAACTCTCCGCCGCCGAGATATTGACGCCCGGACTTTGGGCGCCGCACAGTCGTACCGCCGCATACGCCGCGCGTACAATAGCCGAGCGTTGCGGTATGGACGGCGACAGAGCGTACGTACTCGGTCTGTTGCACGATATAGGCAGACGCAAAGGCTCTTGGGGCGTTGAACACGTATTCGACGGCTACGAATATATGATGAGCTTGGGTGAGCCGGAGATAGCGCGAATATGTTTGACGCACTCGTACCCGCGATTCGAGGGTTTCGACGATTATTTGAATTTACTCAAATGTACAGATGCTCGCCGCGAATTTTTGCGCGAATATCTTGCCGGAACCGAATACGACGATTACGACAAGCTCGTTCAGCTTTGCGACGGAATATCATTGCCGAACGGCGTTTGCATCATGGAAAAACGCCTTATGGACGTTGCACTCAGGCACGGCGTGCATAAATATGCGGTCGTACGGTGGCGTGAATTCTTTGCGATAAAAAAGTATTTCGACGAAAAATGCGGATGTAACATTTATTCGCTGTTTCCGGAGATCGCAGCGAACTCGCTCGTGGATTAGAATTATATAGGCAATAATCGTCGGACCTTGATTTATCGCGCGGTTATTGCGTATAATAATAGCGTGAAGGCTTCGAACAAATCGGTTATCGGCGGCGTTGCCGTGAGCATGCTTTGTGCCGCGATGACCTTGTTATGCGAGATATATATGAAACCGCGCAGCGCGGTTTTTTATTACGTATCCGTAATAGTGTTGTTGTTATGCCCGATATTTTACTGTGCGGCGGACGACGAAAAGTTCAAACGTGTATCGCGCATAGCCGCGGTCGTTGCAGGAATAACCGCGACGGTAGTCGTCGCATACGTTATTTACTATACGACGGGACTGAACGAAAAGTTTTCCGATTTCGATGCGCTCGCGGCATACATTCGCGGCAGCGGATTTTGGGGTATTGCGATATTTATCGGTTTGACCGTTTTTCAGGTCGTAGTCTTGCCGATCCCGGAAGCCGTGACGATACTTCTCGGTGTTGCGATATACGGCGCGACCTGGAGCTTTGTACTGTCGGTTATAGGCACGATCATCGGTTCGCTCATATCGTTCATGCTCGGGAAAGTGTTCGGGCGCAAGCTGTGTAATTGGATGTTCGGCGAAGAAAACACCGACAAGTACGCAAAGATCATGTGCGAAAAGGGTCGGTTCATTTTTATAATCATGCTGCTTTTCCCGGCATTCCCGGACGATATGTTGTGCATGATAGCCGGAATAACGTCGATGTCGTATACGTACTTTACGGTCATCTGTCTTGTAACGCGTCCCGTCATGATAGGGCTTACCGCATATCTCGGCAGCGGCGTGATACCGTTCTCCGGCGCAGGTATACCGATATGGATAGCGCTTGTATGTATAATGTTTGTCGCGTTCGTAGTTATAAGCGGGATCAAGAGTAAGATCGAACGAAAAAAAGCCGGCTGACGGAATTTTGTTTTTGTATTATGCCGCGGCGATTCGCTTGACAAAGCGTTGCGGCGGTGGTAGAATGTATTCAATCGAATATTCCGTGTCGGACAAGTAGCCGCGTACGGGCTTACAGAGAGCAGGGAGCAGCTGGAAACCTTGCAGCCGTCGGCGCACAAGCGAAACCACCGCAAAGTAACGGGAACGGCTTGCCGTTTGCAAGAAAAGAGGCGTAACGTTTGTTGCGCGAAGTAAGGTGGAACCACGAACTCGAAAATCGTCCTTAACAGTTATTGTTAAGGATTTTTTGTTCTCGGCGCCTTGCGTTATAATATTCGATCAGTCGGATCAAGGAGATATAGACTCATGAACATAACACTCAAAGACGGAAGCGTCATCGAAGTCGAAAACGGAACGACTGCGGAGCAGATAGCAAAGCGCATCAGCGACAACCTGCATCGCGCGGCGTTCGTCGCCCGTGCGAACGGCGAACTCGTCGATCTCACCGCACCGCTTACCGGCGATTGTGCGCTCGAGATACTCACGTATCGCGACGACGAGGGCAAGGAAGTTTACCGCCATACTGCGTCGCACATTCTCGCGCAGGCGATAAAGAACGTATATCCGGCAGCACAGCTCGCAATCGGACCGGCTACGTCGACGGGATTCTACTATGACGTGGACCTGCCGTTCGCGATTACCATGGACGACCTTGCGGCGCTCGAAAACGAGATGAACCAGATAATCGCAGCAGACCTTCCCATCGAGCGCGAAGTCGTAACGCGCAAAGCGGCGCTTGCCAAAATGCAGGGCTATAACGAAGTTTATAAAATGCAGCTCATCGAAGAACTTCCGGCGCGCAGTAAGATAACGTTCTATCGTCAGGGCAATTTCGTCGATCTTTGCCGCGGACCGCATTTATCGAGTACGGGCAAGGTAAAGCACGTCAAGCTCGTTCAGCTTGCCGGCGCGTATTGGAAGGGCGACGAGCATAACAAAATGCTCACGCGCATTTACGGCGTGGCGTTCGAGAAAAAGTCCGAGGTGGAAGAATATCTGCAAAAGCTCGAAGAGGCGAAAAAGCGCGATCACAACAAGCTCGGCAGAGATATGAAACTGTTCATGACCGAAGAACGCGTCGGACAGGGATTGCCGCTGCTCATGCCCAAAGGCGCAAAGATGATGCAGATAATGCAGCGCTTTGTCGAGGACGAAGAAGAGCGCCGCGGCTACATGCTTACCAAAACGCCGTACATGGCTAAAAGCGATCTTTATAAACTCAGCGGGCATTGGGATCATTACCGCGACGGCATGTTCATAATCGGCGACGAAGTTATGGACGACGAGGTACTTGCGCTCCGTCCCATGACATGTCCGTTCCAATACATGATTTACAAAAACGGGCTTAAAAGCTACCGCGATCTGCCGTGCCGTTATGCCGAAACAAGCACGCTGTTCCGCAACGAGGCGAGCGGCGAAATGCACGGGCTTACGCGCGTCAGACAGTTTACGCTCGCCGACGGGCATATAATCTGCACACCCGAACAACTCGAAGAAGAGTTTAAAGGCTGTTTGGACCTTTGCGAGTACATGCTCAATATTTTCGGTTTGCGCGACGATATTTTCTATCGTTTCTCGCGCTGGGACCCCAAGGACAAAGAGAAGTATATCAACGAACCTAAGAAATGGAAAGCCGCAGAGGACACGATGAAACATATCCTCGAAGACCTCGGCGTCGAGTATGTCGAAGGAATAGGCGAGGCGGCGTTCTACGGTCCCAAGCTCGATATCCAATCGCGTAACGTTTACGGTAAAGTCGATACGCTCCTTACGATCCAAGTCGATATGTTCCTTGCCGAGCGGTTCGATATGACGTACATCGATGAGAACGGCGAGAAAAAGACGCCGTATATCATTCACCGCAGTTCGATCGGCTGTTACGAGCGCACGCTCGCATTGCTCATAGAAAAGTTCGGCGGCGCGTTCCCGTTGTGGATATCGCCGGAGCAGGTGCGCGTCATGTCGCTTACGGAACGCACGGCGGATAAGTGTAACGCGCTTACCGAGGAGCTTAAACGCCGCGGCATACTCGCGACCGCAGACAACCGCAACGAAAAGATCGGTTACAAGATCCGCGAAGCGCAGGTCGATAAAGTGCCGTACATGCTCGTGATAGGCGATAAGGAAGCCGAACAGGACGTTGTTTCGGTTCGGCATCGCAACGACAATCTCGGCACGATGACTTTCGACGAGTTCTATCATAAGATACGCGAAGAGATCGACACCAAAGCGATAAATTGATAGATAAATTAAATAGTAAAGCAAAAACACGGGCGCACCTTTTTGTCGTGCGTCCGTGTTTTTTATGTAGAAAGAAAGCATTGCGGTAAATTGCTTTACGGTAAAATGCAGATACGTTAATGTCGACCGCCGTTTCTTCAATAATAGAATCGATGTATACGGGTATTTGTATACGGAATAACGCAAGGCAATAATAGAAAGATGTTCGTAGGGAGCTTTAGATCTCCATGCGCTCCGCTTGTGGTAAAGCAATAAATCGAGAAACGGCGGTCAAGGGTCTGACCGCCCTACGAATTACGCAACATAAATGCTTTACGATAACAAACGGAACGCCGAGGCGTCGTTCCCTACGAATTACGCAATGAAATTGCTTATCGTAAAGCAATAACAGAATCGACGTATATGGATATTTGAATATGGAATAACGTAAAACGATAATCGAAAGATGTTCGTAGGGAGCTTTAGACCTCCATGCGCTCCGCTTATGGCAGGGTAATAATCCGAGAAACGGCAGGCAAGGGTCTGCCTGCCCTACGAATTGCACAATATAATTGCTTTACGATAACAAACGGAACGCCGAGGCGTCGTTCCATACGAATTACGCAATGAAATTGCTTACCGTAAAACAATAACAGAAAGAAGTTCGTAGGGAGCGCAGACCCATGCGCTCCGTGTGTGGCAAAGCAATAATCCGAGTAGCGGCAGGCAAGGGTCTGCCTGCCCTACGAATTGCACAATGAAATTGCTTATCGAAAAGCAATAATAGAATCGACGTATATGGATATTTTATGGAATACCGTAAAACTATAATCGAAAGATGTTTGTAGGGAGCTTTAGACCTCGTTGCGCTCCGTGTGTGGC
>CAJUQF010000031.1 GCA_910588315.1 uncultured Christensenellaceae bacterium | reverse complement strand
GATATTGCGTATCTGACCGAGCGCATGCGGGTTGCGGTCGCCGATATATCGGAACGTTGTTCCATGCGCATTGCGCGTCTCGGTAACTCGGCGGTCAAAGCCGCGACATTACGCGTCATGCGCGAACGGGCAACGACCGAATATCTGATTCGGCGCGGCATGTATAAGCTTAAAGACAAGCTCGCGGCAAAGCGAACGCGGCTCGAAATGACGGCGAAAGAACTTAAAATAAACAATCAAAAGAAGTATACGGCGCGGCGTGCGGCTACGGAAAAACTTATGGCAATGTTTTTCGCGCTCGATCCGCACCGCATCATCAAGATAGGTTATGCGGCGGTGGCAAAGAGCGGCATGCGCGTCATGAACGCTGCCGAACTCGGCGCCGGCGACAGTGTAAAACTGATATTTGCAGACGGCAGCGCTACGGCTGAAATTACGGACGTGTGCATAGAAAAAACGAGGTGAGCAATGGATAACAAAAACAAATCCGAAAAATCTGTAGGTTTCGAAGAAAAAATCGGTCGTTTGCAAACAATAGTGGAGAAGCTTGAAAACGACGGCAATGTCACGCTCGAGGACAGTATGAGCCTTTTCGAACAGGGCTTGGTAATTACGGACGAGTGTGTAAATGAATTGAACGCAATGCAGGCGCGCATTGCCGAACTTGACAAGAAACTCGATATCATTCTCGGCAGATCGGAGACGGCTGAAAATAATGACTAATGAAGAATTCGATAAAACGCTCGACGGCTATAAAGAATTGATCGACGAAAAGATCCGATCGATCATAGCCGAAACTTCGTATGCAAGCGAGTTTAAAGAAGTGCTGGAATATGCGCTGTTCCCGGGCGGTAAGCGACTGCGCCCTGTATTGATGTTGGCGTGTCACGGCATGTTTTCGGAAATAGACGACGGCGCTCTGCGTTATGCCTGCGGTCTTGAGATATTGCATTCGTACTCGCTCATACACGATGATATGCCGTGCATGGATAACGATCTTATGCGGCGCGGCAAGCCGTCGGTCCATGCCGCATACGGAGAAGGTAAAGCTTTGCTCGCAGGCGACGCGCTTATGGACATCGCGTACAGACTTCTCGGCGAACCGATGGCTTCGGGCGCGGTCAGTCCGTTCTGGGCGCTGTCGAGGTTGTGCGGTGACGACGGCCTTATAGGCGGTCAGTATTCCGATCTGTACGAAGAGATCGATACGCTCGATAAACTTCTGGCAATGTATAAGAAGAAAACGGGCGCGCTCATACATTTATCGTGTCTCAGCGGTTACGCTTTCGGCAACAATTTCGACTATGAGCAATATAAAAAGTATGCCAAGATATTAGACGAGATATGGACGATCGACGAGATAGGCGGACGCAAAGGCGGCGATTTCCAAGCCGTAGACAGGTTCGGCGCGGCGTTCGGCGCGGCGTTTCAGTTGTACGACGATATAACGGAATATATCGACGGCGAGAAATCGGACGGAACAAGCGTTATGAACTTTGTCGATCTCGACGAGGCAAAGCGTATGCTCAACAGCAAGCTCAACGATGCCGCCGTGGCGTTAAAGCGCACGCGCACAAAGAACGTGGATTTTTTGCGCATGCTGCTCAATAAGTTTATTATTCTGTGAATACTTTGGATAGCAAGCAAATAAAATCGCCGCAGGATCTGAAGCGGCTTAATATCGACGAACTGAAAGAAGTTTGCGACGGGATACGCAGACGGATTATCGACGTAGTGGAAAATAACGGCGGTCATTTGGCGAGCAATCTCGGTACGGTAGAACTCACTGTTGCACTGCATTATGTATTCGATTGTCCGGACGATAAGTTTATTTTCGACGTCGGACATCAGGCATATACGCATAAAATTTTGACGGGACGCGACGAGGCTTTCGACGGACTCAGAAAAAACGGCGGTATTTCCGGATTCCCGAAGCCCGAAGAAAGCGAATACGATGCGTTTCCGACCGGGCATGCATCAACGTCGCTGTCCGTTGCGTTAGGACTCGCCGAGGCGGCAAAACGCATGGAAAAAAACGAGACCGAGGTTGCTATAATAGGCGACGGCGCGTTGACCGGCGGAATGGCGTACGAGGCGTTAAATGCCATAGGCAGCGAAAAACTGCCCGTTGTGATAGTGCTTAACGACAATAACATGTCGATAAGCAAGAACGTCGGCGCGATGAGTAAGTATCTCACCAGACTTCGAATAAGCAAAAAGTATTCGCGTATGAAAACCGAGATCAAGCGCGCGGTGTCCATAATACCTCTTTTCGGGGACGGTGCATTGAATCTGCTCGATAAGGGCAAAAGGTTTTTAAAGCGCGTGGTTTTGTCCAATAAGATGTTCGAAGAAATGGGGATATCGTATTACGGTCCGTTCGACGGTCACGACTTGGGCGAAATGATAGAAGTGTTCAAACAGGTCAAGCGCAAGGACGGACCGAAACTTGTTCACTTGATAACCGATAAAGGACACGGTCTTAAAAGTGCGACCGTCGATCCCGAACATTCGCACGGCATATCGTCGTCGGATGCGCCGATCGGCAAAGATTTTTCATGCGTACTAGGCGAATTTTTGCACGTTGCCGCCGAGCGCGATAAAAGAATAACGGCAGTGACCGCCGCCATGGCGATAGGCACCGGGCTGGAAAAGTTCGCGCTCGAACATCCGGATAAATTCAAGGACGTGGGTATAGCGGAAGAGCATGCCGTTACGTATTGCGCCGCGCTCGCGGCGGGCGGATTAAAGCCGTATTTCGCCGTTTATTCGACGTTTTTGCAGCGCGGGTTCGATCAGCTGTTACATGACGTCGGTATCGGCGGGTATCCCGTCACGTTTTGTATCGACAGAGCGGGCGCCGTCGGGGCGGACGGAGTCACCCATCAAGGCATATTCGATTTGAGTTATCTTATGCCGATACCGGGAATGACGATAATGTGTCCGACCGACGGGACCGAGTTCAGGCAAATGCTTGAATTCTCGTTGGGTTTTGACAGACCGCTCGCATTGCGTTATCCTAAGTCTTACTTTACGGAACGCGACCATGCGCCGGTGGTTTACGGTAAGTGGGAAACAATAAAACAATCTAAATCAAATATTTATATTCTATGCGTCGGCGGACGTGCGCTCGATATCGCCGAGCGCGCATTCGATGGCGGAGATGCGAATATAGTCAATGCTCGTTTCGTTAAACCGATAGACAGCGATTTTCTCGACAGTATAAACCGTAAAGGCAATATTATCGTCACGATCGAGGATAATGTGCGTATAGGCGGTTTCGGGATGAGCGTTCTAGACTATCTGACGACTTGCGGCAACAATGTTTCGTTCCGCGCGCTTGCACACGGCGATGTTTATATCGATAACAGAGATATAGACGAAGCTTTCGTCATGTCCGGTATAACCGAAGAAAATTTGATCAAGACGGTAAAAAGCCTTGAATAAGTCGTGCGAAAATAGTATACTAATGACGCATGGATCGTTAAGCAAGAGATGATATGATTAAGATCGGCGTATATTCCAATCCAATAAAAGATATCGACGGCGTCGTGCAAAATAAAGTTTTTGCGGCGGCGAACAAGATCGGTATAAGATCCGAACCGTATGTATCGGGCGGCGATTATGACTTTATCGTGTCCGTCGGCGGCGACGGTACCATATTGCGCATGGCCAAGGACAGTGCGCGGTGCGGTGTGCCTATTCTCGGCGTAAACATGGGTACAGTCGGGTTTTTGACCGAGGTGGAACCGGGCGATATCGAAAACGCGTTAAAAAGACTTACGTCGAGAGAGTACAAACTCGAGCGCCGTGCGCTTATCGACGCGCAACAGGAAGACAAACATTTTTATGCGCTTAACGACGTAGTCGTGCGTTCATCCGACGGACGAATGATATCGATGGAAGTTCGGGTCGACGGTGAGATAATAGATAAGTTCACTTGCGACGGCTATATAGCGTGTACGCCGACGGGTTCGACCGCATATTCGCTGTCGGCGGGCGGTTCGGTAATAGGTCCCAATACGCCGGTGATCGCGCTTACTCCGGTAAATCCGCACACGCTTCGCACGCGTCCGATAGTAGTGGGATCGTTCGAAAATATAGAATTGAAAAATACCGGGACTAAATCGGCGCGATTATACGTGGACGGCGAAGAAACGGCAAAACTTTTGCCGGGTCGCTCGATATCCGTTACCGGTTGGGATATGAGCGCGCTGTTTGTCAGGTTCGACAACAAGAGTTTTTATTCGAGACTGCTCGATAAATTAAACGATTGGTCTGCGACGGAGGGCTGATGTTACAGAGAATAACCGTACATAACCTTGCACTTATTCGTGACTTGGAAATAGAGTTTTCAACCGGATTGAATGTGTTTTCCGGCGAAACGGGCGCCGGTAAATCTATAATAGTCGATTCGCTTATGTTGCTCGTCGGCGGACGTTACGATAAATCGCTGATAAAGTTCGGGGCGGATAGCGGCTTTGTAGAAGGCGTTTTCGATTTTAAGGACGGCGCGCCGCTCGAAAATATCGGGCTGGACGGCGACGACGGTATATTCATCGTTACGCGTAAGTTTTATCGCGACGGCAGAAACGATATAAGAGTAAACGGCAAGCAGGTCACGACGGCAATGCTTCGCGAGCTGATGCAAAACTATGTGGACATTTACGGACAGAACGAGTATCAATCGTTGCTAAAGATAACGGAGCAGCGTAAGCTGTTGGATTATTTTGTGTTCAAAAACGATACGAAGGTACTCGAGTCGCACAAAGAGCTTTTCAACGAATACAAAAAGGTTTGTGCGGATATGCGTGAACTCGGCGACGAGACCGAGCGCGCACAACGCATAGATATTCTCAATTACCAGATCGAAGAAATAAAATCCGCAAACGTAGGGGAAGGCGAGGAGCAGGCGCTTGTAGACCGCAGACATTTGCTTATGGCGTCCGAACGCATAAAAACAGCGCTTGCCGAATGTGTTTCGAGACTGGACGGCGACGACGGCGCGAGCGCCGGATTGTCCGACGGATTGCATGCGCTGTCATCGATAACATCGTTCGGCGACGGTTATTCTTCGCTTTACGATCGGTTGAAATCCGTGTCGATAGAACTCGACGATATAACAGAGAGCGTAAAAGACGAACTCGACGGCATGGACGGCGGCGAGCGTGAACTCGACGAAGTCGTCGCGCGGCTTGATAAACTGCGTGCGCTCAAAGCAAAATACGGCGCTTATGACGCGATGAAAAAGTTTTTGGCAAATGCCGAGATCGAACTCGACAGAGCCATGCACGGTGCGGAGATATACGGCGAACTTTGCGACAGGGAAAGCGCTTTGCGTGAAAAGCTTTACGCAAGCTGCATGCGCCTGACCGAAATGCGCAGGTCCGGCGCGCAAGTTATGCGCGATAGGATATTGAGAGAGCTTAACGATCTCGGCATGGCAAATTCGCAGTTCGAGACGGTATTTGCGGAAAGTCCCGATAAATCGGATTTTGTCAAGAAAGTGACGCTGAACGGATTCGACGAGTTCGAATTTTATCTCAGCCCGAATATAGGTCAACCTTTATTGCCGCTCGCAAAGATAATTTCGGGCGGCGAGATGTCGCGATTCATGCTCGCGATAAAAATGATAACCGGTAATCTCGGCAATATCGAGACTATGATATTCGACGAGATCGATACCGGTATAAGCGGCGCGATCGGGCTTTGCGTGGCGAAAAAACTTGCCGAACTTTCGCGCGGACATCAGGTGCTTTGCGTAACGCACTTGCCGCAGATCGCCGCGATGGCGGACGGTCACTATTATATCGAAAAATACGAAAATGACGGCGAAACCGCGACGCGCGTCACGGCGCTCGACAGATCGGGTATGATAGGCGAAGTGTCGCGTCTGTCCGGTACAAAAGGCGTGTCGTCGTCTTCCGACAGAAATGCTACCGAGCTTAAAGATTGGAGCGATAAATTCAAAGCCGAGTTGAAATAACATTAATACGATGAATATATTCGGCTTTTTTGTATGATAGTCGAATAGAATAAGACCGAAAATTTTTTTGTATGTATCATAAATATTTGATATTTAAAATTAATAGGTGTAAAATATTAAAGCATTATGCTTAGAATAATATCAATTACTTTTATCGGAAAATAATATGAAAGAAATAGTTTTGGCAAGCGGCAACAAAGGAAAACTCGCCGAGTTTCGAGCTATGCTCGACGGGTACAATGTTTTGTCGCCGCATGAATTGAATATCGAATTCGATGTAGAAGAAACGGGCAGTACGTTTTACGACAACGCGCTTATAAAAGCGCGGGCTTTGTTTGAGTTAAGCGGCTTGCCGGCGCTCGCCGACGACAGCGGGCTGTGTGTCGATGCGCTCGGCGGCGCACCGGGTGTGTTTTCCGCGCGATATAGCGGCGGCTCGGATAAGGACAATAACAACAAGCTTTTGTCGGAACTTAAAGGTAAAACAAACCGCAGTGCGCATTTCGAAAGCTGTATAGTTTACTATGACGGCAAAGAGATAATAAGCGCCGTCGGTAAAACTTACGGCGTTATCGCAGACTCGGAATGCGGTTGCGGCGGGTTCGGGTACGACCCGTTGTTTATAAGCGACGATCTCGGAAAAACTTTCGGAGAGGCGACCGAGACGGAGAAGAATCTTGTCAGTCACCGAGCGCGTGCGCTCGCGGCGCTGAAAGACGAGTTGGAACTATAGTATTGTGTACGATCGATTGATTTATCCCGACTGCAAGGAGTATGACAGTATATGAATGAAACCGATGCCGAACGAATTCCGTACAAGTTAGTCGTTATATCGGACACGCATCACGATATGGTAAGATTGGAACGCATGATACCTGTCATCAATTCTGCGGATTATCTTGTGTTTTGCGGCGACGGAGTAATGGATATCATGAAGATCCGCGGTATGTTGACTGTTCCGATCGTGTGCGTAAAAGGTAACAACGATCTCGGCGCTAACGTAAATATCACCGAGACCGCGTCCGTCGCTTTCGGCAGTACGCGAGCTATCGTCACTCACGGTCATAAGTACGGTGTTTATCAAGGTTTGAGAAATCTGTACGGACTGGCGACAATGCACGGTGCGCGGCTTGTGTTTTTCGGACATACGCATACGTATTGCGACAGGGTGGAGGGCGGCGTGCATTTCATAAATCCGGGCGCACTGTGTTCGGGATCGTATGCGCTTGTCGCAGGCGACGGCGAGAATTTTATAGCTAGGCGCGGTGTGATATGACGAGAAAAATCCACGGTCGCATATAAACGAAAAAATAACCTATCTTGATTTTATTATATAAAAATCGTTGACAAATACGACGAAATATGATATGCTTGATTAGCACGCGCAGGTGTAGCTCAATGGTAGAGTTTCGGCCTTCCAAGCCGACCACGTGGGTTCGATTCCCATCACCTGCTCCAGAAGTGCGCCCGTAGCTCAGCTGGATAGAGTAGCGCCCTTCTAAGGCGTTTGTCGAGGGTTCGAATCCCCCCGGGCGTGCCATATGGTGGGTATAGCTCAGTTGGTTAGAGCGCCAGGTTGTGGCCCTGGAGGCCAAGGGTTCGAATCCCTTTACTCACCCCATACAGGGGTATCGCCAAGCGGTAAGGCACGAGACTTTGACTTTCGCATTCGCAAGTTCGAATCTTGCTACCCCTGCCAACAGGAGTTTGGTAGGCTCGATAATTTCTATAAAACTCCTTTCAGTGGGGTATCGCCAAGCGGTAAGGCAACGGACTCTGACTCCGTCATTACGAAAGTTCGAATCTTTCTACCCCAGCCAAAACACCCTTTATGGGTGTTTTTTGTTGGGGTGAAAGATTCGACGCGCCCGAGTAAAATATAGATAGCGGTAACAAAGAAATAGAGAATACGCAACACAGATGAATGGTGTCTATAATACGGGCGCGAGTTCGCTAAGCGCTCGGCGGAAGCCGAAGCTCGCCCGCGTGACAGCGGGCAATCTTTCTACCTGTAGAACAAATGTAAAATCTGCAAAACACCCTTTATGGGTGTTTTTTGTTGGGGTGAAAGATTCGACGCATTAATTCTCGAAATAATTAGTATTTTCTGTAGCGAAAATTGTTTGCTATTTGTACAAATAAAGAGTATAATGGAAACAAAACATGAATTATTTTGTTTCCGAAATGAGATCCGAAATACTGGAAGTATCTATACGCGGACTACGCAAAGAAGGCTTGCGATTTTCCGTTGATTCTATCGCGAAAGAATTGCAAATATCGAAGAAGACCGTTTACAAGTTTTTTCCGCGCAAGGAAGATTTGGCTATTGCCGTATACGAACGATTTTATGATGATTTAGATAAAGAATCGAAACAGGTCATAAGCGACGGCGTCGATAATTTTATCGATCGTATTGATTTATACTATCGTTCTTATTGCATGATACGCGGCGATCTTTTTAATAAATATGCGCTCAACGAATCTATAAGGCATTTTGCTTTGACAAAGCATAATAAAATACGTGAAAATTTTGAAAATGTGTTGCGATCCGACGATAACGCAGCGGCTATGTTTATTATCGACAGTGTTTTCGAAAAACTTGACGGTGCGCCTTTGAATGCGAGTATAGTTCGAATGTTGGAGAGATCGATATGATAGTATCTATATTGAGATTATTTGCTATATTTTGCATTGCGTATGTAGTAGGCAAGTTGGTTTCCAAAATCAAGTTGCCGGCAATATTGGGTTGGCTTATAACCGGTATAGTTTTCGGTCCATACCTTATCGAAATAGTTTCACTGCAGATAACCGATACAGTATGGTATAAAATATTCATTAAGGTGTTCGAGTGTTTTGCCGGGGTCATGATCGGCAGAGAGATCGTTTTCAAGAAAATCGCAAAGTCCGGAAAGAAGATAATAGGCATAACGATAGTACAAGCATTAGGTACGTTTATATTTGTTTCGCTCGTTTTCGCAATAACTTTTGCGATTGCTAAATTACCCCTGTATTTGGCGTTTGTATTCGGCGGTATCGCGCTTGCGACAGCGCCGGCGCCCGCGCTCTCGATCGTCAACGAGTATCATACCGACGGTCCCGTTACAAAAACTTTGATACCGCTGGCCGCAATAGACGATGTTATAGGCGTTATCGTGTTTTTTACGACGATATCGATCATAGGCGCAGTCAAAGGCGGTCAATCCGTATCGGCGCTGTCGACAGTCGGAATGATAGTATTGCCGTTCGTCATAGGTATAGGTTTGGGAGCTTTGACCGGGTTCGTTATACGCAAAATAAAAAACGTCATATTATGTTTCACGGTTTTAATGACTGGTTTGGCTTGTTGTATAGGTATAGGAATAGTAATAGACTATTTTGTTTTCGGATCGTTCATGCTGAATTATCTGCTTATCGGTATGTCGTTTGCATCTGCCACGGCAAATTTGATAGACGAATGTAAGTTGGAAAAAATGATGAAGATCTACGCGCCGATACTGAATCTGTCGTTGATAATCGTTATCGTCAATTTGGGAATGCCGTTGGATTATCGACTGATAGCGGGGGCGGGAGTGTTTACCGTCGTATATATTTTATCTCGTGCCATCGGCAAGGTAGGATGCGCGTATTTGGGCGGAAAAATCACCAAATCCGATTCTCGCGTTACGAAATGGCTCGGGTTCACGCTGTTGCCGCATTCCGGCGTATCGTTGATATTTACCGGAATAGCGGTAAATACTTTAACCGCTATCGACCCGACTTTGGCTACCGCGGTATCCGGAACGATCGTCGCTGCGACGATAATAAACGAAATCATCGCAGTCATACTTGCGAAGATAGCGTTCAACAAAGCAGGTGAAATAAAACCGATAAAAAAGGTTAGTGAAGTATCGGAACAAGAAGCCGATCAGCCGCAAGTTGCAAACGAGATGGAATAGATAATTTTATTGTGATATAAGGATATAACAATAGTAATTTAATACCATTGTTTTCTTTTTTTCAATCCGTTTTGTTTCGAAAATAGCCATTAAAATATCGTTCGCATATTTGTCGCCGACAAATATCGATTTCGCAGGATGCTTTCTTTTTTAAACATGCATTCAAATAGGACTTTTCGGATCTCGTATTAAATGAAAAAAATCTAACGATAATCGTAAAAGTATTAACAAAAACATCGTCGGCGACATAAAGAATATTACTATCCCGTAGGAGACCGTTATGAAGCCGATGACCGAAGATCTGCCTTTTCCCGATTTGACAAAACTCAAAGTCGACAAAAGGAATGCGCGAATCATTATGCCGGCTTACGCCGATGTAAAAAGTGAGCTTACCGCCGTTTTGCAATACATATATCAAAGCGTATTGTTCGACGTCGGCGGGAACGGGGAGTATGGAAATACACTCGTAGAGATAGCGATAGCCGAAATGAAACATCTCGATCTGCTCTCGGAAGCGCTTGCGAGAATGGGCGTTACTCCGGTATATTCGCATTGTCCGCCGGAGAAATGCAATTTTTATAATTCGTGTGCCGTCAATTATGCGACCTCGCCGGTCGAGATGATAGCGGCGGATATCACGGCGGAAAAAGAGGCGATAGCACAGTACGAAAGTATGCTCGACCGTATAACCGAACCGACGCTCGGCGCGCTCATAAGCCGTATTTTGCTTGACGAACGTTTGCACTTGAAAAAGTTCGGCGAAATGTATCGCGCATTGATAAATTAATGTAATTCGTGAAAATTTATTATACTCAATGTAAAAATGCAACTTTATACAAAACAAAGCACAAGTGAACTCTTGTGCTTTGTTTTGTCGGTAATCGAATATATTGCGACACAGTTACTGGTTTTACGAATTTTTAACGGTGTCGTAAGACAGGCTCAGACAGATATCTTGCGGATAGTCGCCGAAAGCGCTGCCGAATATATTAAAACCTCCGCGGTAGAGAGCGGTATCCTTGTTTCCCAATGTCACGATTATTTTATTTCCTTTATCGATATTCAAATCAGACAGTGTTACTCTTGACGGTACGCGATTCCCGTTTATGCCTACGCCGTCGCGATTTACCGTAACGGTAACTAGTTTGCCGTACTGAGTGTTGGTATCAGGCCACCAAACGGGATTCAATTTGCCGCGGTGATCTCCGAAATCGCCTAAACTCGTAAATGTTGTCAATTCGATGCCGTTTATCCAAAAGGTTATGTCCGATTTGTAATCGTTGTCGAAATACGGCGCTTCCGAACAAATTTCGAGTGACAGAGAAAGTTCGGTTATTTCGTTATACTTCGCAGTAATATTACTGAAATAGTATGTTATTCGTCCGTACGTCGTATATACGATTTGTGCGTCGAACCGTTTGCTCGTGAAACAGTCCTCGTTTGTAAAGTGATAATAATCGGATTTTGTGGAAAATCCGAACTGTTCACCCTCGAAATCCGCGAACTGACCGACGCCTATCGATTGAATATTGGATACGGTGGTGGTTTTCTTTGGTTTTTTATTAAAATACAGATCCATATTGACGCCCTGTATATCTCTTTTAAAGACACGCGCCGTGCCATGCGAAGCGGATCTATACAAAACGGTGACTAAATTTGCCTTTTCCAATTTTTCCAAATGTCTTATAAGCGTAGTTTTTGGGATCGGAACTAATTTACCGAGTTGAGCGATCGTTTTTAAAAACGGCGGATTATTGAGATGCCATAAAATCTCGAGCCGTGTTTCGTCACCGAGCGCATCGCAAATCGTTGCTATAATCGATCTGTCTCTTTCATTCTCCAAAGCTAAATCGAGGATCGCGTTTTTATCTTTATACTGTTCCATAATATCTCCTTATGTATCTGTATTATATATGAAACAGAAATTTTTGTAAACCGAAAAATGGTTCAAATATGCTATTTATTCCATTTTTCGGACCATAAAAAAGTCGGAATGCTATTGACACTGTGTTTGTCTATGATTATAATTTAGTTATAGATTACAATTCGGTAGGTAAAGATGAAACGAAAAACAGCAGTATTCACGGCGATTTTGGCATCGATTTGGCTCTTTACGGCGACGGGGTGTTCTACGCAGTCGGCTGATCCGCTTTCGCCGGACGTTTCGTCGCCGGCGCAAAAGCCGTCGGACGTATTGGTACCCGACTTTGAAATCAATGACAGTCCGACGTCGGACGATGATTTTATTTTTGAAATAATAGATATCGACGACCGAGACGAAAAGCCTTTCGACGATTCTGTAAAATACGACTATTCTATCGATCTTAAAACTGTAAGCGGCACGTTTGATTACATGACGACGACCGACGAGTACGTTTCCGGTCAGACAGATAGCATGGCGGTTATTGATTCCGCACCGTTTCCTTACGGTACGATTTCCTGTACGGTAAAGACTTCGACCGAGACCGACAGCGGTTTGGTGTTTGGGTTGTCCGGAAATGGATACGATTACTTTTGGGAGCAGGGAGTCAGTTATTACTTTTTCTTTTTGAGCAGAGAGGGTAAAGCATATCTCGGAAAGGTTAACGGTGGCTGGAACATAGTAAAAATCGTCGACTATTCGTTTACGGCGGACCGTGCGTATCGCATGAAAGTGGTTTATAGAAATGCTCGAATATGGTGTTTTATAAATGACGAGCTCATGTTTGCCGTAAAAGATCATATGCCGCTTAACGGTACGGGATGCGGTATTCGCACTGGAATGCCCGGCGTGACGTTCGGCGATATTCAAGTGACTAATAACTATGTATTCGAGGTGGAGTCGATATGAAAAACAGACGAATCGCCGGATTGTTGATTTTTGTCGCGCTTGCTCTTTGTTCGGTGTTTGCATTCACGGCATGCGCGGATACGCCTGTATGTACCGTGTCGTTTGAAACTAACGGGGGAACGGAATACAGCAGGATACAGACCGTTACCGAAGGACAGGAAATAAGATTGCCGTTGCCGGAAAAGTTCGGTTGTCAATTTCTCGGTTGGTATGATAATGCCGATTGTTCCGGCGACGCGCTCGGCGAAAGTTATGTTCCGACCGGAAATATAACGCTCTATGCGAAGTGGCGCGAGCTTACATATACGGTATCGTTTGTTTCGAACTGCGATTATTCGTATAGAAGCGTACAAAGCAACGGACAGCAAATAGAATTGCCGGAACCGACAAAGCCCGGATTCGTTTTTGACGGTTGGTATAGAAATGCCGATTTCGAAGGAAAGGCGTATCGCGGTACGTATCGTCCGGATAGAGATATTACACTGTATGCGAAGTGGCGAATGAACGTAGCGGCGACGGTCAACTTTCATTCTAACGGCGGCTCTGATTTAGACAGTATTTACATACGCGAAGCGGGTGAGTCGATAACATTACCCGTCCCCGAGAAGTACGGTTACGATTTTACCGGTTGGTATAAGGAAAAAGATTGCTCCGATGAAAAAATCGACGGCGTATTTGCTCCGAATACGGATATCGATCTGTATGCGGGTTGGGTGAAGGTTGTATATCTGTATATTTATTTCGGACGGGACAATACATATAAGCGCATTAGCTTTGCTCCGGGTACATCCGTCAAAACAAGCGAGCTTGAAATTCCCGATACTTTGGAAGTCGACGGCAAGCTGTGTCCGTTTGTCGGATTGATCGACGTAAACGGCGAAAGCTTGCCGGCAGAAATTACGCTTTCCGCTCATACCTATATTTTCGCCGAATACGATTATTCCGACGTACCCGCATATTCGCGTGTTAAAAAGAACGAGGACGGCAGCTATACGGCTAAAGGTAAAGCGGTTTTACCGTTGATCGACGAAGGTGTGCAGGAAGGCGGTTATTCGATCGATATGTCGTTTGCCAAGGGTTCGGCAGGTTGTGTCAATATTGCATGGCGTATGGGGTTGAGCGGCAATGTTTTGGCATATGAAGATGCGGGGTCGTACTATCTGATAGCCGGCGTATATCCCGCGAACGGCAATTTGGAGATACATAAGGTAACCGACGGCAAATGGAGCAGATTCAAAAAAATCGAATTCCAAAATACGCCTTCGGCTTGGCGTGAAAGATACAATGCGGCACGCTTGGGAGATATATTGACGGTAAACTTAACTGTATACGATTACGGCACTTCATTCGAGGTCTATTTAGATGGTGTATTGGTATATGAAAACGCCGATGTTGGTATTCTGAACAATTTCACGTCCACCGCTTTCGGATTCAGATCCAATACCAAAGAATCGGATTTTTTCAATTATCGATTCGGAACGTTCAAAACACTGTCTTTCCAAACAAACGGAGGGAGTGAAATAGCCGATATGACCTACGCAGTAGGTAGGCTCGACGTTCCGGTACCCCTGAAAGAAAACGGTGTTTTCTCGGGCTGGTATTACGACGAGGCGCTGACGCAAAAAGTCGATATGGATAATCCCGTCATAAATGCCGACGCTACGTTATATGCCGGTTACGACGTCGCAGAAATAAACATCACTTTGAACGACGGCGACGCTAAGCTTTGTTCGTACGGTTATTACGAGGATAATATATACCTGCCTACGCTCGATAATAAGGCGAACAGAATGTTTACGGGTTGGTATTTCGACGCGGCTTGCACGCGTGCTGTAAATGTAGACGAGTTTTCTATCAACGAAGATACTACACTTTATGCCGGTTGGAGACGTCCGACGCATAATTCGATTACGGATAACGGCGACGGCACGGTTACGGTGGGTAATTCAGAAGGCGCGCTTGTTATTGCAGAAACGCAGTTCGATTACACGCAGTACACCATGAACTTTGCAATGAGTCCGTCGCAGACCGGAGTTGTATCTATTGCGTTCAGAATGAGCGTTTATACGGATAACGCAATGAACGACAATAAAGCGACCGACGTATGTAAGTATATATCGGTAGGTATAAACCGCGGCAGCGGAGGTCTTGTTTGCGGTAAAGTGAGCGGCGGATTCAAATCTACGAATGTAACGATCGCCAATCTGCCGGCTACGTGGAAAGAAAAATTTAACGCAGCAAAAACAGACGGTAGCGAGATAAACGTGACGCTCACCGTGCGCGATTACGGCGCTTATTATGAGGTTTATATCGACGGCGCGCTCGCGTACACGTCGACCGACGATATAGGTGCGTTTGACGGCATAGGTTACGGCATACGAAGTTCGGCAAAAAATATAACGGTAAAATTATCTATAGCTGAACTTAAAGCTTACACTTTGAATTTAGTAGACGGACAGAGTAGCGAGACGGTGAAGTATTTTGTAGTAAAAGATACTTTACCGATTCTCGAAAACAGAGCTAACAGGATATTTACAGGCTGGTATTTCGATGTCGATTGCAAAAACAAGGTCGGCGAGGTAACGTCCGATGCGACGCTTTATGCCGGTTGGAGACGTCCGACGCATAATTCGATTACGGATAACGGCGACGGCACGGTTACGGTGGGTAATTCAGAAGGCGCGCTTGTTATTGCAGAAACGCAGTTCGATTACACGCAGTACACCATGAACTTTGCAATGAGTCCGTCGCAGACCGGAGTTGTATCTATTGCGTTCAGAATGAGCGTTTATACGGATAACGCAATGAACGACAATAAAGCGACCGACGTATGTAAGTATATATCGGTAGGTATAAACCGCGGCAGCGGAGGTCTTGTTTGCGGTAAAGTGAGCGGCGGATTCAAATCTACGAATGTAACGATCGCCAATCTGCCGGCTACGTGGAAAGAAAAATTTAACGCAGCAAAAACAGACGGTAGCGAGATAAACGTGACGCTCACCGTGCGCGATTACGGCGCTTATTATGAGGTTTATATCGACGGCGCGCTCGCGTACACGTCGACCGACGATATAGGTGCGTTTGACGGCATAGGTTACGGCATACGAAGTTCGGCAAAAAATATAACGGTAAAATTATCTATAGCCGAGCTAACAGCCAAAAAGGAGCAGGAAAATGACTGAATTGCTGAAAAAGAGAGTTTCAATCGTTGCTGTCTGCGCCGTGTTCGGCGTTACGGGAGCTGTGACGACCGCCGATAAAAGCGTGATCGCAGTCGGCGAGACCGCGAATATGCGGGTCACGACAGTAGAAGAAACGACCGAGTACCGTATCGAAAACAATTATAAGTACGTACTTGAAAAAGCGTTCACCCGTTCTCCGGATACATTCGAGGCGTGGGTTAATATGCCTGTTTATTCGGTAGGCGGCACGCTTATGAGTAATTGGACCGGCGAAGAAATGAAGGACGGTACGGTAGCTTGGTCGGTAGACGGTCTGGGTCGCGTGCATATACAGTGGAACAACCGCAAGCTCGATTATACCTTCGCGGAACGCGCCATAAACGACGGCGAATGGCATCATTTGGCGGTGGTGCGCGATCCTGCAGAACATACGTTTACTCTGTATATAGACGGTGAATATTCGGACGGGGTCAAATGCGTACAGAAAGATCTCGACGGTAAGGCGTATCTGCCTATGTGTATAGGCGTCGATTATCGTTCCAAGTATGCGTATGACGATAAATATGTTAAGGAACCGTTTGACGGCGCTATCAGACAGGTGACTGTTTATAACGGCGCCGTAAGCGTCGACAGGATCAGATCGGATATGCAGACCGCCGAAATTACTGACGACTACGGCGGCAAGATAATGGGTAATTGGTATCTCGGCGAACGGTGGATCGATCGCACGGTAGAAGATACTACCGCAAACGGTAACAATGCTACTATCGCAACATTCGATAAATTCGTCGGTTTGGCTGATACCGATTTCGAATACGACTATACCATTATAGGTTTACCTGATATACAGTGTTTAGTCGAATGGAAGTACAATAAGTATATGAATATGATGAAATGGATAGTAGACAACAGTACAAAACTCAATACTAAGTTTGTTTTTGCCGTGGGAGATCTTTCAAATATCGGAAATTCGGATCAGTTGTTCGACGATGCTGCCTCCGGTTTTGCGTTGCTCGACAATAAAATACCGTATAGCGTTGTACAAGGCAATCACGATTACGACGATATGTGCAAAACCGACAGAACTTCTACGTGGTTCGATAAATATTTCCCTTATTCCAAGCATAGAAGTATGCTCGGCTTCGGCGGCGTTTACGAAGAAGGGACAATGTCCAACAGTTATTATCTGTTCAATGCGGCAGGCGTCGATTATTGCATGATCAATCTCGAAGTCGCTCCGCGCATGGAAGTGATACGCTGGGCGGGCAGGATATGCGAAACGTATCCGAATCATAGGGTAATAGTACAGACTCATTCGTATATCGGCAGCAACGGCGATTTGCTTTCCGAATACGATCCGATGTCGCCGTCGCAGTACGGTTGGGCGGCAGGGGCAAAACCCGGTGAGTTTACTACAAGCCGAGAGCTTTACGATAACTTAATAGGCAAGTACAAAAACGTTTTTATGGCTTTCAGCGGTCATATAGGCAGCGACGATATAATGGTGCGCCGTGATACAGGCGTTAACTGCAACACCGTCACGTCCATGCTTATCGACGCACAGTCTACAGTATTCGAAAACGAAAAAAGCGAAGATATAATGTTCATAATGAAAGTAAACGAAAGAAAAAGACTTATGAGTTGTTGCTATTATTCGCCGTCGCATAACGCCGTTTATAACTTGCAAAATCAATTCAGGCTCGCTTTTTAAGTAAGGCTGTAATCGTACTATATAAATAAAAATGCCTTAATGTATAACAAATATATTGAAAGCTGCCTGTACGGTAAGAGCTTGTCGATAGACGATAGAAATATTTAATCGTTATATGCCAAATTCTTACCGAAATCATAAACCTCGTCTATCGTATCTTGATGATTTTTCAGTAAATCGTCAAGAGTGTCGGTTTTACAGACCGAGATCTTTTTAACCGTCTTGATGCCCAAATGCCCGTAATAGTGTTCGATAGCGTTAAGTATCGATTCGTTTTCCGATTCTCTTACTCCTGCACGAACGGCAATGGCGATCCCTTTTATGGGTCTTTCTGCGACGAGAATACGGTTCGGGTTGGTATCGCCGAACGGGGTATTGCGGTCGATAAACGTTTTAAGCTGTGCGGGAATATATGCCCAGTACGACGGTGCGGCTATCGCCACAAAGTCCGAGCTCAATATATCGCCGACGATTTTTTCGACATCATCGTTTTGAAAACATTTGCCGTCCGTGTAGCATTTTTTACAGCCGGTGCAATAACCGATCATACAGTCGCCGATACAATACTTGACGATTTGCGCGCTTATCGTTTTAAGCCCGTTAATGAGCGTATCTATAAGATAAGCGCAACTGCCGTTATTTCTTGCGCTTCCGACTATGCAGGTAACTTTCATAATATTCCGCCCCGATTTATATGATATATAAATTTTACCATAGCGTTATATAAACGTCAAGTGCAAATTATAGTTTTAAGAATGGGAAAAACACGGTAATTTGCTTGACAATATAAATTTACATGTGATAAAATAATATGGTTGCGATTGGTCCATTAGCTCAGTTGGTAGAGCACTTGACTTTTA
>CAJUQF010000030.1 GCA_910588315.1 uncultured Christensenellaceae bacterium | reverse complement strand
GTCTATAGCTTTCTTCGCTACGGTCAAAGCGTCGGCATTGCCGGTGAGTTTGTGCCATTCCAAAAGTCCGGTTATACAGTGATATTGATTCCATAGATCCCAGTTGGATACAGATATGGAATAGCGCGCACCGCCGACGAACACGCCGAGATACCCGTCATCGCCCTGAGCGGTCTTCAAGTCTGTAACGATCTCGTCCGCAGCGGTTTTGAGTTCGGCGTTGGGGTAGATCTTGTACGAGTATGCTATGCCGGTAAGCAGCTTACCCGCAAACTCGCCGTACCAAGGCAACGAGCTTGCGTCGTAATCCGACTTTGCGCTCAGCGCCGACATGTCCCAAACTACTTTGTAAGTGTCGTTACCGCCACCGGATACCGGCAAAGCTTTGCCGTCGACGTCGCCTACGATCGCGAATTCGTCCATGTACAGCGTTTTGCCGATCATGCCGACATCGCCTTTGACGGATAGCTGGAATTGTACGACTGCCGACAGGTCGAGTTTGCCGTTGCCGCCTTCGTTAAAGTAGCGCGTAAAATGCGTTTCGTCGAGCGGCATTGATACATACCCGTCGAATCCCGCAGGCATGGGGATATATCCGCCGCCGTCCGTCGCAACGACGGTTGAATCGGATGCGGTGTGAAGGGTGACGGACACGCCGTTTTTGAGCCGGTACGATTCGCGACCTACGACGTTTTCTTCGAACGCCGTTCTCACCCCGGTGGGGGAACTCGTGTCGGACGCGTCGATTTTTATCCAAAGCTCTTTCGCGCCGGTGAAATTCGTTTGAGCGGCGGGATCGTTTGCAAAACGTATATCCCTATCGCCGAAGTCGGACGGAACCGATTTCAACGTCCAGCTCATGGATTTGCCGCCGTACTTATCCGCTATGTCGATGTCGAAATATTTGTCTACACCGAAATAGTCGGTGCCGAGAATGTTTTCGAATCCGTTGGTGTTAGTCTTGGCGCGAGCGATTTGATCGATAATGTTTTTGTTGTTTTTGTATGCGCTCACTTGCCAAAACTTGACGTTATTTTTAATGTTCGTACCGACGTAGCCGGTAAGATTCATATTTTTGATATTGCTTTTCAAAGCCGTAGCGCCCTCTATCGTATCTTGCGTCGCGCTTACGGTCGTCGATATGGTTGTTTGTTTCATATTATATTCCGTGTCGTGCATAATCCCGTAGGAGGCGCTTGCGCCCATAACGGACATGCACATGAGTAAAGTAATAGTTTTTTTGAGCATGACAATGTACCTTATTTTGCGGCGTTTGCTATGAGCGCACCATACTCCGCGAAGGCGGCGGAAGAGGAGTTTTCTATCTTTTGATTTTCAAGTACGACGTTGTATTCGCCGGCATTGTCTCTGTTCGCGCAGGCGGATATTTCGAGAGAGCCGAGCGCGCCGTAGCCGCTAAGCTCCGCCGCTGAGAACGAGCAAACGAGCGCGCCGTTGATAAAGAAATAAGTGTTGCGACCATTTTTGAGAATAGCGACGTCATAACCGAACGAACCGTCCTCCTGCAATACGCCTTCGTCGTTTATATTGAATAGGGGAATACCGTATTTTTCCACTCCGTTGAACCGTGCATAGAGCGTCAGTTGTCCGTCTCCGCCCATTTCGATATTGTACCAGGAATTGTCCGAACCGTTAAAGGCGAACGCGCTCGTTCTCATCCAGCCGTTTTCGCGGTACTGTTTTACCGAAACTGTCGCGGTGTAGACATAGTCGTTTATTATATTGAGATTTCCCAAGCCGAATTTGCTTTCGCTGCCGTCGGCATTGCTCAGAGTCGCGTCGGCATAATTCAGATCGGGATCTGTCATAGCGTCGAAGCGCACAAAGTTTTCGCTTTCTAAATTTTCTATCTTGACGTCTTTGAACGATATGGAATATGCGCCGCGATCAGCCCAAACGTCGGTCGCCGCGGTTATTTCCAGCGTCGAGAGTTTGCCGTAGCCGTTGAGTTCGTCTTCGAAAAATGCGCATACGAGCTTGTTGTTGATAAAGAAATATGTGTTTTGACCTTTTTTGAGCAAGCCCACCGTGTAGACTATTTTGCCGTCTGCCGCGACTTCTTCGTCGTTTTTGTTGAACAGTCGAATATGATATTTCTCTACGCCGTTGAA
Source organism: uncultured Christensenellaceae bacterium (assembly GCA_910588315.1). Taxonomy (GTDB): domain Bacteria; phylum Bacillota; class Clostridia; order Christensenellales; family Pumilibacteraceae; genus Anaerocaecibacter. The sequence continues at coordinate 16,428 of CAJUQF010000030.1, read as the reverse complement.
TCTGCCGTAAAGTATGGCGTCGCCGGCGCTGTTCATCTCGATGTTATACCACGAATTGTTCGAGCCGTTGAACGCGTAAGCGCCGATGCGCGTGAGATCGGGATCGTATGTGTCTACCGATACCGTAGCCGAGAAGATATAATTGCCGCCTAGCTTTATGTCGGGAATGCCCAAAGAGAATTTGCGTTCCGTTCCGTCTTGCGCTTCGAGCGTGAAATCGTCATACTCGATAGACGTTGCGGCGGAGCTTGCGTATTTTTCATAGACGTCGGAGTTTTCGAGCGCGTAGTAAAGCTCGGATATTACGGTTTTATATTCGCCGCGTTCCTCTCTGTTGGCGCAACCGGTGACTTCGAGCGCGCCGAGCTTTGCGTAGCCCGTCATATCGTCGTTATAGAAAGCGCATACGAGATCGTCATTAATGAAGAACTTGGTTTCCTGTCCGGCTTTCAACAGCGCAAACGTGTAGCCGAATTTGCCGTTTGTCATTATGCCTTCGTCGTTGATATTGAATAGTTTGATATGATATTTTTCTACGTCGTTGAATCTGCCGTATAGTATCGCATCGCCGTTGCCGTGTAATTCTACGTTATACCACGAGTTGTCCGAACCGTTGAAAGCAAACGCCGTAAGGCGCGTCCACACGTTCTCTCTGAACTGTTCGACGTTTATTTTACCTGTAACTACATAGTTGTCTGCGTCGGGAGTTGCGATCGCGAACTTGGATTCTTCGCCGTTTTTGTCGGTAAGTACCGCCGTTATATATTCGACGGTTACGGTAAACGTCGCGGAGTGATGCTCGGTCGTTGCTGTGACCGTCGTTTGCGTGTCGGGAACAAGCCCCTTTATCAAACCGTCGGCTATGGATATGTTGTTGCCCTCAAACGAATAGTTTATATCGCATTCGTATTCTTCTTTTGAGAATATCGGGTTGATCAGCGTTTCTTGAGCGAAAGTCAATGTTATGTCGTCTACGGCGAGCGTGCCGTAGTCGGGCGTTACGGTGACTTTGAATTTTGCCGAGTGGTGCGATGTTTTGGCTGTAACGACGGTCTCCGACGGCGCGACGAGTCCTTTGACGACGCCGTCCGTTATGGAAATATTATTTCCTTCGAAAGTGTAGGTAATATTTTCGGTTTTGCTCTCGTCCGAGAAAATCGGTTTGATGGTTAGTTCGCTGCCTTCCGTGACAGATATGTCGGTAAAGGTGAGTGTGCCGTAGTTTGTTGTGCCGTCGTTTCCGCATGCGACAAACACCGTAAGTGCGGCGATGACAAGCAAAAACAAGACGAGTGTGATGCGCTTTTTCATTTTCTTATCGTTCTCCTTAATTGTTCGGGCTTTGCCCTTTGTGTTGATTATACTATATCATATAAACATATACACATTCAAGAACAATTTTCTCGAACGAAAAAAACGAACGATAAGTTCGGCGACAACCGAACAGAATAAATTCTATTTTTTCATGTACGCGGTAAAAACTATGGGGATATCGTAATCGCCGAATTTCTCGCCGAAGATATTGAAACCGCCTTTATGCTTGGCGTTTTCTTCCACTTCTATGCGCAAGAGTATCCTGTTGCCGTTTGATAGGTTTAGATCGTTAAGCGTTATGTTCTTGTTTACAAGTTCGCCGTTTAACCATATGCCTTTATCGGTAACGGCGATCGTTACAAGCAGACCGTACTTGGTGCTTTCCTTATACCACCAATCGGGCGTGAATTTGCCGTACCGTGCGCCGAAGTCGCCGGGCGAAGTGTATACGCACAGGCGTTTGTCGTTGATGAAGAAACTTATGTCGCTTTGATATGTTTCGTTGTAACCGCTCGCTTCCGAGCATATTTCGAGCATCAGTTCCACGCGCTCGACGTTGCGGCTTGCGAAATCGTTTTGAACGGCATATGTGACAAAGCCTTCGTTGGTGTATAAAATCTGCGCCGAGTGTCTGCTTTGTATAAACGCTTTGCCCGGAACGCTTTCGAACAGCGGAGCGTCTTCGCTCGCAAGTCCGCAGCAACTTCCGAATTTTGCGTCGATATAATCGCCGACGTTTATTTTACAGACCGCGGTCTCTGTGTTTTGTTTGTCCCCGAACGGCTCGCGTAGGTTTATCGTCATGGTTTTTGGTGTAGGGTAACTGAAATATTTGATATGTCCTTTGCGCTTTGTGGAGTAGTCTATACGCGCCAACCCGGCGTCGAGTAACATTTGCATGTGTACCGCCGCCGACGAAATTTGCAAGTCAAAGGCGTTGGCGATCTCGGTGAGCGTCATAGGCGCGATATTGAGCGCGCGCATTATGCCTATTCGTATCGGCGAATTGAACGCTCTGCCGATATTCATTATCGTATCGGTCTGACTTTCGTCCGTTAAGTCGTAATAAATGCTTTGAAGATCCATTTCGTTTCTCCTTATGCGGATATCCTCGTATCGCATGCGACAGCGCCGTGTTCGATGCCGAAGGTAAATTTTTTAAATAGTATTTACGGTACAAGTGTAGCACATGCGCATTGTAAATGCAATAATTTACGATAGAAAATTAAAATAATGTGTGATATAATAGAAAAAACGGACGAGCGCAACACAGAGAGAATGGTTTTCGTTCGTAATTATTATTGGGAGGGACAATGAAGAAGAGTTATATAATACCGATAGCGGCTGTTGTCGCGCTTATAGCGAGCGGTTGTTTCGTTGCGTGCGGCGATAAAGATGACGGCAAAAAGAAAGATCCGTCAAAGCCGGATAAAACAGAATACTCGGTATCATACGACGGCGCGGGCGGTACGGGCGCTCCGCCTGCGGTAAAAGTATCGCCCGACACCGAGATTACGATCGCGGACGCGATAGCGAGAACGGGATACTCGTTTAACGGTTGGACGTATTCGGATAAGACGTATGAGCCCGGCGAAAAGTATAAGGTGACGGCGGATACGACGTTTACCGCGGCGTGGACGGCAAATACGTATACCGTAAGGTTCGACGGGAACGGCGGCAGAGGCGAGATGCAAGATATCTCTCTTACATACGACGTGGAGACCGAGTTACCGGAATGCGAATACATGTTGGGCGCGGCTGAGCTTTCGGGCTGGGCATTGAGTGCGAACGGCGAAGTAAAGTATACCGACGGACAGGCGGTAAAAAATCTTACGACGGAAAACGGCGCCGAAGTTACGCTGTATGCCGTGTGGGATATACCCGCGCCGATAGGATTTTCGCGAGCCGAGTATTTTTACGACAAGGCCGGCGGCGAGGACTTGGAACTGCCCGTGACGCTTAACGGTTGCAACGTAAACCGTGTGGAAGTGGACGATGTTGCGCTCGATGCGGAACTGTGGTCGTATGACGCAGACAAAAAAGTTATCGTGCTGTCGTTCGATTATGTCATATTGCTGTCGCTCGGCGACCATACTGTCAAACTTGTAACTGATTCCGTGAGCGACGTTGTGCCGCTCTGCAAGCTCACGACGGAAAATTCCATAGTTTCGTCGTTCGACGTTTCGGATAAAATTATCAAATACGGCGTACAGCTCGATATCGACTATACAGTCACGGGTGAAGTAACGGTCGATAAACTCGTAAACGGCGATATTATTGTGCCGACCGATATGTGGAATTTTGATGCCGGCACTCTTACCGTTAGCGGCGCATGGATACAAAAGTTTATCAACAAGTCAAACTTTACGCTGTATCTGTCCAACAACGATACGTATTCGTTCGATATATACAATAATACCGTGTTTTATACCGATTACGACGTGACGACCGTACATAACGACACGGAATCGAATACGGGACAAAATCCCATGTATCAGTACTACGATAACGTTGCTATAGTGGATGCGCCCGCCGGTAGCGGCATGATAGGTAAAGCGTTAAGGATAACGCCCAACACTTCCGAAGTGCTTTACGACTGCAACGGGTATATCACGCTCGCAGCTGACAATTTCGACAGCACCTGGCGTAAGGGCGGATTCAAAGCGGGTAAATACTATGCGGTAAGTTTCGACTATTACACGGTAGGGACTTCGGTCGGCGAGTTTGCTTACAGAGTATTGCATAAGACATATTATAAACCGCTCCTGCTCGGTGCGGACAACGACAATACTTTACATACTTTTTCCGATATTATATCGTATGACGAGATAGACGGCGCAGGGCTTATTCTTTGGGCAAAATTCTACGGTGCAAACGGCGCGGGCGACGGCGAAATCTATATAGACAATTTCGCAATAATCGAGCTTGACAGCGCGATAGATGTTACCGCAGGCAATTATGTTTTCGGTAGCGGCGTCGACTACGAGTTTACGGTGGAAAACGCTATCCCGTTTGGTTTGTATTGCAATGGAGATCAAATCGATTATATTTTGGACGCGGACGGCTGCGTTACGGTCGCTGCGGAGGATATGTCGCGTGTTTCGCTCGGCGAAAACGAATTCATATTAAAGACGGCTGTGTATGAAAAGCGTTTTACGGTGCGCGTGACCGATAACAGACGTGCCGAGCTTACCGAGACGCGCGGTGATTTCTCTTATTACGGAAGCGATGAATTCGCGCTCAAAGGCGTTTTCGAACAAGCCACGGTGACAAGTCTCAAACAAAAAGCCAAGAGCGATAACGGCGGTTACGATAATTGGGAATTCTGGCACGGCGACATTACTACGAACTTTGCCGAATATGCGACGGTCAAAGCCGATCGACTCGAGATAGATAGAGAATTTTTAAAACGTTTTTACGGTACGACCGAGTTCGAAGCGGAGTTTTCAAACGGCAACGTGCAGACTTTTACCGTGGTCAGCGACGTTGCGTTTATAAACAACTTCGACGAGACATACATTACGGGTTATTTTGACGGCAATCCCAATTTTGGACGTGTGGAACATAGCGGCATGCACGGCAGTGACGTGGAGTTGAAAGAGCGTGTTGTCGGCAATAAGGCTATGTACGTCTACGATACGTCGAACAGTGAAGAACCCAATTTGTTCACGGTGAAATTCCATCGACACGAGTGGACATGGTATACTGTAAAATCCGATAACAACAGGCTCAATCGCATTACGTTTAAGTATAATATTTCCGACGTGAGCGGCGTGTATTTCCTTATCATGAAAGAGACGACGGAAGATTATGAAAGTAATTTCTTCGGCGGCGGCAGTGTGGAAAACATCAATTCCTGGCAAATAGTGCGCTACGATCTGATCTGCGACGGACGAGAACACACATTCGACAGCGGCTGGTTCACTTATGCGGATCTTCGCATGTCGAGAATAGTTGCGCCCAAGTTCGAGGCGGCAGACGGCAGATATATGATGTTCGACGATTACGCCGTAACGCAGATCGATAAGCCGCAGATGTCTATTCTTTACGAAAAGGGGCAAACGGGAGATTGTACACTTTCGTTCGGCGAGCGAACCGTATCCGAAATAATTTATAACGGTGATAACTATGCGATCGTTTCGGGCGGCAAAGTAACGCTCGACAAGACAAAACTCGAAACTCTTTCGTTCGGTAAACATAAGTTCAACGTAAAAACCGATGCCGGTACGTTACCGTTGTTCGTAACGGTAAAGGGCGAGGGCGTCGTCGAAATAGCGCGTACGGAATATGACTATAAGTACGGTTCGGGCGATTTGCAGATCGACGGCACGGTGGAAAAAACGACGGTAGTAGCGGCAGCAAAGCGCGGCAGTTTTAAGGTAGGTTCATACGAATACGACAATTCGCCGACGGCGCTCGATATAAATAATTTCGAAGTGACCGGCGGCAAGCTGACCGTCAAACAGGCTTTGCTCGACACACTATATCTTTCTACGGATATAACGCTCGGCTTTGCCAACGGCGAAAGCGTCACGGTCAAAATAAATTCCGACGTCAGATTCTTCAGTGATTTCGACGGTACTAATTTGACCCAACCTTTGCGCGACGGCGGCGGCAACGGATATAACGGTTACATGTCTCAGGATTCGACGCAGATGTCTTATGTCGACGACGGTACGGGTAACACGGTTTTGCGATATTGCACAGCCGACGCGACGCTCGGTCATGCTACGGGCGACATTCATAATATGATACTCGATATCGCAGTGGGCTGGGGTACGGAAGGATCTTACGCTAAATTTTTGGCGGACGGTTCCGCAATACTGTCGGCAGACAAAGACTATATCATAACATTCGATTACAAGATAATAAATGCGGAAGGTCAAAACGTAACTTACGGATTCAGACTGCATGGCAGAGGCGAGCTTGATATAACGGACACGGAAGGCACGTTCACATATAAGCTCGAAGGCGGACTTGAAGGCGTCCAGACGGTAGGCATTTGCTGTAAGACGACGGGCGGCGCCGCAGGTTGCTATATGCTTATCGACAACTATCGTATATTGGCGGTAGACAAGGAGTGATCTATGAAAAAAATACCTAAAATTTTAGCGGCGGCGTTAGCGCTTGCCATACCGCTTGCCGCGCTGCCAGCCGTCACGGCGGAGACCGTAACAATCGCAGGGGGTACGGGCAACGTTATATTCGAGGACAGCAACATGCGCGACTTCGATTTCTATACAGAGTTCGATCAACCGATGTACATACTTCAGAACAGGCTGTACGCCCCGTTGCTTACCGAGAGTAAGGCGATATACAAGCACGGCACATATTCCGACGTGGATGTGTCAGTCGACGTGGCGGCGCTCGTGCCGGGCGGCAATATCGACGGCGGTATATACGTACAGGCGAGCGGTGTGAATAATGCCGCAAACGGCATAACCGCTTGGAACGTCAATGTCGAACACGATGTTAATTCATCGGTTTTCGCATTGAAACTGCATAGGTTCGAAAATAACCGTTGGTTGGGTGCAAAAAAAGAAGTGTACAATATCAAATACACTTCGGATACGGTGCATTTGCGCGTAGTCGTAAAGACGGGGGTACTGTACGCATATCTCGACGGCGACGCGCCGGTGTTTACTTATAACGTAGGTAAAAGCGCCGGCAAGGTCGGACTTCGATCGTTTTACGCGCCTAACTATTTCGAGAACTTCTCGGTTACGTCACCCATGATAACGGTCGAGCCGGAACTGTTGCAAAGCAAGCTCGCCGAACTCGACGGGTTCGATTATTCGCCGTTTACGGACGAGTCAGCGCAAACCCTGCGCGCCGCAGTCGCCGAGGCAAAAGCGGCGCTGGCTGCGGAAGAGTCGCAGGCGGATATAGATAAGGCTTATGCCGATATCGTTATTGCGAAGAGCGAGCTTACGCTTAAAAAGACGCGCGCCGATCTCGATGCGCTTACGGAAAAGGCGCAAAAGATGATGTCCGACGCGAACTATACGAAAAGTAGCGTTTCGTCACTGCGGGTGGTCATTGAAAAATGTAACGCCGCAACGGAAGAGAAGATTTCGTATTGGTATAAAATTTTGCAACACCGCATGGACAGCGCAGTCAAATATATGGACGACGTTTCGCAAGGAGATAATAATGAGTAACAATATTTTCAAAAGAGCTGCGACCGCCGCGCTCGCCGCGATAACCGGATCTTTCGCATTTGGGTGCGGCACGGCGTCCGCCGCATCGGAAAACACACATCAACAAAATACTGTTTACTGTTCGACGGAGGGCGACATGACAAAAACGGAAAAAGAATACAAAGCGATGCTCGACAATCTCGAGACTGTCCCGGTAAATTTCATTTACGACGACAAATATTATTCGGGTTTTTCATCTAAGTTTTTCAAGATAAAAGAGCAGATCGAAAGAAAAGTCGACGGCGGTACGCAGACTACCACGGTATTGAATTTCCGCGGCGAACTCGACGTGATGTTCGTTTCCACCGTATATCCCGAGTACAGCGCATACGACTACACCGTGTATTTCGAGAATAACGGCAAAACCAACAGCGGCGTCATAAGAGAAGTGAAAGCGGTAGACATGACGCTCGACTGCGACGGTGCGCGGCTGAAAGGCATTTACGGCGACTATGATTACAGATATGCGCCGTACGACTTTGACCTGAAAGATAGACCGATAAACTTTACGTCGACGCGCGGCAGAGCGACGCACACGTATTTTCCGTACTTCAATTTAGAGGCGGAAGGTAACGGCGCGATACTTGCGCTCGGTTGGGGCGGCACGTGGCAAGCCGACTTCGACTATGACGCGACCGCGAAAAAAGCGCATTACGTCGGTACGGCAACGGTCGGACTCAGCACATACTTAAAGCCCGGCGAAAAGATACGCACGCCGCTCGTCGCCGTGGTGAGATACTACGACGCCGACGAGGATACAGCCATGAACATGTGGCGTAAATGGATGATCGACTGCAATCTTCCTTACGACAATGCAACAGACGGCGTAAAGGTCAAGCCGCACGATGCGGTTATGATCTGTTACGATACCGGCAGACCTAACAGCGACGGAAGTATATCGGAAGGCTATGACACTTGGTATAAGTCGATGTCCGAATTCTATAACGGCGGCGGTACTGCGGACTTCCGTTGGCTGGACGCAGGGTGGTATTGCGATCCGTACGGGCAGACCGTACCTTCGGATTGGTGGGGTACAGTCGGCACATGGGAATTCGATAGGATAAAATGGCCGGCAGGTTCGCTCGAAGAGTGCGCGGATTATTGTCTCGAACACGGCTCGCAAACTTTGCTTTGGTTCGATACCGAGCGCGCTACGAATCTCAACGGTCTGTGCAAAAATTACGGTTACGATAGGGATTGGGCGCTAATGACGGTAGGCAGAGCAAATTTCTGTTTAAACAATCTCGGCATCGACGAATGTCGCGAATGGCTGTTCGAGCGCATTATCAACGCCATGACCGAGGCGAAAGCGACGCTTTATCGCGAGGATTTCAATATCGATCCCGGTGCGTATTGGGATATCGGGGACGGCTATCAGGGTAAAAACCGCAAGGGCATAACCGAAAATCTTTATATGCAAGGGCATTACAGGCTGTGGGATGATATAATCGCATACGGTGCGGAAAACGGCTGGTGTACGTTTATAGACAGCTGCGCATCGGGCGGCGGAAGGAACGATCTCGAGACTATGCGAAGGGGCGTTCCGTTCAATCGCAGTGACGCCGACCGTGCGGGCATACCGCTAAGGCTCGCCATGTCTACGACCGTGCTGAAATGGTTGCCGTATCAAGGAAGTACCGCAAAAGACAGCGCGAACGAATTGGATAACGGAAAATCCGATATTTACGCGATGCGAACGGGTAACGTACCGCTGCTGCTTTACTATAAAGGCGACGAACTCAATTACAACGATCTTGTACGGTTCCAGGAAGAACGCAGAGAGTATCAAAAGTATTTCTATTCCGATTTCTACGTACTCACTCCGTATCGCGGCATAACATGCACGACCGAGTGGACCGCATATATGTATTTCGACGAGGATACGAACAGCGGCGTTATATCGGCGTTCAGACCGGAGGGTTGCAGTAAGGGGCGCGAAACTATTTGCTTTAAAGGTATAGATCCCGATAAGTATTATCGCTTGAGAGACACGGACGACAACAATTCCGTAGATCGCATAAAAGGCAGCAAATTGATGTCGGGCATAACGTTGACGGCAAAACACGACCGTACCGCGATAACGATCTTTATCGAGCCGACGGAATAATCGATATAATCGCTCGCATGGCGCGGCGGCTTGGGTAACAAAATAATATCGCAAAGCAAAAACGACGGAATTCTTTTCCGTCGTTTTTGTTTTTTATATGGGTTGTGATTCGATCTTTACGGTTTGAATCGGATATCGGAAACGACTATCTTGCCGCCGCAGTCGGGGCAGGGCGCGCGTGCCGTCAGCCCTTCGAACATGTAGCCCATGTTGGCGTCGTTTACAAGCGTAAGTTCGTTGTTGCAAATAGGGCATTTGGGAGTGAAAAGATACGTGCGTTCTTTTTTGTCCTCCACCGAGCGCACTTTCAGGAATAATCCCTGTGTAAGCTTTTTGCATTTTCTGCAATAGAATATCGCGTCGAAAGCGATAAAGCCTTCGTTCATCTGCGCGTCCGCCCACAACCCCATGCTCTTGTTGAGTCTGTCTATCTGATCGGGAGTATACTTTGCATAGATCGCTTTGATGTCGTCCGCCTCGAACATGTTGATAGCCTGACCGCACATCTCGTAATTAATCATGGACATCGTATCGGCATTATTCATCATGAACGACGTTCTGCCTGCCTCGTTCTTGTTCATGAGCATGCGATTGACCGCTTCGAGCAGTTTCTCCGCGTCGCGCTCGGGAACGCGTTCGACGGCGTCTTGCAGCGTGGCTATGTTCTGCGCGCCGACTGTAAACGAGTGATCCTTTCCGCATTTGGTGCATTTGAATGTAACTGTTTTTGTCATCATGAACCTCTTGAATGGAAATTCCATGTACATTATATCACGGCAAATTATATATTTCAAGCGTTTTGCCGCGATTCGTTTTGTATGTTCCGTATTTTTACCGATCTATGAATGTTTTCGTGTCGTATAGATGTATCGAGTCGCGAGTTTAAATAGACATCATATTTTGATTGACTTATTTTTTCGCGATATGTATAATTAAAGTGTGGAAAAAAGTCGCGCGGAAAGGCTTACGCCCGTCGAATTGGCGTTTATAGGCGATGCCGTACATACTCTTTACGTTCGCGAACGTATCGTCTCGGACAGCGCCGGAGTCATGGGTACTTTGCATACTGCGGCGACGCGGCACGTAAGCGCGGGCGCGCAAGCGGCGGTTTACGAAAAACTTGCGGATTGCGATTTTTTGACCGAAGAAGAAAAGGACGTAGGACGGAGAGCACGGAACGCGCATCTTCATTCGCGCGCGAAGTCGGCGTCGCCCACGGATTACCACAAGGCGACCGCGCTCGAAGCGATCATAGGCTATATTCACGTATCTGGCGACACCGCACGGGAAAAACAACTGCTCGAAAAGTGTTTTGAACTCGGAACGCATTAACTAAAAGACGCAACAAACGAAAATACCCTTTAAAGGAAAACGATATGCAAGTAACACCCAAAGTAAGACTCATACGCTACACGGAAGATCCGGAAGCTACCGTCGCGCTCGCGGCGAAGCTTTGTTATTCGGACAGGGAACTCGACGATCTTACCGACAACATTCTGTCGGGCGATAACGGCAAGTTTATAGCCAAGCTCATGGATATGGGGCATTATTCGCCGGTGGAGCATGCGTCGTTCACGTTCTCGGTAGAGGGTGTGTCGCGTGCGTTTCTGGCGCAGATCACACGTCACCGTATCGCATCGTTTTCCGTTCGATCCCAGCGCTACGTTTCGGAAGATTCGTTCAATTACGTGATCCCGCCTGCGATAGAGCAGCTCGGCTCGGCTGCGGTCGCGCGGTTCGTCGGACAGATGGACACAATAATGGATTGGTACCGCGATTGGCAGAGCGCGCTCGGCAGAGGCGAAAAGTCCAACGAGGACGCGCGGTTCATACTTCCCAATGCGTGCGAGACCAAGATGATAGTCACAATGAACGCGCGCGAGCTCAAACACTTTTTCTCGCTGCGTTGCTGCAATCGGGCGCAATGGGAGATACGTGCCGTAGCGTGGCAAATGATGAAAGAAGCGCTTAAAGTCGCGCCCAATCTTTTCGGCGACGCGGGACCCGGGTGTTTGCGCGGCGCGTGTCCGGAAGGCGCAAAGTCGTGCGGCAAAGGCGCGGAAGTAAAAGCCAAACGCGACGCACTGTTGAAAGAAATCGAGAGCGAGAAGAAAAAATCGGGTAAATGATTTCTCGCGAAAGGAAAACACCATAAAAATTTTTGGCAAAAACGCCGTTACTGAACGGCTTAAAAGCGGCGGAGGATTTATCCGCATCGAAATTCTCGAAGGCAGAGCGGACGAGCGCAACAAACTCATACTCGACATGGCAAAACGCGGCGGAGTGCCCGTTCGGTTTTGCGACAGAAAGAGTCTCGATCGAGCGGCGGAAGGCGCGGCGCACCAAGGCTGTATCGGATACTGTTCGGACTTTATGTATTCGGATATCGAAGATATGTTCGCATTGGCAAAAAGCCGTAACGAACCGCCGTTCATTATAATCGCCGACGGAATAGAAGATCCGCACAATCTCGGCAGCATACTTCGCTCGAGCGAGTGCGGCGGCGTTCACGGCGTGATCATAGGCAAGAACCGCCTAGTCGCAGTTACCGATACGGTCATTAAAGTAGCGGAAGGCGCGGCGGAGTATGTGCCGGTAGCGCGCGTCACCAATATCAACGACGCTATACGCGAGCTTAAAAACCGCGGTGTGTGGGTGTATGCGCTCGATATGGGCGGTGCGGATATTTACAAAGAAAACTTATCCGGCGCGATCGCGTTCGTGGTCGGCGCGGAAGGCAAGGGCGTGTCGCGCCTTACAAAAGAGCTTTGCGACGGAGTGCTGTCGCTCCCCATGCGCGGCAAGATAAACTCGCTTAACGCGGCGGTCGCGGCGGCGATTGCCATATACGCAAAGATCGGCAAAGATAATAGATAACGGAGGTCATATATATGAGAAAACCCATTATTGCAGGAAACTGGAAAATGAACAAAACCGCGGCGGAGTGCCGCGAACTTATCACCGCGCTTGCGCCCAAAGTAAAGGACGCAACATGCGACGTCGTGGTGTGCGTGCCGTTTACCGATATCGCGCTTGCGGCAGAGCTTACGAAAAATACGAATATAGCGGTAGGCGCGCAGAACATCGCTTGGGCGGACAGCGGCGCGTTTACCGGCGAGATCTCGGCGGCGATGCTTATCGAAGCGGGCGCCGAATATGTCATTATAGGACACAGCGAGCGCAGACAGTACTTCGGCGAGACCGACGAGTCGGTCAATAAGCGGCTTACTCAGGCGCTTAAAAACGGGCTTAAACCCATACTGTGCGTAGGCGAAATGCTTGCCGAGCGCGAGGGCGGACTTACCGAAAAGGTGTGCCGTACCCAAGTTGTCGGCGCATTCGATAAGATATCCGCATCGGACGCCGAAAAGGTGGTTATCGCGTACGAACCCGTTTGGGCTATCGGTACGGGCAAGACAGCTACCGACGAGCAGGCCAACGAGACTATCGGATTTATCCGTTCGGTCGTCAAGGAACTGTACGGCGCGAAGGTCGCGGACGGCATGCGTATCCAGTACGGCGGCAGCATGAACGCGAAAAACGTCGCGGGACTTATGGCTCAGTCCGAGATCGACGGCGGACTCATCGGCGGCGCAAGCCTTAAAGCGGATGATTTTTCGATCATCGTCGGCGCGGCTAAATAATTCGAAACTTATCGGAATAGAATATTAACAAAAGAATTTTAAAGAAGGTCTTATTTTATGAACGCTTTGATCATTCTCGACGGATTCGGATATAACACGAACGAATACGGCAACGCAATCATGAAAGCGAAAAAGCCGTTTTTCGATTCGCTCATGAAAAAATATCCCAATACGCTTATAAACGCTTCCGGCTATGCCGTCGGACTTCCCGAAGGGCAAATGGGCAACAGCGAGGTCGGACATTTAAACCTCGGCGCCGGCAGGGTCGTGTACCAGGACATAACCACTATCGACGACGCGATTAAAGACGGTTCGTTTAACGATAATGCCGCGTTCAATGCGGCGATCGACGCCGTCAATAAAAACGGTTCGGCGCTGCATCTCGTCGGACTTTTGTCTAACGGCGGCGTCCACAGTATGAATACTCATTTGTATGCGCTGCTTGCGCTTTGCAAAGCCAAGAATGTAAAAACCGTGTACGTGCATTGCATCACAGACGGCAGAGACGTACCGCCCGATTCCGGCAGAGCGTTTATACGCGAACTCGAGCAGAAGATGAAAGAGATAGGCACGGGCGCGGTAGGCACGGTTGTCGGCAGATATTACTATATGGATCGCGACAACCGCTGGGAACGCGTTGCGCGCGGTTATAACGCCGTATTTGCGGCGGCGGGCAAGCATTTCTCTACCGCCGATTCCGCAATGGCTGCAAGTTACGCGTCGGGAACAATGGACGAGTTTGTCGAGCCTGTTGTCATAGGCGATTATAAAGGCGTTAACGACGGCGACGGCATAATCTTCTTCAATTTCCGTGCGGACAGAGCGCGCCAGATCTCGCGCGCTATTACGGAACCGGACTTCGATTGTTTCGAGCGCGTCGGCGGATATAAGAAGGTGACGTATGTCGGAATGACGCAGTACGACGTTACGCTCAAAAATATTTTTACGGCGTTCCCGCCGCGGCATCTCAAAAACACGCTCGGCGAGTACCTTGCCGCAAAAGGTTTTACACAGGCAAGAGTGGCAGAGACGGAAAAGTATGCTCACGTCACGTTCTTCTTTAACGGCGGTGTGGAGCAGCCCAACGAGAACGAAACGCGCGTGCTCGTCGCAAGTCCCAAGGTTGCGACGTACGATCTTCAGCCGGAGATGAGCGCTTACGAAGTCGCGGAAAAAGCCGTCGAACAGGCCGAGAGCGGAAAAGACGTTTTGATACTTAACTTCGCAAACTGCGATATGGTAGGGCATACCGGTGTACTCGGCGCCGCCATCAAAGCCGTCGAGGCTGTAGACGAATGTCTCGAAAAGGTCGTTAAGGCGGTATGGAAAACGGGCGGAACCGTCATAGTGACGGCGGATCACGGCAATGCGGAAGTCATGCAATTCGAAGGCGGCTCGCCTTGCACTTCGCACACGACTAACCTCGTGCCTATTATAGTCGCGGGGGATAAGTATATCGGAAAGACGCTCAAATCGGGTAAGGCGCTTTGCGATGTCGCGCCGACGTTGCTCGATATCATGGGTGTAAAAAAGCCGGACGAAATGACGGGCGAGAGCATTATCGAAAAATAATAGAGTGTAACGACGCTTTACAAAGTATCGAGACAGACAAATCGCGAAACGGCATGAAGCCGTTTCGTGATTTTATATCGACGAAAATACCGCGCGACTGCCGTGTGATCGAATGCGTTTAAAAGAGATAAAGCACATTGAGCGTATCGCAGTCGTATATGCAGCGACGTTTCTGCGGTCGAGAACGACCAAGCGCATACTGCGTATGTTTAGCAGATATGATAATTATAGAAAAATGCAATCATGCGAAAAACTTGTATGGAATACAAGAAATTTGTGCGCGCATAAGAAAAATCGCAAAAATGTAAGATAAATTTTGTTGCTATTTATATTGTTCGGGTTGTATAATTATTTTGTAAAATCCATTTACGGAGGGATATATAAAATTATGGCAATAGCAGTCACTCTCGGATTATTGTTCGCGGCGTTTATTGTCGCGGGAGTATTCGCTTTCGTACTCGGTACGCGCAAATTAAGCAAGGCGCGTGCCGGCAACAGCGTTGTCATTTGGAAGATAACCAAATGGGTGGGACTCGGCGCGGCGTTGGTATTCGCGCTTTTGGTGTTCTTCATTCCCGGCAGTTTCCATACAGTCGATGCAGGCGAAATAGCCGTTGTAAAGCATTTGGGCGACATCAAGGAAGTTCGCACGGCGGGAACGTATTTTGATTTTTGGATAACCGAAAAATACGAGACATACGACGCGAAAGTGCAGACGCTCGATATACAGGACAATGCCTATTCCAAGGATGCGCAAACGATGGATCTTACCATGACGGTGCAGTATCAGATCGCGACGGACAAAGTAAAAGAGATCGCGACGACTTACGGCTCGCTCGAAGCGTTATCCACCAAGATCCGCAGCGTGTCCATAGAACGTGCCAAGTCCGTGCTGTCCGTGTATTCGGCTATGGAGATCATCGAGACGCGCGCGTCGATTTCGCCCAAGGTCGAAGAATCGATCAAGAGCGCTATATCCGGCAATTATTACGTAACGGTCAACACGGCGGTGCTTACCAACATAGATTTTTCCGATGCGTTCGAGCAGACCGTCGAACAGAAGATGATCGCCGAACAGCAACAGCTCAAAGCTCAGTATGAGGCTGAAAAAGCCAAGATCGAAGCGGAGGCGGCTGCGGAAGTCGCCAAGATCAAAGCGGAAGCCGAACTGTCCGTAGCGCGGCTTGCCGCCGAGGCGCGGCTCGCGGCTGCGGAAGGCGATGCAAAAGCCCAGATAGCCATAGCCAAAGCCGAGGCGCAGGCGACCAAGCAGAAATCCATAGAAGTGGCGCGTATGCTCGGGTTCACTATACTTGAGACCGAGACCGAAGACGAAGAAGGTTTGCCTGTCAAAGAGTATACGATAGACTTTACCGGAAAGACGGAAAAAGAGATCGCCGTTATCAAAACAGGCTGCCGGGCTGTTGTGCACAGGATCCGAATCCCGGAGGCGTATGAGAGAGCGGAACAGATCGCCGGGTTGAAGGAGCAGATAGAGGAGGGTGTTCTGGCAAATATGGGGCAGTTTCTGGAGGAGCTGGGGGCGCTTTGCGTTTTTTGCGCAAAGACCAGGGAGGAGATGGAGAAAGAG
>CAJUQF010000029.1 GCA_910588315.1 uncultured Christensenellaceae bacterium | reverse complement strand
GAGGCACAACACAGCAAGCGCCGATATCGGTAGCAAGACACCGCGTAAGAAACCGCAAGGAGGCTAAATTATTTGCGGGGTTTCATAGTCGGGAATAATATAACATCCCTTATGGACGCGCTGTCGGTAAGAAGCATTACCATACGGTCTATGCCTATACCCAAACCGCCGGTGGGCGGCATGCCGTATTCGAGCGCCTCTACGAAATCGTCATCCGCGGCTTGCGCATCCTCATCGCCGCGCTTTGCCATTTGACGCTGCATTTCGAAACGTTTGGCTTGATCGATCGGATCGTTAAGCTCGGAGTATGCGTTGCCGCCCTCCCAACCGTTTATGAAAAATTCGAATCTGTACGTCAGTCCGCCGTCGCTGCGCTTTGCGAGCGGCGAAACTTCTATCGGGTAACCCGTCACGAACGTAGGTTGTATGAGCGTGCTTTCGACAAGCTTGTCAAACGCTACGTACATGCACTCCGCGGCGTTTTTGTCGCCTTCGAGCTCCAGACCGAGCCGAACGATCTCGGCTTGCGCCTGCGCTTTATCGAGCGCCATAAAATCGACGCCGGTAACTTCTTTTACGATATCGCGCATGGTTACCCTGCGCCACGGCGTGGAGATGTCTATCTCTTTGCCCTGATACATTATTTTGTCGCCTAAACCGATCGCATGCGCCGCGGCACGGTAAATGTCTTCCGTGCGCGTCATCATGGTCTCGTAATCGCCGTACGCTTGATAAAGCTCCATCATCGTGAACTCGGGGTTGTGCTTGATATCCATACCCTCGTTGCGGAAATTGCGACCGAGTTCGTACACGCGCTCAAGTCCGCCGACGATGAGCCGCTTTAAATAAAGCTCGGGCGCAATGCGCATGTACATATCGAGATCGAGCGTGTTGTGGTGCGTAACGAACGGGCGCGCCGCCGCGCCGCCGGCAACGGTATTAAGAATGGGCGTCTCCACTTCAAGGAACCCGTCGGCATCGAGATAACTGCGTATAGCCGAAATTATCTTGCTGCGTTTAATAAAAGTATCCTTGACGTCGTCGTTGACTATCAGATCGAGATAACGCTTGCGATAGCGCAGATCGTTATCTTTAAGACCGTGCCACTTTTCGGGCAAAGGCAAAAGCGCCTTGGAAAGCAAAGTAAGGCTTTTAACGGCAACCGACACTTCGCCGCGGTGCGTAACGAATACTTCGCCGGTAACGCCTATTATATCGCCTATATCTATCTGCTTTTTGAACGCATCGTATTTTTCCGCTCCGAGATTGTCGGACTTGACATATATCTGTATCTTGCCGGACCGATCGAGCACATGTCCGAAACTCGCCTTTCCCATCACGCGTTTGCTCATAAGCCTGCCCGCGATCGAAACGGTTTTACCCTCTTCCGGCGCGGACGTAATGCCGCTCGCGTGTGCGTTGACGTCGTACGTCGTTATCTTAAACGGGTCTTCGCCCGCCGCAACAAGCATATCGAGCTTGGCGAGCTTAGCTTCCTTGATAGCGCCTATATCTTCCGCAGGCGCGCCGTCCTGCATCGGTTCGGTATTCGTATCTTTGTTTTTCTCACTCATAATTAAACTCTTTCGGATCGTTATTTGTTTCTATTTTTTAACGGCTTTTTTATCGATCATGATATCCACGATCTTAAATAAAAGATCCCCGACCATGACTACGTCGTTATCGGTTTTGCCCATAAGCGCCGCGCCGACGCGCGATTCGTTGGATATTCTGCCGTTGAGCGCATCCGCCTCGTGCGAACCGACTATCGTGTATACTTTAAGCCCGGTACATTTGCTTTTGTCGAGCTTGCCGCGCGCTTTTGCCTTTGTCGCGAGTTCCGCATCGGTAAAGCCTTTATCCAAAAGCTCGTCCTTTTTATAACGCTTGGCGGCAAGCAGTTCGCCGCCCGCCACCGCATAATCATCCGACGTAAGCTCGCGAAGTATCTCGAGATTATTGCGATTGAACCGCATATCGTTTACCGACATACGCGTCAAAAAGCCTGCGATGATGTCGGTGCGCGTAAGCCCTGCGCGCTCGACTTCCGCCATACCGTCCTGAATATCCGCTTCGATAAGTTCGACTGCGCAACCTATCGAGACGATCTCGTCGTTGATGGATTTTTCGTCGAGTATCTTAGCGCCTGCGAGTTTCTCCTTGATGGCGTCTATCTCATTTTGCAACTGCGCCTGCTCTTCGCGTGCGATCTCGTACTCGGCGTTTTCAGAAAGATCGCCCTGTGCGCGCGCTTTGGCTATTTCCTCGACAATAGCGGGCATTTCCACCATTTTGATGTGTTCGAGCCGCTCTTCAAGCTCACGCTTACCAGCCGCCGTCATGATATATTCTTTGGCCATTATAATCTCCTTGCCTATTTATTCATGATACATTATAAAACATAACCGACGTTTAGTCAAGTGATTGCGTGCAATGCGCCGAAAAGGGACGTCCGATCAATGCGTTCCGATCGAGTAATTTTCTTAACGCAGTAGCGTTATGCGCTGTAATATGGTATTTTATGTCATATCGGGTCGAATCTCGGAATAAGATATACAACCGCTGATTACGGAGAATGATTATGGGAAATTTCGACCGCAAACAAGAACGTGCAATCGAACTCGGCAGATATATCGCCGCAAACAAATGTACGGTACGCGACGCCGCCGGATATTTCGGGCTCGGTAAATCCACCGTACATAAAGACGTGACCGAAAGACTGCCGGAGATCGATCGCGAACTTGCGACAGTGGTGCGTAAGATCCTCGATTTCAACTTAAGCGTGCGACATCTTCGCGGCGGCGAAGCGACAAAACAAAAATGCGAACGCAAAAAATTGTCGCAACGCGTATAATACTCGGCGTTTTCCGCACGGTACGACAAAATATCCTATCAAAATATCAAGCGCGGAAACTTATATCATTTCCGCGCTTTCATTACCTATAATTTATCGATATCTTTATCCGGTCGACCGATCACTATATCCGATTTTACGGTCATTTCGACCCATGCCGGACGAAAACCGCTTTTTATCGCATTGCGCGCGGAAATAACATTCGACCATGCGCAACAATAAAACGGAACTTTTCCGCGATCGAGTATTTCGCGAGCCAACCGACTCGTCAGCGCGCTCGCTGTCCCCTGTCTACGCATTTCGGGAAGAACGTCCACGCCTATCTGCCACATTGTATCGCAATCGGCAGAACACGCCGCAAGCCCTACGAGCTTACCGCCGGAATACGCGCCGACGCCCAATACGTCCAATTCCTTTCTCTTTTCGCACAGCGCGTTGGACCATTGCGGCAAATACAATTCCGTGAAATCGTCTTGCCCTAAAATTCGCAATTCGTATTCGCACGGCAGGTTCGGTATCGCGCCGGCACCCGGGAGAAAGTATTCCGCCATAAGACGGATACGCATCCCGTATTTTTCGAACGCCGCGTTTAATTCATATATATTCGGCGTCTCGAAACATCTCACGACCGGATATTTGCCGATATAATTTTCAACGACGTCCCTGTACCGCATGTCTATCGACGCGACGATATTCGTGCCGTAAGAAATAAGATCGCACGCAAACGGCAATTCGTGATACGCTCTCGCCTTGTCCGAATATTTCGACCGCACTATTACGTTATCCGATCTTACGAAATCGTCGGCGACACAATTCGCATCTATTGCCGATTGGATCATGGCTATTTCCAAAATCTTTTTATCGATCATATCCGTTCCGTCTCCAATATGAGAAAGCGCGTGATCCGTTCCGAAATTTCCACGCTCTTTCGTTAAAACTCATATCACCGAAATTGTATCACAATATGATCGGAAAGTAAAATAAATGGTATTAAACCCAGAGCAAGCTCTGGACTCGCACGCTTCGCGTGCAAGTTCCGCTGCAAGCAGCGGGACATACCTTTGTTGTTGTCGCATTTTTGCTCCCGCAAGCGGGCAAAAATACTCCGCCAATAAATAAGCTCGCCGCGCCTTGAGTGCGATGAGCTTATTTGCATACTATGATTCTAATAAATTATCAGTTATAAAGTTTGGATACGGGCAGATCCGCGAATATCGCCGCTATCGCCTCGGCAAAGATCGGTGCGACCGATACCGTGATGAACTTGTCGAGTTTCTTTTCTTGCGGAAGTTCGATGGTATCCAAAAGGAAGAGTTTTTTGATGACCGAATTTTGCAATCTCTCGATAGCCGGACCCGAAAGCACCGGATGTGTGCAGCACGCGTACACGTCCGACGCGCCGCCCACGTCCACAAGCGCTTTTGCGCCCTGAGCAATGGTACCGGCGGTATCGATCATATCGTCGACGATAAGGCAACGTTTACCTTTAACGTCACCGATTATGTTCATGACTTCCATGACATTGGCTTTGGGCCTGCGCTTATCGACGATCGCAAGCGTCTTGTTGAGCTTTTGCGCCATCTGCCGCGCTCTGCCGACCGAACCGACGTCGGGCGAAACCACTACGAGATCGTCGCCCGCTTCTTTTATGAACTGCTCGTTTGCGATCGCCTGCGCGAGAATGGGCACGCCCAAAAGATGATCGACCGGGATATTGAAAAAACCCTGTATCTGCGATGCGTGAAGGTCCATTGTGAGAACTCTGTCCGCACCCGCGGTAGTCAAAAGATCGGCAACGAGTTTGGCTGTGATCGGATCTCTCGCGCGCGCTTTTCTGTCCTGTCGCGCATAACCGAAATACGGAATAACGGCGGTAATACGTCCGGCGGACGCGCGCTTGAGCGCGTCGATCATAACGAGCAATTCCATAAGGTTGTCGTTGGTGGGAATGGACGTAGACTGTATAACGAATACGTCGCAACCGCGCACCGATTCACCTATGGAAACGGAAATCTCGCCGTCGCTGAACTTGCCTACTTCCGCTTCCGAAAGCCGCATTTTGAGTCTTGCCGCTATTGCCTGCGCCAAATCTTTGCAGGAGTTGCCGCAAAACAGTTTGATCTTGTTGCCGTGAGCTATCATTGGTATCCTCCGAGAGATATAAGTGTTATTCCGGCATCGTGCCGTTAAAACCGTGTTCGTCGCTTTCCGCGCCGTCTTGCGCGACGCTGCCGTCCGTTTGTTCTTGCGGTGTGTTGTGCTCTTCCGTCGCCGCCGCGTCGATTATACCGTCCGAATAACTGACGAATTTAAACGAACGCGCACTGTCTCCCGCTTCGCTCGGCGGCGCATAATTGTTGCCCTGCCAATTGGGTATAAGCGTCTGACGCGCCCGCGCCACCGCAAGCGCCTGAGTCGGCACTTCCTTGGTTATTGTCGAACCCGCAGCGATAAACGCGCGATCGGCTATGTTTACCGGCGCTACGATGTTGGCATTCGATCCGATAAACACGCGATTGCCGACAATGGATTTGAACTTATTTTTACCATCGTAGTTTGCGAACACGACGCCGCAGCCGACGTTACATTCCTTGCCGAGTTCCGCGTCGCCTATATACGTCAAATGCGAGACCTTGCTGCCGTCGCCGATGACGCAGTTTTTCAGTTCTACGAAGTCGCCTATCCTGCATCCGCAGCCGATAACGGTATTGGGTCTGATATACGCAAACGGACCGACCTTGGTCTCCGCGCCGACAAGGCTGTCGTACAGTCTGGAGCTGTCGAGCGTGACCGATCTGCCGACAATGCAATTTTCTATATAGTTGCCCGGTTTGATGCGAACGTCGTTTTTTATAATGGTCTTGCCTTTAAGAAAGTTGTACGGCTCGATCACTACGCCTTTGGAAATGACGACGTCGCAATCTATATGCGTATTATGATAATCGTAAATGGTGACGCCGTTTGCCGCATGGAAATTCAATATACGCCGTCTAATCGTATCTATGATCCTCGACAGGCTCTCGCAGTCGCGCACCGCCTCGAACTCGCCGCCGCCTGCAGGCTCCTGCGGAAAAAGCGATTCCTGCTCGAACAAATATTCCGTCCTGAACACGCAGCCGCGCGGGAGTTTTACCGCGTTCGCTTTCTGCTCGGTAAGCCTGAGTACGGCCGTCTCCACCGTCTTGGCGGTAACGAGCGGCGTATCGCAATACAGAACGACAGTGACCGGTTTTGTCCTGTCGACGACCGACTTGATCTTTTCGGCAAGATTGATGACCGGCGAACATTCTATAGTTTGGCACGGCGTGCCGACGGTATTGGCGACCCATTTTTCGAGCGTCTTACCGAGAACGGGGATATTCCAAATCTCGCCGAGCGTGTTGTTTTTCACACGGAGTATAACTCCGTTTATGCCGATTCCTATCATACGTTTATTATAACGCAATCCCGCGCTTTCGTCAACCTTAATCGTCATATTTTTCATGCAATTTTTACATACAAAAACCGTGTCCGACAGACACGGTTTTTACAGTCGTTTTTTACAGCGTCGCTATATACTCGTCGTACGTTACGGGTCTGTCGTACGTCTTAACTCCGTTTTCGAGTATGATTATCCTGTTGGCTACCGACGACATTATTTCTTCGTCGGCGGTTATGAAGAGTATAGGCGCTTTGAAGTTTATCATGCCCTTGTTGAGCGACGTTATGCTCTCAAGATCGAGATGGTTGGTCGGCTCGTCGAAAATAAGGAAATTGGGCGAAAGCAACATCATTCGCGCGAGCATGCACCGCGCTTTCTCGCCGCCCGACAATACGTTAGCCGGCTTTAACGCCTCGTCGCCGGAGAACAGAAGCCTGCCCAGCCACGAACGCAAATATTCCTGTTCGTGGTTTTCCGACCATTGATCTATCCATTTTACGAGCGACAGCGCGCAGCCGTCGAAATACTTATCGTAGTTTTGCGGCATGTATGCGGGCTTGACGTTGCGTCCCCAAATGACCCTGCCCGAGTCCGCCTGCCCGGCGCCGAAAATACAATCGAACAGCTCCGCCACGGCAAGGCTGTTATCGGTGATAAAACCTATCTTGTCGTCCCTGCCCACGCTAAATGTTACGTTCTCGAAAAATCCTTTCTTGGTGAGTTTTTCCACGCGCAAGATATCGTTGCCCGGGTCGCGCTCGAACTTATAGTCTATATACGGGTACTTGCGCGAACTCGGCTTGATGTCCTGTATTTCTATTTTATCGAGCTCGCGTTTTCTGCTCGTCGCCTGTTTAGACTTACTCGCATTGGCGGAGAACCGCGCGATGAACTCGCGAAGTTCCTTTATGCGCGCCTCGGCTTTCTTGTTCGCCTCGCGCTGCTGGCGCAGTATGAGCTGACTCGACTCGTACCAGAAATCGTAGTTGCCGACGAACATGTTTATCGCCGAGTAATCGACGTCGCAAATGTGCGTGCAAACCTGATTGAGAAAATGACGGTTATGCGATACTACAAGCACGGTCGCCTGTTCCATGGACTTGATATATTCCTGCAACCACCGCACCGTCTTGATATCGAGGTTGTTGGTAGGCTCGTCGAGAAGAAGTATATCGGGCCGACCGAACAGACATTGCGCTATAAGCACTTTTACCTTGACCTTAGGCTCGATCTCGCGCATGGGCGTATCGAACAACGCTTGGTCTATGCCTATGCTGTTAAGCAGTGTTTCCGCATCGATCTCGCTCTCATATCCGCCTATCTCGCCGTATCTTGTTTCGAGCTCGGCGGCGATATTGCCGTCCTCTTCGGTAAAATCCGATTTGGCATAGAGCGCGTCGCGCTTGGCACGGATCTCGCTCATTTCCTTATGACCGCAAATGACCGCTTCGCGCACGGTATAATCGTCGTAAGCGTTTTGGTTCTGTTCGAGAACGGACATGCGCTCACCTTTGCCTATGGTTATCTCGCCCTTGCTCGGCTCGATCTTGCCGGACAAAAGCTTAAGAAACGTGGACTTGCCCGCGCCGTTCGCGCCGATTATCCCGTAGCAGTTTCCGCTCGCAAACTTAATATTGACGTTCTCGAAAAGAACGCGCGTTCCGAATTGCAATTTTACGTTCTGTACATTTATCATTATTATTTCACCCGAATCATATCGCTAAAAGATATTATAACAGATACCCGACTAAAAGTAAACTTATTTACCCACATAAAAAACCTTGCTTTTTCGGCAAGGTCTCTTACAAATGCTTTGCAATCTATATTCTATATTCTACGCGTTCTCGATTTGCGGCACGCTTACCTGAGTACTGTTATAATCGTAGAACCTGTATTCTTGGACATAAGAATGTCCGTTGACCACGACGTCGAGCTTGATGGACTCGAGCATGTTCCCGTTTATTTCTATCTCCGCCGAATTGACTTGCACGTCGTAATAATGCGCGCTCCCGAAAATTATTACGGGATAATCTTCGGCGGTCGTATTGGTCGCGACATACTTGCCGTTGCGGTAAGTAAACTTATCGCGCACGCCAGCGAAGTATGTTATACCGAGCGCTTTTTGCGCATAGAACTGCTCGAAAGTCGCCGTGTGCGTACCGGTGCTCCACTGTACGTTCCCGTTCGACCGTTGCATATACTTGAACTCAGTGCCATCGTCATACGAATACCCCTCGTAAGTCACTTCACCCGACTTTTCGGTTATCATATACAGTATTTTTTTATTGCGGTCGACCTTATATGTCGTCTCTTGCGGCACACCGCCGCTCGACGTTTCGGTTAACTCATAAGTAAGGCTGTCAAATCCGTCGAGCGCGAACACGGCGCGCCACTTTTCGCCTTCGAGCCCGTTATTGACTTCGACACTGCCGCCTCCGCCCGACGATATTACAGGGAGCGTTACGGTTGTCGATCCATAATTGAAAAGATTGTACTCCATTACGACCGTCACCGTGTCGGTAGCTTTTACTTCCACTTTGACATAGCGCAATTTTTCGTCGGCGATCTTAATGGTGTACTTGATCGACGTGCCCTGCGTCAAAACGTATGCGCTTGCGGCCGCGTCGTATTCGCCCGCAATGCCGGTCGTCAATAACTGTGCCTCGGCGGGAAGATATGTAAATAAATTATAAATTTTGCCGTCGGCGCTTTCGTCGCCCCACCTATCCCACTCGCCGTCCGCGTAGTCGTAGCGGAAGTACTCAGTGCCTTTCTTCTCGTAGTAGAATTTATCTTCCTGTTTCTCGCCGGACGAGGCGGTTTTCGACGATACCGCATACATTTTATCGCCGTCAAGCATGACCGCGCCGTTACTGCGCTCGGTCTTATTATTGCCCGATACGTATGTCTCGGAATATTTAAGCGTACAATCGGTGATCGTGCCGAGATCCCACGCTTTTACCCACGTTTCGTTGTCGACAGGTTTGGTGACGATCTTACCGGGATCGGGCGTTGCCGGCACGGTAGTTCCGTTGGTCGGCGCGGGATCGTTGCCGCACGCAATCAGTGCGCCGCATCCGAGCGCAAACGAAAGAGCTATCGCCGTTAATCTTTTTGCTTTCATATTTTTCTCCTACTGTCTAATAGTAAAAATATGATAGCATACCCCCCCCCCGGTAGTGTCAAGCGTTTGACGGGTATAATTGAATTTTATTCACTATACCCCACTCCGTCTGTCATTTCGACCGGAACGTAAACGTAGCGGAGAAATCTAACGCATATTGAAAAATACAATTGATTTTTAAAATAATGAGATTTCTCGACAAGCTCGAAATGACACAGTGATATATATTGTCATTCCGACCGAAATAACACAAAGCAAACGAAAGCGGAGTATCTCTTACGAGATAGCTTTGCCATCCACAGCAAGCACGGACTGTGCGGCGAATTTGCCGGCGATTATCGCGATCGGCGTGCCGCCCGGCAACATGAGCCACTGGTTTGCAAGATATAAATTCTTTACTTCGTCCACTCTGCTCGAATGAAGTATCTGCGGCGTTTTGACCCCGAGCGGATAACTCATAAAGCAGCCTTTGTACGAATTGAGATAACGCTCGTATGTGAGCGGCGTAAGCACGTCGACAAGCTCTATGTCATCACTCGGCGCCGCATAACATTCTGCGAGTTTATCGCGTAACATATTGCCCGTTTTCTTTTTGAACGCTTTGTACCGTTCGCGGCTCATCGCTTTGAGTCGTTCGTAATCGTCCTCGTACGTGGTGACAAACACTTCGATCACGGTATAACCGTCGGTCATAAGCGACCTATCGTAACCGTAATGCCTGACGCTGAGTACGTCGTAATTTTTATCGAGAATTTCGAAAGGCTCTGTCTTGAATATCTCGACGACGTCGCGGTTCGACAGATCGGCTTTCGTCTTGAACGACGCGACTATAAAACTGTACGTGGGATACTTGGTCTTGTCGGCGTCGCAGCGCTTGTATGTATCATAAGGCACGCGTCCGCCGAGAAGTTTCTCGAATGTATGATGCACGTCGCACGCGGCTATGACATGATCGCTCTTAACTGTCTCGCCGCCGGGCAGCGTTATTCCAGTCGCGACGCCGTTCTCTATCACGATATCGGATACCGGAGTGTTTAAAAACAGTTTACCGCCGAGCGACTCGAATTTTTCCACGACGTTGGCTATAAGCGCGGTACTTCCGCCGATCGGCAGATTAGCATTGCCCGAACACATGTTTGCAAGAGTCGTCGCGAGATACAGCATGGATAAATGCCTGTCTACGAGCGAATTATAAAACGCATAGCGCAATATCGGCGAATCGAATTTCTCCGCGTAATCGCCTACCGTACATTTTAAAAGCTTTATCGTTCGACACGTGAATTCGAGCGACGGCGGAGTTGGAGTTTTAAGCTCGGGCGGCGCGGAAGAATCGGTCTCGTACATGCCGATGTAGCGCATTGTGTCTATAAGCCGCGCTATCTCGACGCGGTCGCCGTCCGACGCGCACACGCGCAAAAGTTCGGTTTCGAGCTTGTCGAAGTCGTTGTAAAACGTCACCGTTTCGCCGTCAAAGTACACCTTGCAAAAGTTATCGAGTTTTGTAAACTCGTCGCCGCGTATACCGCCTATCTCGCGCCATATTTTGCCTATTGCGCTTTTCTCATGAGTGCCTATGAGCCAATGCAAACAGCCATCGATAATCACGCCGCCGCGTTTCCACGACGTACAAAAACCGCCGGCATTATTATTCTTCTCGTAAATGTTGACGCTGTATCCGTTTTTCAACAACAGCACGCCTGCCGTCAATCCGGATATCCCGCCGCCTATAATGCTTACGACCATCGCTCAACTCCGTTTCCGGACGGGACTCCCGTCCGCCCTTTTACCTATAAATTATATCACAAACATCCGACAAAGACAATCGAAACGCGGCACTGTCAAGACATTGTATAAAGCGCGTTCCGCATTAAAAACACTATCGTCGCACGGGCTTTTCTTACCCGACGCTGGCGCGTTATTTGCTGTCGCCGTAGCGAATGAATTTATACAGCGCGTAAAAAGAATACAGCACCGCAAACACGCCCATCAGCGTCAAGAACACAAACCCGGCATTGAGCGGCGTGAATACTTTGAATATCTCGGAGAATGTAAAGACAATTTCCTCGGCGGAGTATATCGCGCCCAAAATTCCCATGGGCGCAACAGTGAGCATAACGCCGAAAGAAAACGGCATTACAAAGGTATGCACGACGGGGATAAAAGAATATACGCTGAACAGACCTATCACTCCGCCCATTATGAAGAAAACGCCCAAAAACATAGGGATCTGCGCATTGACATAATAATGCAGTGCTATCACCGCCGCTCCCGCGCCCATCGGTATAAGCATGAACAGCGTAAGTCCCGCCATCGCGCCACGCGATTTATCGCAATGCCATTTCGTTTTTGTCCGAGCCTTTTTAGGATCACGCCGACGATTTTCTGCCGATTTTTTCATAAGCTCGTCATACTGCGGCGACTCTATAAGGAGATCGTTGAAAATACGCCGTATTTCGCGCGCATTATCTTGAGAGACCACGAAAAACGCTTTTTCGCCCGACTCCGATACGAATACGACCTTTCTGTCCATGCCGAAACTGCGCACGCTCACGCCGCACACTGCGCTGCGCGCATACGCCGTACGCTTGCCTTTTCGCACCACGACTATATAATCTTCGTATATCGATAAAGCGTTACGGACGGGTTTGCGCGCGTCCGTCTCTTCGATCTCCTGTTTAAGCGCACGCATACGCGCTCCGTCGGAACCCCGAGCGCGTACAAGATCTTTTTTAAACGCGAAACGCATGAATTTGCCCCACAAACCGAACGCAGATATCACGAGTATCGCGCCTGTCACCGCGAGCAGCATAAATCCCGACAAATGTGAAACAAACGCCGTTAAAAAGCCTTCGCGCAAGCTCATCGACACAAGGCTGTAAACATACCACCCTATCATAAACGCGAGTATCGCAAGCAAAACATACATTGCGGGCGAACGAAACATCGCCTTGCGCTTATCATCGGACATGTCGTACATCGTCTGCGAATCGTCGCATTCGAATATGAGATTTCCCAAATCTTTCGGGATTTCGTTAAGCTTGAACACGTTATTGTTCATATGTCAAATTCCAAGCAATATAAAAACCTCGCCAAAACACGATCCGATCTGTCGAATAATCGAAAACACATATCATAAGCAAGGTTTTGAGTGTTTTGTATTAAATTTACTTGATGTTCTGTTGTAAGATTATTTAATTTCGCGCTGGTTGTTTTTGTATGTTTCGCGCTGATTGAATTTGTAATCTTACAACATCTTTGTATTATTCGCCGCGGAAAGGGAGTAACGCCATTACGCGCGCTCTTTTTATGGCGGTCGTCACGTCGCGTTGATGTTCGGCACAAAGTCCGGTCGCTCTGCGCGGCAGGATCTTGCCGTTTTCCGCGATATATTTTTTGAGACGCTCGACATCTTTGTAATCGACGTGGTCGATGTGACCCTGACAATATTCGCAAACGCGTTTTTTGGCGGGACGGCGATTGCGACGGACTTTATCGTCGCCGTCGTTGGCTTTGATTCTGTTTTTATTCTTATCCATAACGATTTATGCTCCTGATGTTATTTTTTGGGGATCAGAACGGCAAGTCGTCGCTTTCGACGGGCTGCATATCCGATACGGGGTGCGGTTCTTCGGGCATATATCCGCCTTGCGAACCGTCTCTGCCGGGGACAGAATTGCTCTTGGGTGTAAGGAACTCGACTTCGTCGGCTACTACGTCGAATGAAGTGCGCTTGATACCGTCGCGATCCTCGTACTGTCTGCGCTGGACCGAACCGTTTATGCCGACCTTGCTGCCCTTAAACAGATATTTGGCGCAACGTTCCGCAAGCTGACGCCAGCAGATAACGTCGAAATAATCCGCAATGCGCTCGCCCGACGCATTGGTAAACGGACGATTCACGGCTATATTGAACCGTGTAAAATTGACGCCGCCCTGCGTACTGTTCGATTCGGGATCGCGAGTGAGATTGCCAATCAAAATAATTTTGTTCATAACTAATACTTGATCTCCTGTTATTGTCGATTAAATCATGCCGCAAAGGCATGGCTTGTCCCGAACTTATACCTTTTCGATCATCCAGCGCAACACGTCGTCGCTGATGCGCATCTGACGCTCAAGCTCCGCGGGGATCTCCGGCGGCGCGGTGAACTTCATGAATACATAGTAGCCGGTAAGATGCTTGCCGGAAATTTTGGTCTGAATGGGATATTCGAGCTTGCGCGAGCCGCCGCCCCATTCTTCCGCCGTCACTTCGCCGTACGGCGCGACGACTGCTTTGAAACGCTCCACCAACGCTTTTTTGGCGTCGGTATCCTGCTTGTCGGACAGGATATAAAGGATCTCGTAATTGTTCATATACCCTCCTCTCGGTCTATGACCCGCTTTCGCTGCGGGTAAGGTCGCGACTATGGATATTTTTTATTTAGCCGCAATGTTGATTATAACACATTGCTTTCGGCTTTGCAAGCTTTTCGGACTCGTTTTGAAAAATAACTTCCTTCCCTTACTTCTTTTGAAAAAGAAGTAAGCAAGAAAACCTTACACGTTTTTGTTTTGTTTCGGTTATTGCTCGGTCTTTATATTTCCGCTTTTATTATCTTTCAGGCACTTTTTATTTTATAAAACCTCCCGACTCAGGTCCGACGTTTTCTTGCTAATTGCTTTACCAAATGCGGAGCGCATGGGTCTGCGCTCCCTACAAACGTCGGTTATATTGATATTTTCCGTTGATACATCGTTACGGTTATATTACGTTTTATTTTCCTTTACCTCCCGTAATGAAATTTCATTTTGTAATTCGTAGGGCAGGCAGACCCTTGCCTGCCACCACTTTGATTATTGCCTTGCCACTGCGGAGCGCAACGAGGTCTAAAGCTCCCTACAAACGTCGGTTATATTGGTATTCTTCGTTGGAACATAATTGTAATTATATATGTTTTATTTCCTTACCTGTTGTAAGGCATTTTTATTGTGCAATTCGTAGGGAACGACGTCTCGGCGTTCCGTTTGTTACCGTAAAGCATTTATATTGTGTAATTCGTAGGGCGCCACCCTTGACCACCGCTTCTCGTGTTATTGCTTTGCCGCAAACAAAAAAAACGCCGGTTTGCTTTAAACACGAGCCGACGTTTGATTTATTATTGCGATATTTTTGTTTTATCCAATATGACGAGCCGCGTCGCGTCGCCGAGATCCATACGGTCGAGATCGAGTTCGTCTATCTCTTCGCTGACATACTCGTCGTCGAACATGCGAGCAAACGGTTCGACTTTATCGATGTCGAGTTCACAATGTTTGATTTTGTAATGCATGGGGATAACTATATCCGGCATGAGCCTATCGACATATTCTTTTGCAAGCTCAGCGTCCACGGTATAATTACCGCCGACGGGAATGAGCAACACGTTGACCGGCAAGAGCCGTTCTATAAGCTCGGGGCTGCAAGGCTCGCCTATATCGCCCATGTGACAGATGTTCAATCCGTCCATACCGATCTTATATATAATGTTGTTACCGCGCTTTTGCCCTTCGCACTCGTCATGCGACGACATTATACCGGTTATATGCACCTTTCCCTCGTACTCGAACTTACCCTCTGCGTCATAAAGCTGTTTATAACTCTTAACGCCCTTTAAATAATTGTGATCGGCATGCGAATGAGATACCGTCACTATATCGACGTCGGGCGCGGCAAACCCGTACCCGACCATTTCGGGATCGAACGGATCGGTCAATAGCGAGATGCCGGTGCTTTCGGTAAGCAAGAAGGAAGAATGTCCCAACCACTTGATTTTCATGTCTGTGTAAAAAACTCCTGTTTTAAAGTAAACAAGTTGCGATCGTTTATTCACGCAACGTCGCGACCGAGCGCGGAAACATTTATTTATTAAAAAAGCGCACCGAGATATCTACGGTACGTTCGATCTCTCCCGCGGCATCAGACGCGAGAATGTATTTAAGCTGTATTTTCATGCCGCTGTCCGTTGACACTACGTCGCGCATCAGCGTCCTTACGGCAAACCGCACCATGCCGAACGGCGTAGAAAGGACCGTGGATGTATCTTCCGCTTTAAGCTCGATATCGTAAGACATATCGCCGTCGGCTTTGATCCGCGTAGCTACCCCGTCGTGTGCAACTGTAAACCTGTCGTGCTTGACGGAAAATTCCAAGGTAAAACCGCTTGCCGACTGCATAAGCTCACCGTCGACGGTCACGGGTTCTTTATCCGATGCGACAGTAACCGCAACGGGTATTACACTTCGTGGCAAAGGGTTTTCCATGAATTATATTTTACACTAAATTTATATGTATGTCAACAACTTTTTGCGAATGGCTTCGTTACTTTCTCAGTACCATCGCTTTTATGTCTGCGACCGCGGTCTTGACTTTCGGATCGGAAACGATAAGCGCGGATATCTTGTCGCGCGCGTACATGACCGTAGTGTGTTCCCTGCCGCCGAAATAACTTCCGATCGAGCTTAACGGGATATTGGTAAACTCGTTTATAAGATATATGGCGACTTGGCGCGGCATGACGACTTCCTTGTTCTTGCGTTTGCCGACCACGTCCGATTTGTTAACGCCGTAATACTTGCACGTGCAGTCTATTATCTCGTCGACCGAAACGTCGTCGCTCTCCGCCGCCAAATAGTCTTTAAGCGCCTCTTGACAGATAGCCAAATCGACCTTACGTCCGTACAGTGTGGATAGATATATGACTTTCGTAAGCACGCCTTCCATTTCGCGGATATTGCTCGTGACACGCTCGGCTATGAACGAAAGTTCTTCTATGCCGATATTGCGTTTGGCTTTTTGCGATTTCTTTTGCAATATCGCAATGCGCGTTTCGAGTTCGGGCGACTGCATATCGACGATCATGCTCGACGCAAACCGCGAACGCACGCGGCTGTCGAGATCGGGAATGTCCTGCGGTCTGCGATCGGACGCGAATACCATCTGCTTACCCGCGCTTTTGAGCGCCTCGAACGTGTGGAATAGTTCGTCCTGCGTGGACGGTTTCTTGCTCAAAAACTGCACGTCGTCTATCATCAGAAGATCGACCGAACGATACTTGTCGCGAAACGCTTGATTGTTTACGCCGTGCGTACCTCGTATGGACGCGATAAATTCGTTTATGAACGTATCCATGGAGACATACAGCATTTTGCAATGCGGTCTTGTTATGCGCAAGTCGTTGCCTATAGCCTGCATAATATGCGTTTTTCCGAGTCCGACGTCGCCGTAAATAAACAGCGGATTGAAC
The DNA here is from genome assembly GCA_910588315.1 of uncultured Christensenellaceae bacterium. Taxonomy (GTDB): domain Bacteria; phylum Bacillota; class Clostridia; order Christensenellales; family Pumilibacteraceae; genus Anaerocaecibacter. Next base: position 2,565 of record CAJUQF010000029.1, on the reverse strand, counting down.
ATCTCGCCCGGTTTTTCGGCAACAGCGAGCGCCGCCTCGTACGCAAGTCGATTGCAATCTCCGACAACGAATTCACCGAAGTTATAACGCGGATCGAGCGTCCCGAGTCCGGCGGGCTTGGGTTTTTCTTCTTCGATAACGCGTTCCGAACGCGCCTCTTCCGCCACCGGCTGAGGCACTTCGTCCTCGGACACTATGATAAGCTCGCCGGGCGCGTCCTCTATCTCGCGCAAAGCATGCTTCATAAGCGGCAAATACCTGGACGTTACTTCGCTCTTGGCGCCGTCCGACGGCGCGCAAAGCACAAGCACGTCGTCCTCTGCCTTGATCGGCTGCAACGGACGGATCCATACGTCAAACCCCAACGAGTGGACTTCGACTTCCATTATCGACAGCATTTCCTGCCAAACTTCGGCTATGTCTTTCATAAAACTACCTTCGGTATGATTATACAATACCGGCGCGCCGAAATCAAGCATTTACGGCAAAAAGACCGGAGTATCGGTATTTAACGGCATTATATGCCGCGTATCGCGGCGTTCGGTACAAATCGCCTTACGATATCGAGATATCGAGACAGCACGATATCCTGCGGCGACGTGAGCGTCTTGCTCGGTACTGTATCGCGCATTATAAACTTTTGCAGAAAATACTTTTTTGCTCCGATTATCATTCGCGCCGCACCCTCGATACTTTTATCGTCGAAAAGTTCGGCGGATACTGTAGTTCTGAATTCGTAATCCATACCGCCGTTCATTATTATGTCGATCGACCGCTCTATCGGCGCGATATCGAAAGTGTCCGGCAAACCTATAGTCTCGGCATAGCGCTCGGGCGAATTTTTTATATCCATCGCTATATAATCGACAAGTCCCGAACCGACGAGTTTTTCGAGCCTGTCCGGTCGATAGCCGTTAGTATCGAGTTTGACGAGATACCCGAGTTCTTTTATTTTACCGAGCAAGCGGTCGAGATCGGTATACACGGTAGGCTCGCCGCCCGTCACGCATACGCCTTCCAAAACCCCGACGCGCTTGCGCAAGAATGCAAACACTTCCGCTTCGTCGTAAAACTCCACGTCACCGCCGAGCAGCTCGCTGTTATGACAAAACGGACATCTGAAATTACAACCCGGAACAAACAATGTGCAAGCAGTATGCTCGGGATAATCGAGCAGCGTGAGCTTCTGCATTCCGCTTATCTTTATGTATTTATCCACTGTATTTTCCTTTTCGTCGTCCGACGTTTCCGAAGTAATATCGGATCGAACACGTTTTTCAACATTATATAAAAAACCCGCGCGTTTGTCAAACATACTTTGCGCGGGTCGTAAAAGCAGTGGCTTAATTTTGCATATATATCTGCTCGGTCTTTATCATCGGATATCGGAAAAGCGCCGTACCGTCGAGATTGACCTTATTCATATCAACGCCGTTGATCCGGTGATTATTATAACCGGTGTAGTAGTATATCCCCTTACTCGCATTGCAGCACGAAGTATAGATCGTCATTTCGTAATCGCCGCTGTCCATGACGCAACAGCCGCGAACCTGATCGACCGATCCGAGAATATGAAAAAATTGGCAGATACTTTCTTCGCATGAGGAACACACGGGCGAATTGAGCGCCGTATATGCCGCACGTACAAACCGAGACTGCGACGAAACGTCGCCGGGCAAACCGATCGCGCCCATGCCGCGGCTGTAGATATCCATTTTGATTTTATCCGAAAACCCGTTGCTCGGCGGCTTAGGCGAAACGCACATATAGTTATTCAGACAAAACATCTGTACCGGAAACGGCGGATTGTTAGTGAGTACGCCGATATCGTTATCGTAAACGTGCAAACCGTCCTTCTCGCTTTCCACGACTATCGCGCGATCGCGATCGGCTATCATCCAGTGCAGTTCGGCATTCGGCAGCGAATCGCTAAACGTAGCATTCGTTATATTGACAAGTTCGAGCTTGCGCTTGACTTCCGACACAGTCGCACAGCATCCGAGCAGCCACGGTATAAGCTCGAACGACGCGACATTGTCCTTGCCGCTCTCGCACTCGTTGTAATACGCGTTACCAACAAAGTTGAGACCTGCCATAGCAAGTCCTTTTTCGTTGCACGCGTCGTAATAAAGCGGCGTACCGTCAATTACGGTTGCCGTGCCTATCATTGCATAATGCGCGGATACGGTACCGGCATTGCGCGTAACAAGTCTGCGCCTGCGCGGCATTATCACTATCTCTTCGCCGTACGAACAGTCGTTGTCGAGCGTGCGCCCGAAAAAGAAATCTCCCGATACGTATTTTAAAGCTGTACACATATGAATTCCCGAAAAGCAGTTTACATTTATTATTATACGCAAAACCCGACAAATGTTACAAAACACTTGTCGGGCATACGTCGTTTTACAAATTCGATCTACCGTTTTGTCGGTTCATGCGTTAAGGATTTTCGGGCGTGGTCGCGTCGCCGGATCCCGTTCCCGTTCCGGGCAGCGGTATAAGTATCGATGCCGAATCGCCCGTAACAACGTCGGGAAGTTCGCCGTTCCATTTGGACATGTACTC
>CAJUQF010000028.1:3664-19371 GCA_910588315.1 uncultured Christensenellaceae bacterium | reverse complement strand
GTCATGTGGATAGGAATGCAGCGCGGCGCAGTTTCGGACGGGATATGGGGCTATGCGCTTTACGGCGTGATCGCTGTCTGTACTTTGATCGTAATTGCTTTAAACGCGTTCGACGTGCCGGAGAGTAAACTGTTCTCGCTCGTATTGTACGTAGCGGTGCTTTGGGCAAGCGTCGCGCGACTTGACCGTATAGTCGAGCTTTGCGGTATGGGCGGCTTTTGGTTTTTGATCGGCGGATATTTTGCATATGCCGCGGCAATCGTAGTGAAAGCGCCTGCCATACCGGCATGGCATACGCTGCGTCACATATTCACGTTGATCGGCGCGACGTTGCATTACGTTTGTATATACTCGTTTTTATTGATTTAAAATTTTTGCATTAACGGAGCGCCTATGGCGTCGCTCCCTACGAAATCGGAGGCAACTTTGCGATATGTATAAAAAGGTTACCGCATATAATCCCGTCGACATGGAAAGGTCGATACTCGAATATTGGAAACAAAAAGACGTTTTCAATAAGAGTATACAGTCACGTGAGGGCGGAAAGGAATTTTCGTTCTATGACGGTCCGCCTACGGCTAACGGCAAGCCGCATGTCGGGCATGTTTTGACGCGCACTATGAAAGATATAATCCCGCGTTTCCATACTATGAAGGGCAAACACGTTTTGCGCAAAGCCGGTTGGGATACGCACGGTTTGCCCGTCGAACTCGAAGTGGAAAAAACGCTCAATATCGACGGCAAACAGGATATAGAAAAGTACGGCGTCGAGCCGTTTATAGAAAAGTGCAAGCAGAGCGTTTGGAAGTACAAATCGGAATGGGAAAAAATGTCCGAGCGCGTCGGGTATTGGGCAGATATGGACAATCCGTATATCACGTACGACGACAAGTATATCGAATCGGTTTGGTGGTCGCTCAAAAACATTTTCGACCGCGGGCTTATTTATAAAGGACACAAGATAGTGCCGTACTGTCCGCGTTGTGGCACGGCGCTTTCGTCGCACGAAGTCGCGCAGGGCTATAAGGACGTAAAGGAACGCACGGCGGTCGTTGGTTTCGTTTCCGAGTTCGACGGCGGATGCAAGATACTCGCCTGGACGACTACGCCTTGGACGTTGCCGTCCAATGTCGCGCTGTGCGTCGGTCCGGATTTCGAGTATGCGCTCATACTTAGTAACGGCGAAAAATATTTGCTCGCCAAGGAACTTATCGAAAAGCATTTTGAGAACTATGAAATAGTCAAGACGTTTAAGGGCAGCGAGCTTGTAGGTACGCATTACGCGCCGCTTTACAAAACGTACGACGGCGACGCGGATTGCTATAGAATAGTCGCCGACGGGTATGTGACGCTGACAGACGGCACGGGTATCGTTCATATCGCGCCGGCGTTCGGTGAGGACGATGCGCGCGTCGGTCGCAATAACGGACTGCCGTTCGTGCAGGCGATAGACGAACGCGGAAGAGTAACGGCGCCGGAGAAGTTTGCCGGAAAGTTTTGCAAAGATGCGGATAAGGACATCATCGCCGATCTCAAATCGCGCGGGCAGTTGATCTCCGCGCCGATGTGTACGCATACTTATCCGTTCTGCTGGCGCTGCAATACGCCGCTCATTTACTATGCGCGTTCGTCCTGGTTCATCAAAACGACGGCGGTCAAGGACAAGCTGTTAAAGAATAACGCGTCGGTCAATTGGTATCCGCAGAGCATCGGTACGGGCAGGATGGGCAACTTCCTGGAAAACGTGATCGACTGGGGACTTTCGCGCGACAGGTATTGGGGTACGCCGCTGCCTATTTGGGTTTGCGATAAGTGCGGCAAGACCGAAGCCATAGGCAGCAAGCAGGAACTCAAAGACAAGTGCGGCATAAAAGGCGATATCGAATTGCACAAACCGTATGTCGACGGCGCTACTTATAAATGTTCGTGCGGCGGCACGATGAAACGCACGCCGGAAGTTATAGACTGCTGGTATGATTCTGGTTCCATGCCGTTCGCGCAATATCATTACCCGTTCGAAAATCAGGACGTGTTCGAAAAAACTTTCCCTGCCGATTTTATTTCCGAGGCGGTCGATCAAACTCGCGGTTGGTTCTATACGCTGCTCGTTATATCGACGTTGTTGTTCGATAAAGCGCCGTTCAAGAACTGTCTCGTTCTCGGTCATGTTACGGACGAACAGGGCAGAAAGCAGTCCAAACATTTGGGCAACGTCGTCGATCCGTGGTCGGTACTCGACGTGACGGGCGCCGACGCGGTACGCTGGTATTACTATACCAATTCCGCGCCGTATCTTCCGAGCAGGTTTTACATGCGCGCCGTCACAGAGTCGCAGAACAAGTTTTTGGGCACGCTGTACAACACTTATGCGTTTTACGTGATGTATGCGGATATAGATAATTTCGATCCTACAAAAGTAGATAAGAAAAAAGTCAAATACTCGCTCATGGACAAGTGGGTATTGTCCGAACTCAATGAACTCGTCTCGAAAGTCGACGCGGATCTTGCCGCTTATAAGCTGTATGAATCGGCGCGCGCTATAGGCGATTTCACCGACAAGCTGTCCAACTGGTACGTTCGCCGTTGCCGCGAACGGTTCTGGGTAGGCGGCATGTCGGACGACAAGACCGCGGCGTTCTATACGCTTTACACCGTGCTGTCTACGCTCGCTAAGCTTGCCGCGCCGTACACGCCGTTCATAGCCGAAGAGATATATCTCAACATAGTGCGCAGTGTGGACAAGACGGCGCCCGAGTCGGTGCATATGTCCGATTTCCCCAAAGCGGACAAAAAGTTTATCGACGGCAAACTTTCGCGCGACATGGAACGCGTCATCAAGGCGGCGGAACTCGGAAGAGCGGCGCGTAATAAGAGCGGGCTTAAAAACCGTCAGACGCTCGCAAGAGTCGTGGTAGCGGGCGAGTTTCCCGAGCAATACAAAGATATACTTGCCGATGAGCTTAACGTCAAGGAAGTGGAAATAGGCGGCAGCGCCGATCTTACCGGTTACGAGGTCAAACCTCAGCTCAAAACTGTGGGACCCAAGTACGGCAAAGCGGTGGGCGCGATACGCACGCATCTCGCGGAGAACGGCGATATCGCCGCAAAGACGGCGCTCGGCGGCGAAACGTACGCGTTCGAAGTCGACGGACAGAGAATAGAACTCACAAAAGACGACATGCTTATCGCTACGCGCGGTGCGGAAGGCTATTCCGTGGAATCGGATATAGACATGACTGTCGCGCTTGACGTGACGCTCAGCGACGAGTTGTTGCTCGAAGGCGGCGCGCGTGAGATCATATCCAAGATACAGACGATGCGCAAAAACTGCGGGTTCGACGTTACCGACAGAATAAATCTCATGTTTGCGGGCGACGAGTTCATTAAAAACGTATTCGATCTGCACGGTGAACGTATAGCAAAGGTCACGCTCGCGCTGGACGTAAAAGCGCTCGGCGGCGCAGCGGGCGAGACCGTGGATATCAACGGACATTCTGCCACGCTTGCGATAGAAAAATGTTAGCGCCCGATTGGAAAGATTATAGGATACTCGGCAGCGGCGACGGACTCAAACTCGAGTTGTGGAACGATATAATGCTGCTTCGTCCGGATCCGCAGGCGATATGGAAAGCCACCGTCGATTACAAGAAGTTCGACTGCCATGCGCGTTACGAGCGCGATCGCTCGGGCGGCGGCAGATGGATAGTCAACAAGCCAATGCCCGACGAGTGGAAAGTCTCTTGGCGCGACATGACTTTCATAGTCAAACCAATGGGTTTCAAGCATACGGGTCTGTTTCCCGAACAAGCCGTAAATTGGGACAGGCTGGGCGCGATAACCGAACGCGAGACGGCGCGGGATAAACAGGTAAAAGTTCTTAATCTGTTTGCGTACACCGGCGCGTCGACGGCGGTACTGGCTAAGCGCGGCGCTAATGTCACTCACGTGGACGCGGCGAAAGGAATGGTGGAGCGCGCAATACAGAACGCCGGACTCAATTCGGTACCGCAAGGCAACACAAGGTTTATCATCGACGACTGCAAAAAGTTTGTCATGCGCGAGATCAAGCGCGGCAAAACATACAATGCCGTGATCATGGATCCGCCGAGCTACGGCAGAGGCGCAGGCGGCGAGGTCTGGAAAATGGAAGACGATATTTACGATCTTGTATCGCTCACGGCAAAGTTATTGAAAGACCCGATATTCTTTTTGATAAACAGTTACACTACGGGTTTGCAGCCTCAAACGATTTCCAATATACTCACCCTGAATCTTCCGTGCGGCAAAGTGGACGGTTACGAAGTCTGCCTGTCGACGGAAAAAACGAACGTCGCATTGCCTTGCGGTTGCAGCGGACTGTGGACGGTGCGATAAGGAGCAGACTGTGACTTATAAAGACGATAAATACGAAAAGCGTGTTAAGGACGGGCGTAACGGCGCTAAGTTCGGCTCGGAAAAACCGAGCGGCGAAAAAGTATCGGAAGAGAAGAAAGCAACGAAGGTCAAACTCAGACTGGACGTGAAAGACGTCGTACGCAAGCCCAAGGACACGCAAGAGCGTGACGAAGGTATAACGGTACTGTATGAGGACAATCATCTTCTCGTTGTATTGAAACCGCAGAACGTTCCGACACAGGCGGACAGCAGCGGCGATCCCGATATGCTGTCCCTGCTAAAAGAATATCTTGTAAAAAAATACGACAAGCCCGGAGATGCGTATCTCGGTCTGGTTCACAGATTGGACAGGCCTACGGGCGGCATAATGGTTTTTGCCAAAACAAGCAAGGCGGCGTCGCGGCTTTGCGAACAGATAAAGGATCCGGACGGCGATTTCGAAAAGACATATCTCGCTGTCGTATCCGGTAGACCTACTCGCACCGGAAAGGTCGAACATTATTTGGTCAAGGACGAAAAGGCGAATACCGTCTCGGTCGCGCCGTCGCTTCTCGAAGGCGCTAAAAAAGCCGAGTCGATCGTAAAGATCGAAGATGAAAAAGACGGGCTGTCCGTCGTATCGGTTCGGCTTTTGACGGGCAGATCGCATCAGGCGCGAGTACAGTTAAAAGCGCTCGGTTCTCCGATAGTCGGCGACGTGCGTTATGCCGGCGACAAACTCGTAAAGAGTCCGCACCTTGCGCTCTGGGCGTTCAAGCTGGTGTTCACTCATCCGGTGAGCGGCGAAAAGCTCAAGTTTTTGGCATTACCGCCCGACGAGTTCCCGTGGAACGCATTCGATACCGAGTCGTTTATAGATACGGTAAGACCCACTCGTTAGGCATTCATTAAAAAGAAAAATATCCAAGGAGATTAAAAAATATGTTAGATCAGGAGATTTCCAATCTTTTAGCTTACGGGCAGACGTATCTGCTTTTGGACGAACTCGACTGCAATCAGGCGGCGCGTCGTATTTGCAAGCTGCTAAAGATAACCGACTTTGTGCCGACGGAGCCGACCGAAGAAGTGGATTCGGCAAGCAATCCGAATAAGCTTGTCGAGCCGCTGCTTGCGTACGCATTGGAGAACAAGATCACGGACGAGTCCGGCAAAAAAGCGCTTAAAGCGTCGATCATGGATGCGATCATGTTAAAACCGTCCGAGATCAACGATCTGTTCAACGACACGTACTCGGTAAACAAGCAAAAGGCGTTCGACTTCTTTTACGATTATTCGGTGAAGAGCGGTTATGTCGATCTCGAAGAGTGCGCAAAGAACGACCGCTGGGAAGCGAAAGAGCTTAACAGCCGTATCGAGATAATAATCAATCTTATGCCGCAGGCGACTACCGACAAGTATCCCAAATGTGCGCTTTGCCGTGAGAACGAAGGTTTGTCCGGCAGAGAGAACATGCGCACGGTTTCATGCGAGATCGCCGGCGAAGAGTGGTTCTACACGTATTCGCGTCATCAGTATTTCGAAAAGAACGGCGTGCTCGTAAACGCCGACCACAAGCCGATGAAAGGCGGCGTTGACATAATGACCAAACTTGCGTCGGCGGCGGAATTTTTGGGTGCGGACGGCTTTGCCGCGATCGATATGCCGATAGCCGGCAGCGGCGCGCAGAATACCGTACACGAGCATATCAAAACGGGGTTCCGTTCGACTCCCATGCTCAAACGCGGTTATAGAACGCGGCTCAAATCCGCCGAGTATCCGTATCTCGAGATGGGAACGGTCGATTGGTATTCGACAGTGATCCGGTTTGCTCATTCCAATCTCGAAAAGACCGTCGAGTTTGCCGATAAACTCATCAAGGCATGGCGCGGTTATTCCGACGAACGTATATTGAACGACGGCACAAAGAATTTCGCGAGCGCGATCTGCCGCAGGGTAAACGGCAAATATTGCTTCGATATAGTTCTTCGGTCGACGGCGCTCAAGCGTCCGCGCATGGCTGCGGACTACGAAGAGATCAAATCGTCCGCGCTGTCCGTCACGGATATTCTCGGGTACTTCGTACTTCCGACCAAGCTGTCCGAAGAACTCAAAACCGCTCAGCTTTATCTCGACGGCACTATGAAGTTCGACGCTAAAGAAACCAAGATCCCGCTTGCAAAGACAGTCGAACGACTGTTAAAAGCGCAGGGCGGCACCGTAAGCCCGCTCGAGGCAAAGCTCAATATGCACGACGAGATTGACGCGGTATGCGAGAAAATACTCGCTTCGACCGCAGTGTTTGACGCGCAGACGATATTGCCGTTCCTTGATGTCATGGGCATACACGTTCTCGATTAGTATAATAAATTTGAATTATCATTCGAAAAAACGCAGTTGACTTTTCAAACTGTGTTTTTTTCGTTAGGTGATTAATTGTCGGTTTTTCCGATGTGTTACGGCGTACGGGCTTGCTCGGTTGCATTCATATAGACAATATATCTTTATTGGTGTAAAACTCCATAGTACAACGGTTGTTGCATGTTCGGAGTTATCAATTACAATACAAATATCAGTCCTGCGACGAGTGCGGCGATTATCACGGCAAAAACCGCCGTAGCGATATAGCGTATCGGATGGTCGTTGCACCGATATTGATATACTATTCCCATAAGTCCGCCGAGGATCAATTCGGCAACGAGTACGATAATGCAAATAATCAGCATTGCTATAAACAGCCACATCAGTATTTCCGATATACCGCTGTTTTCTATTCCTGAGTACAAAGCAAGCGCGCCCCAGGAGCAAAGCAATATAAGCCCCGCGCAGAACAGGCTTACGATCATGGAGTATACGCCGAAGTATATCGTCGTGGCTTTGCGTTCGGGATCTTCGCAAATTCTTTTGTATTTGATGTTGAGCGATATCAACCAGCTCAAGGTGCCGTAAATACAGCCCATATTGCTCATAGTTCTATTCTCCGTTTGCGGCGCAATCGCGGTGGCTATTCGATAATTTTATATAGATCATTAACGCTGTCAAAACTTTATATACCCGTCGGGCGTTACGGGATCTTGTGTCCCGCCGCCTCGTAGATCCTGTACCATTCGTATGCGGATAGCGGAACTTCGCAGCAGTTTTTGTATAAAAGCAGGCGTTCGGCGTTCGTCGTACCGACTACGACTTGCATGTTTGCAGGGTGTGTGAGTATCCAGGACAGAGCAACGGCGTCCGGCGTGGTATCGTATTTTTGTGCCAGTCCTTCGAGCATAAAGTTGAGCGCAAAATATTTTTTTCGCGCATGCTCGGTAGTAAATGCGCCGCGGTAAAAGAATCCGGTCTCGTCGGTGAACGAGCATTGCATCGGTCCGTACGCTTGTAATGTAATATTGTTTTTGCGGCAGTATTCGAGCGTTCCGCCTGCTTTATCGCATGCGCCGGGAGTATTTACGTTTATGCCGTAATCTATCAGCGGACAGTATGTAGGACTTAATTGCATTTGGTTTGCGCAGAGTTTTTGGTTGACGAAAGATTGCAGATAGTCTATTTGTTCGGCGCAGAAATTACTTACCCCGAAAGCTTTGACCTTGCCGCTTTTTTCGAGATCGTCGAACGCATGCGCTATCTCTTCCGGGCGCATGAGCGTGTCGGGACGGTGCAAAAGCAATATATCGATAGTATCCGTTTCGAGTCGGGAAAGGGATCCGTCAACGGCTTCGATGATGTGTTTATAGCTCAGATCGTACATGCCGCTTGCGATCCCGCATTTGGTTTGCAAAACGATCTTATTTCGCAGCGATCGGTCGGCTTTTATTATCTTGCCGAGTATGCGCTCGCTTTCGCCGCCGCCGTATATATCCGCATTGTCCAGCAGATCGACGCCGATATCTATTGCCGTGCGTATGAGCCTGTCGGTATTTTCGATCGGTTTGTCGTAAATGCGCATCAGCCCGAGCGCGAGTCTCGATGATTTTATTCCGTTTAGCGTTAAGTATTCCATTGAATGATTATAACATATCGGCATGCGGAAATCAATACTTATGACATAACTCGCCGTATAGTATTTTTTGTATACGATCGAGCGTATGCGGTCGAATATTCGGAGCATAAAAATCGGTACAAAAAATTCGGAGCGAATCATGTCGACGCTTGACAATAGACAAGCAATATTATATAATAGCAAAGTAGGGGACTGCGGTATAAGATCCGCACACCCTGCGGCGAACAAAACAATTTCGGAGGTACTATGGACGAACTCATTGTTCAGGATGAGCAGTCGCTCGGTCAACTTATTTCCCGCGTGCGCGCGGCGCAAGTCAAGTATTCGACGTTCACGCAAGAACAGGTCGACAAGATCTTTTTGGCGGCGGCTACCGCTGCGGATAAGGTCCGACTCGATTTGGCGGAAATGGCAGTCAAGGAAACAGGCATGGGTATAGTGGAAGACAAGGTAATAAAGAACCACTATGCCGCGGAATATATTTACAATGCGTATCGCGACGTCAAGACGTGCGACGTTGTCGAGACCGATGATGCGTACGGCACGGAAGTTCTTGCCGAACCCGTCGGTGTAGTGGCGGCGATAGTGCCCACGACAAACCCGACGTCTACTGCGATATTCAAAGCGCTTTTGGCGTTAAAGACAAGAAACGGACTTATATTTTCACCGCATCCGCGTGCTAAGAACTGCACGATCGCGGCGGCGAAAGTAGTACTCGAAGCGGCGGTCAAAGCCGGTGCGCCGGAAGGCATTATCGGCTGGATAGACGTTCCGAGCGTAGCGCTCTCCGGCGCCGTAATGAGCGAGTGCGATCTCATCCTTGCGACCGGCGGTCCCGGTATGGTACGCGCGGCGTATTCTTCCGGCAAGCCGGCAGTCGGCGTAGGTCCCGGTAACACGCCTGTCATTATCGACTCCAGCGCGGATATCGAGCTTGCCGCGTCGTCGGTATTGCACAGCAAATCGTTCGATAACGGCATGATCTGCGCGTCCGAGCAGTCTGTCATAGTGGATCAATCCGTATATGATGCATTCAAGAAAGAACTCGCATATCGCGGTGCGTATTTCCTTAATAAAGAGGAGATCGACAAGGTCAGAGCTACGATACTCATCAACGGCTCGGTCAACGCCAAGATAGTAGGTCAGTCGGCGCCGACCATAGCCAAGCTTTGCGGATTCGAAGTGCCGGAAAGCGCGCGTATTCTCGTGGGCGAAGTAACGTCGGTCGAGATCACCGAACCGTTCGCGCACGAAAAGCTCTCGCCCGTACTCGCGATGTATAAGTCGAAAGACTTTAACGACGCGCTCAAAAAAGCCGAGAAGCTTGTCGCCGACGGCGGCTACGGACATACGTCCGTCATTTATGCCAACGAACGCTCTGCAAAAGATAAGATCGCGGTTTTCGGCAATACGATGAAAACCTGCCGTATACTCGTCAACACGCCTGCGGCGCACGGCGGTATCGGCGATATTTATAACTTCAAACTTCGTCCGTCGCTCACGCTCGGTTGCGGATCGTGGGGCGGCAACTCCGTATCCGAAAACGTTTCGGTCAAACATTTGTTAAACTACAAAACAGTCGCAAAAAGGAGAGAGAACATGCTGTGGTTCCGTGCGCCCGAAAAGGTGTATTTCAAAAAGGGTTGTATGCCCGAAGCGCTCATAGAGCTTAAAGAAATGGGCAAGCAGCGTGTGTTTATCGTCACCGACGAGTTCTTGTTCAAGAGCGGGTTCAGCAAGCTTATTACCGACAGACTCAACGAAATGGGTATCGTCAATACCACGTTCAGCGACGTTCAGCCCGATCCGACGCTCGCGTCCGCCAAGAAAGGCGCGGAAGCTATGCGTCTGTTCCGGCCCGACGCAATAATCGCGCTCGGCGGCGGCAGCGCACTGGATGCCGGCAAGATAATGTGGGTGCTTTACGAACATCCGGAAGTGGATTTCGCAGACATGGCGATGCGCTTTATGGATATTCGCAAGCGCGTTTATAAATTCCCTACGATGGGACAAAAAGCGTACTTTATCGCGGTCACGACGACTGCCGGTACCGGTTCGGAAGTCACGCCGTTTGCGGTCATCACCGACGAGACGAGCGGACTCAAATACCCGATCGCCGACTACGAGCTTTTGCCGAAGATGGCTATATGCGATCCCGAACTTATGATGAGCATTCCCAAGGGACTTACCGCCAACTCCGGTTACGACGCCATGGTCCATTCTTTGGAAGCTATCGCATCGGTAATGGCGAGCGATTTCACGGACGGCATCGCCAAAGAAGCGATAAAACTTATATTCGACTATCTGCCTACAGCGTACAACAACGGTTCCGACGAGAAGGCTCGCGGCGAAATGGCTTATGCGGCCACCATGGCGGGCATGGCGTTTGCAAATGCGTTCCTCGGCGCGTGCCACTCGATGGCGCACAAGCTCGGCTCGTATCACCACTTGCCGCACGGCATGGCGAACGCACTCCTGCTCCCTCAGGTAATGAAGTTTAATGCCGAGGAAGCGCCTACCAAGATGGGTACGTTCCCGCAGTACGACCATCCGATGTGTTTGCGCCGTTACGCGGAAGTCGCAGAAAGCGTCGGCATAAAAGGCAAGACCGATGAGGAAAAATTCGAAAAATTGCTTGTCAAGCTCGACGATCTCAGAAAAGCGGTAGGACTTCCCGCAACAATAAAAGACGCAGGGGTTCCCGAGGACAAATTTCTCGAATCGCTCGACGCAATGAGCCGCGACGCATTCGACGATCAGTGTACGGGCGCCAACCCGCGCTATCCGTTGATCGCCGAGATCAAGCAGATGTATCTCAACGCCTACTACGGCAAATAGTTTTTAAGCGCCGTATTATACCGTTTGTGTATAGGCGCTTGAAAATTTCGAAAATAATAGGAGATTGTATGATGAAAGAAATAGCCACGAGACCGAATAAAACCGTATATCGCGACGGTGACTACTGCTACAAAGTATTTGCCGCGGACTATAAAAAATCGGATATTTTCAACGAAGTTCTGAATCAAACCCGCGTCGAGGAAACGGGACTGTTCGTACCCAAAGTTCACGAGGTCAAACGTTTGGACGACGGCAGACTTGCCATTGTTATGGATTATGTCGAGGGCAAATCGCTCGCAAAGCTTATCGAGGAACATCCCGAAAAGCACGATAAATATATTGAACGGCTTATCGATATTCAGCTTTCCATGCACGCGCTCACCGCGCCGGAACTCAATAAACAGCGTGCAAAATTTATGCGCAAGATAGATATGTCGGGACTCGATGCATCGTCGCGTTACGAATTGCATATGAGACTCGACGGCATGCCCAAGCATAAAAAACTTTGCCACGGAGACTTCAATCCGTCCAACGTCATAATAACGAACGACGACAGAGCATGCGTCATCGACTGGTCGCACGCGACGATAGGCAATGCGTCCGCAGACACGGCGCGCACATATCTGTTGTTCATGCTCGACGGCGACGAAAAGACCGCGGCGTTCTACATGAATACTTTCTGCAAAAAATCCGACACGGCGGTTCAATACGTTCAGCAATGGCTGCCCATCGTTGCGGCATCGCAAATGGCTAAGGGCAAAGAACACGAGCGCGAGATGCTGGCTAAGTGGGCGGATGTTTGTCAGTACGACTAAGTTCGAATGCGTATAGCATCGGTTCGAGCGCGTATATGCGTCGTTATACGAACTGCGTGCTTCTCGGCGCTTGGTTGTTTAGGCTTAACTAAATTCCTGTCGCGCCTTGTCACCGGCTGTCCGTCTAACTCGCATCTCCGCGCTCTCACATGCGCTTTTTTGGGGCGTTGCGTAAAGCAGAGAAATAACTTCTTTGTCAAGCGTCGCGCTTATATGCGTAGCTTCGAGCATAGCTATCGATAGGCAATAACAATTATTTTTGACTTTTTCCTTTCGTTCGGTCTCTCCGTTATAGGGGAGACCGACGTGGAAAATTCGTATACAAACAATGATCCTTTAACTCTTGCGGCAAAGCCGTAAATAACAACAGCGCGAAAAGCGTAAGGATAAGCTTATGGTATTAAGTGTATGTGTAGGCAGTTCCTGCCATTTAAAGGGCTCGTACGACGTGATCGAGACGTTTAAACGGCTCATCGACAAATATGATGCGGCGGCAAAAATAGAATTACGGGCCTGCTTCTGTTTGGGGCGGTGTTCGGACGGCGTTGCGGTCAAGGCTGACGGCAATTACATACTTAACGTAAACGGCGCAAACGCCGAAGAAAAGTTCGTAAACGAGATATTACCGCTGGCAAAATAGCGATAATATCTTTTTGCGTAAATCGACATCTTTCGGAGATTGCCATGCTTTATTTGGATTTTCAAAAAGCCAACTGCAAAAACTGTTATAAGTGTTTGCGTTCGTGTCCCGTCAAAGCGATCGATGCGCGCGACGGGCAGGCGAAGATAATAGAGAGCCGCTGTATCCTTTGCGGACATTGCACTCAGGTTTGTCCGCAGAACGCCAAAAGCGTGCATAGCGACGCGCAGAATATTTACAGACTTTTGCAGAAGAGTAAGCGCGTCATCGCGACGGTGGCGCCGGCGTTTATCGCGTCGTTCGGGTTGACTTCGTTCGAGCCGTTCCGTAAAGCGTTGATCGAGCTCGGATTTTCCGATGCGTTCGAGACTTCGGAAGGCGCGGCGGCTGTCACTGCCGAGTATAAAAAACTGCTGAGTTCCGGCAAATACGAGAACTTTATTACGTCGGCATGTCCTGCTGTCAACCGTGCGATCGAACTGTATCATCACGAAGCGCTCAAATACCTTGCGCCCGTCGATTCGCCGATGGTCGCGCATTACAAGATACTTAAAAAACGCTATCCGGATGCGGATATCGTATTCATCGGACCGTGCATTGCCAAAAAGCGCGAGGCGAGAGAAAACGGACTGTCGGGTGCGCTCACGTTCGAAGAGCTTGCGGCTATGCTCGATGAAAAAGGCATAAATATAAATGCCGCGCCCGTTGTTCCCGTCAAACGTAAAAAGATTGCGGCGACGAAAGAAGTCGCGGCGACTGCCGATGCCGCCGTCGATGTTACCGCCGCAAAAACGGAGATGAGCGCGAAGTTCTATCCCATTTCGCGCGGTATCATCAAATCGTTCGACGATTTCCCCGAAGGGTACGAATATATAGCAGTCGACGGCGTGTCGCGGCTCGATCAGGCGATAGACGATCTGTTGTCGGTCAAAAACGTGTTCTTGGAAATAAACGCCTGCGAAGGCGCGTGCATAAACGGACCGTGTTCGATCAAGCGTGCCGGCGGCAGTGTGGAAGCCAACGTCATGGTGCGCAATTATACAAACTCCGCGCCGCGTGACGTCGTTCCCGAATACACGGATATTTCCGCCGTACATAAACCTCGTCAGGCAGGCGATCGTATTCCTACCGAAGAAGAGATAAGATCGATTCTCAAAAGCACCGGCAAAACTTGCGCGGCGGACGAACTTAATTGCGGCGCATGCGGATATTCCACGTGCCGCGAAAAAGCATGGGCTGTCGTCAACGGTTATGCCGAAGTCGAAATGTGCGTGCCGTACATGCGCGAGAAAGCCGAGTCGATGGGCAACGTCATAATAGAGAACAGTCCCAACGGACTTATCGTTGCGGATTTCGATCTTAAGATACATGAGATCAATCGAAGAGCTCAGGCTATGATAGGTTCGAGCAGTACGGAGTACGTGTTCGACTGCTTCGATCCTTCCGCGGCATTCCGGGCGGCGGAGAACATGACGCAGGTCCATGTCGATAAAATGCGGCTCGATAAGACGGGTAAATATGTCGATATCAATATCGTGCCGTTAGCCAAAGAAAAATCTCTTTTGATAGTGCTTACCGATATTACCGATAAGGTCAATTACGACGAGGAACTGAACAAAGTCAAACGCGACACGCTTGCCGTAACCGATACCGTTATAGAAAAGCAAATGCGCGTCGCGCAGGAGATCGCGTCGCTGCTCGGCGAGACCACTGCCGAAACGAAAGTGGCGCTGCTCAAATTGAAAGATGCCATGTTGAAGGAAAAAGAAAATTGAGTTACTTTATCGACAGGGGATATACATCTTTAAATCACGAAGGCGAAGAGCTTTGCGGAGATCGCGTTGAAATGTCGCAGAACGGCGACGTTCTTACCGCCGTGCTTTGCGACGGTATGGGCAGCGGCGTTAAAGCCAATATTCTCGCGACGCTATCGTCCAAGATCTTATGTACTATGCTTGCCGGCGGTATCCCCATAAAGGATTGCATAGAGACTCTTATCGCGTCGCTGCCGGTATGCAAAGTGCGCGGCGTCGCGTATGCCACGTTTTCCGTGTTCATAATAAACAGCGACGGACACGGCGATCTGCTCGAATTCGACAATCCGGCGGCCATTCTTCTGCGCAACGGCGACGCGCTCGATCTTCCGCGCGAAAAGTCGGTAATATACGGTAAAAACGTGTATACCACCAAACTCGATCTTTTGCCCGGCGACGCTATAGTGGTTACGAGCGACGGCGTTGAACATGCAGGTATAGGCATGCTCATGAACTTCGGGTGGGAACGCCCGCAAATAAAAGATTATCTGCGTAGGTCTGTCAAACCCGGCATGTCGGCGCGTGCTATCTCTGCGACGCTTGCCGGCGAGTGCAACGAACTGTACATGAATATGCCCGGCGACGACACGACCGCGCTGTGCATAAAGGTACGCGAGCATGCGCCTGTGTCCGTTTTTGTCGGTCCGCCCATTCACAAAGAGGACGACGCCGAGTATGTAAAAGACTTTATGAAGCTGCCCGGTAAAAAAGCTGTTTGCGGCGGTACAAGTTCTCAGATCGTGGCGCGTCAGCTCGGCAAAGAAGTACGCACGAGTTTCGAATTCCCGGATAAGGACATCCCGCCGATAGGCTATATAGACGGCATCGATCTGACGACGGAAGGCGTTATCACGGTAAAGCGTGTTCTCGAGCTTTCGGAACGGTATCTCGATCCCGCGGATACAGCCGCTGCGGAACTTAACAAACGCGACGGGGCGAGCTTGCTCGCAAAACTGCTGTTCGAGGACAGCACCGACGTAAACTTCTTCGTAGGACAGTCGCAAAATCATGCGCACGACGGACTGCCTATCGAGACGAGAATGAAACTCAAACTGATAGATTCGCTTGCCGCTAACCTGCGCAAGATGGGCAAGACCGTAAACGTTCGATACAATTAGGATACAGTATATGGAAAACAGATTATTCGATACTACAGTACAAAAACTCAAATACGACGTTATAAAAGAGCTTATAAAAGCTTACGACAACGGGCTGAAAAACGATATATT
>CAJUQF010000028.1:0-3654 GCA_910588315.1 uncultured Christensenellaceae bacterium | reverse complement strand
TATATTTTACGATATCCCCATAAAAATAATGCCCGGACCGCAGGCGAGCCTGAGATGTTGCGTCTACAAAGAACGCGCTATACTTCAAGAACGGTTAAAACTCGCAATGGGCGGCGATAAATCAAATCCCAATGTCGTTGAAGTTATCGATATAGCGTGCGACGAATGTCCGGTGGACGGAGTGTTCGTCACGCCGGCGTGCCGAGGTTGCATTTCGCACAGGTGTGTGGACGTTTGTCCCAAGAATGCCATATCCATAGAGAACAAGCATGCCGTCGTAGATAAATCCAAGTGCATAGAGTGCGGCAAATGCACGCAGGCATGTCCGTATAACGCTATTATTTTGCAAAAGCGCCCGTGCGTGTTGAGTTGCAAAGCGAATGCGATAAAAGTAAACTCGGATAAAAAAGCCGTCATAGATAACAATAAATGCGTCGGCTGCGGTGCGTGCGTTTATCAGTGTCCGTTCGGCGCGATTTCCGATAAATCTTATATACTCGACGTTCTCGATATTCTCAAGAAATCCGAGAACAATACCAAATACAAAGTGTACGCCATAATCGCGCCGTCAATAGTGGCGCAGTTCGATTACGCGCGCATAGAGCAGGTTATTTCGGGTATGAAAGAACTCGGGTTCTTCGATGTGCTCGAGACCGCGCTCGGCGCCGACCTAACGCTCAACGACGAAGCGGACGAACTGAAAGAACACGGAACGCTCACAACTTCGTGCTGTCCGAGTTTCGTCAAGTTCGTGCAAACAAATTTCCCCGATCTTGCCAAATACATTTCGTCGACGCCGTCGCCCATGGTCATGGCCGGCAAACTCGTAAAGGCGCTCGACCCGACGGGTAAGGTCATATTCGTAGGACCTTGCACGTCTAAAAAATTCGAATACAAAATGGACATCGCCAAAGATTATGTCGATTGCGTCATGTCTTTCGAAGAATTGCAGGCGTTTTTGGACGCGCGAAATATCGACGTTTCGTCGCTTCCGGACTCGGCGCTCGACAATGCGTCCTATTACGGCAGGATATTCGCGCGTTCGGGCGGTATACAGGAAGGCGTCATCGCGCTCGCAAAGGAACGCGGGTTCGAAGTCAATCCCGTAGCGATGAGCGGACTTGCCGAATGTCGTAAACAGCTTGCCATGCTTAAGGCGGGCAAATCGCCGTATAACTTTTTCGAAGGTATGGCTTGCGACGGCGGATGCGTGAACGGCGCGCTGTGTCTGCATCACGGACCTAAGAGTCTCAACGACGTCAATAAGTACGGCGCGATGGCTAAGGAAAAGACGGTCGATAACAGCGTCAAACTGTATAATCTCGCAAAAGGCGAACCGCAGGAATAATCCGTATCGCAGTATACGCAGTATGAAACGAATAAAATCCATACGATTTGTCGATAATCGACGGCATGAAGAAACTTTATGCCGTCGTTTTTCTATTCGTTTGTATAGCGGTATTCGTATCCGTGTGGTTCAGTCCGCTTGGACAGTTGGGCGAGCCTCGCGCGTACTTCGATAATACCGAGCGCGGCGTCTATGCCGGGCTGTGCTATCCGTGCGACGAAACCGTGCGCGTGGACTTTTACGGCAGCGAGCATGACATGTATTCGGCGCTCGACAGTATCTGCGCAAAACAGGTAAAATCTGTCGAAACGGACGGGCTTTTGATCGTGTATGCGCACAGCCCGAGAGTGTGCAATAAGCCCGAAAAAACATTGGACGGCAAAGTGTATAATGTCATGGCGGCATATTGCAACGGAAAGATCAGCATAGGTACGCCGCTGTTGTCCGGATGTTATTGAAAAAATTTTTTACATACATGTATAAGCAAAAAATAAAAGGCAATAATCTTCGGTACGGAGGTCAAAAACATGAAAACTTATCAGTCGCAAACCAAGGATAAAAAGAAAAACTTTTTCGCTCGGCATAAATATGCAATAGCGGTCGTAGTGTCGGTATTGGTCATTGCCGCAGTCATTACATTGTCCGTCGTATTCACTCTGCCCGAAAAGAAGGGTAACGGCGGTGCGGTCATCGATCCGCCCAACACGCCTGCGGACACCACGCCTACGGTCGTTTTGCCGATGAAAAACGCCGAGGTGGGCATGGAATACAGCGATCAAAAACTTGTATTGTGGGAAACGCTCGATCTGTGGCAGTGGCATCCCGCGGTTGACTTTGTCGGCAGCGGCGACGTAGTTGCGGTGCTTGACGGCACGGTAAAGACGGTGGAAAAGACGACTATCGACGGCAACGTAGTGACGATAGAACACGATGACGGATATGTATCCGTATATAAATCGCTCGGCAGCGAAGTGACCGTCAAGGCGGGCGATAAAGTCAAAGCCGGCGATAAGATCGGCACGTCGAGCACGAGCATGATGAGCGAGCTGAAAACAGGCGATCACATTCACTTCGAACTCAAAAAGAACGGCGATTACGTCGATCCGGCGACATTGCTTCCTTTGGATCAAGACAAATAAGCCGTATCTGATCGGTGCGTATGCCGTGTGTCGAAAGATGCACGGCTTTTGCATTGTTCGCGGTATTTCTTTCGCAAAAAAACAGGCTATAATAAACACTTGATATTCGAGCGCCGATATGCTATAATATAATTGCGCTACGGATCGAACGTATTGTCGATGTCGCGCAATCCAAGCAGTGTTTGGCGGTTAATATATGAAGGCGTATAGAATCCACGCTCCGCATACGATCGAACTCGATGAGATGGACGCTCTGCCTGTCGGCGAGACTTGTGTTAAACTGAAGAATCTGATGTGCGGAATAACTCTCTCCGACATAGCTGTTTATGAGGGACGGTTCACAAATAAATATCCGATCATTCCCGTAAGGCAGTGCGTCGGATTCGTATCGGAAGTAGGCGGCGACGTTCACGGCGTAGCGCGCGGTCAGCGTGTCGTCACGTATCCGCAGGCAGGCTGTCACAACTGCAAGGCGTGCAAAGAAGGACGTTATTACGATTGCGAAAAGCCCGCGCTGTTCGGTATTGCGGAGGACGGATTTTTGAGCGACTTTTCGGTCGTGTCCGCATCGGATGTGTACACCATCCCGGACAGGATCAGCGATCGTGAAGCCGTATTTATAGAAGATATAGCCATTGCGCTCAATGCCCTTTCCAGGCTCAATGTGGAAAAAGGCGATCAGCTCGTAATTATGGGTGCGACGGTGGAAGGGATAATCCTTGCTCAGCTTGCGATCTATTACCAGGCTGTGCCGATAATAGTCGATATGCACGATGATATGCTAAAGCTCGCTCAGCGCGCCGGCGTATACTTTACCGTCAATGCCGTCGACGATAACGTCGTTAAAAAGATCCTCGGTCTTACAGGCGGACATATGGCAAGCGCTTGCGCATACATGGTGAACTCCGGTATGCCGGTGCAAAGCGTTTGCGATTATACGGCATACCGCGGTAAAGTCGCTATCGTGGGCAAGGCGAGCGAAAAGGACGTTGCGTGCGGGATCAATAGTTTGCTCGAAAAGAATATCGATCTTTATACCGTTACGGGCTGCGGCAAGAACTATTCGTCGGCTATAAACCTGCTTGCCAATCATACTGTATCGGTTGACACGCTCGTCGATCAGGTCGTGCCGTTTGATAAAGTCAAAGAAATATACGAGACGATGAT
>CAJUQF010000027.1 GCA_910588315.1 uncultured Christensenellaceae bacterium | reverse complement strand
TTGTAAATGAGATTTCTTCGCTCCGCTTGCGCTCCGGTCGAAATGACAAAATGGGGCAAGGTACAATCATCGCCAATTCGAATTGCGCAATGTAAATGTTTATCGTAAAACTATAACAGAGAGACGTTTGTAGGGAGCTTTAGACCTCGTTGCGCTCCGCTTGTGGCAAAGCAATAATCCGAGAAACGGCGGTCAAGGGTCTCCCTGCCTACGAATTGCGCAATATAAATGCTTTGCATAATAAGAACGACATATTATCGTCCATTGTGTCATTTCGAGCTTGTCGAGAAATCTAATAGAATAAAGAATCAACCTAATTTGTTCATACATATTGTTTTGTAAATGAGATTTCTCCGCTGCGCTTACGCTCCGGTCGAAATGACAAAATGGGATAGGCATAACAATTTTTGTATGGAGCGCAGACTCTTGCGCTCCGCTTGTGGCAAAGCAATAATCCAAGTAATGGCAGGCAAGGAATGGGTTGCCTGCGCAATATGATAAAACGGGCGCCGAGAAATGTCTCGGCGTCCGTTTTGCGATCTGTTCGGCAAATCTGAATTTCATACTATATATTTTTCGAGCGTACCCGTCTGTTTGAGAAATGACAGCATGGTTTCGGCGGTGAACACGTCGGGCGCGAGCGCGAGACATATCCCTATATCTGTTTTATCGACGAGCGTTTTGAGCGAATATCCGTCGTCGGGGTACAGACGTTTAAACACCTGCCATGCCGATTTCTGCCGTGCGGACAGCGCCGTTATGCGTTTTAATTGATCGGAACGAAACTCGCCGAGCCGATATTCGTACAATCGCATTTTGTTCGGCGGAAATATGGGCGAGGCGTATACGCACGCACGCGGCAGATCGGCATGGAAATATTCGCACACGCTGTCGATACGTTTGTTGTTGTTCGGCGGGAATTCGGGTTTTGCGGACGTCAGGCTCTTGATATAAAAATCTATAACGTACGCGCCGAGCAGCATTTCCGTTTCGCCGCGCATGCCGAGCGGTCGGTCCTCTGCGGCGCACAGCATCCTGAACGCCTCCGCGGTCTGCGCCGCGCCCGAACCGTGCAGCAGTTCCGGCGTTTTTTCCACTATGCGCGCCGCCTGTCTGCCGGCTTTCAGCAACACGCGTTTTTGTTCGGTGCGGTTCTTTTCGAGCGGTTTGAGCTCGGCTGTCAGCGCGGCTACGAGCTGCGTAACTTCGCTCGTCACGCGCTCGTCCGTGCGCTCGCCGCGCATGTACGCCGAAAACGTCAGGTCGAACGCCGCAAGATCGAGCGAAACTATCTCGCCGAACAGCGACGCAAGGTTGTCGTCGATGTCCGATACGTCGAACACTGCCGCAAACGGTTTATCGCCGCGCCGCATTATCGCGAATGCCTTGTCGCGAGCACGGTATACCGCGCTTGCCGCCGCCGTGTAGCCGTGAGTGGGGCAGAGTATCAGCTTGCCGCACTCGGTGCGCCGCGCGATCTCGAACTCGCGTTCTCCGCCGCGCGCGATCGTTACGTCCGGCTCGTTCTCGACGGTCTTGTATCCCGCGCGCAAAAACATGTCGGCACGCTCGAAACCGATTATCTTTACCGTACTGCCCGGCGGCGCGGCTGCGGCAAGCGCAGTCATAACGTCGTCGAAAAACAGCGTGTCGTTCGTCGCTTGGTCCGGTAACGCGTTCTGTAATTGAGGTTCTTCCGAAACATCGATGTTCATGTATACATTCTAACAAAATTTATGCGTCGTTTTTTTACGAGTTTTATCGCTTTTAAGTAGGTAATGTCAATAACGCACGTACTTTTTATTTATGGATATGAAAGGCTGTTATAATCCCTATCGGGTATAAATATTCATAAATATTATAGTATGATCCCAATCGGGTATAATATATTGAAAATGCTTGACATTCGTCCCTAAAGGGTATAATATAAAGCAATGAATAACATCGGCGAATACGTAAAACAGCATAGAAAGGCTTTGGGACTTACTCAAGAAGAATTTGCAATGCGGTCGGGACTTGGACTCAGATTCGTACGCGAACTCGAGCAGGGGAAACAGACCGTTCGGTTGGATAAGGTCAATCAGGCGCTTGCTATGTTCGGAGCGCATGTCGTTCCGCAGAGGATAGACAGATGATTTACAGAACCGCGTACATTTACGTTTCCGGAGCATTCGCCGGCGAGTTGAAAGAGACCGACGACGGATATTCGTTCATATACGACACGGAGTATTTGCAAACAGACAATGCGACTTCGGTCAGTTTGACGTTGCCGCTTAGGCGCGAGGCGTACGAGTCAAAAACGTTATTTTCGTTTTTCGACGGGCTCATACCGGAAGGATGGCTTTTGGATGTTTTGGTAAAAAGCTGGAAGATCGATCGCAGGGACAGATTCGGATTATTGCTTGTCGGGTGTAAAGACTGTATAGGCAATGTGAGCGTGGAGAGCGAACGTTTATGAAATGTTTATTTTGCGGCAAGCAGATAGCGGAGTCGGCATCCTCGAAAGAAAAGTCGGCGCAATGGCATAAAAAATGCGTTACGGCTTTTTTCGGCACGTCGAGTATTCCCGAGATAGATATTTCGGAATTTGCTTTGAACAAGATCGCGGTCGAATCGGCGAGTAGGGGATATACCGTACCGGGCGTGCAAAAAAAGCTATCGTTGCATTTGTCCGACGACGGCGGTAAACCGCGGCTCACTCTCGTAAATTACCCGTCCGGTTATATATTAAAGCCGCAGACCGAGCAGTTTGAAAAATTACCGGAAGCGGAGCATCTCGTTATGAGCATGGCAACGGCGACAGGCATCAGGGTCGTGCCGTTTGCGCTTTTGAAA
Organism: uncultured Christensenellaceae bacterium; assembly: GCA_910588315.1. GTDB lineage: Bacteria > Bacillota > Clostridia > Christensenellales > Pumilibacteraceae > Anaerocaecibacter. Next base: position 16,866 of record CAJUQF010000027.1, on the reverse strand, counting down.
GTAGGCGACAACTACGCGTATATTACGAAACGTGTGGATAGATTTATGCGAAACGACGTGACAGTAAAGCTTGCCATGGAGGATTTTTGTCAGCTCGATGGGAGATTGACAGAGGATAAGTACAAAGGTTCTTACGAGCGCTGCGGCAAAATCATAAGCAGGTATTCGTCGCGTCCGATGTTCGATTTGAGCGAGTTCTTTATGCGTATAGTGTTTTGCTTTATTGTCGGCAATTCGGATATGCATTTAAAGAATTTCTCGCTGATAGAAAACAAACCCAACGGCGGCGAGTATGAATTAAGTCCGGCATACGATTTGTTGCCCGTCAATGTCATTCTTCCCGAAGATAATAATCAATTCGGTCTGGCAATGAACGGAAAACTGTGTAATGCAAGAAAAAAAGATTTTACGGCGTTCGCCGAAAATATCGGGGTGCCGCTCGGTTCCTCCGAAAAGATAATAAAAGCGGTAGTAGCGTTAAAGGATAAATATATCGATATGTGCGAAAATTCGCTTCTGTCGCACACAATGCGGCAGAAACTGATTGAACTCATAGATAGACGCGTAAACGTTTTAAAGTCGTAAAAAGCATACGACACTCGCGATAGCTTTATGTCCGAAATGCGCTGCCATACTGCGGCGATATTTCGTCGTACGGTAGATCTACGCTATAGCGGACAAAAAAAGATATAAAATAATTTCGGAAAAAATTTTGAAATTCGATAGTTTTCGCTTGACATATCATTCCCGTTGCTATATAATACATTCAATAGTTGCGTATTGCTAACTAAAGTTGCTTGTTGCGAACGCGATGGGCGCAATTAATTTAAAAGGAGCGATACTATGCCGCTTGCACGTGCGATACTCGGGCAGTCTATGCTTGTTATACGCGTTAAGTCGACGGACGTTAAACTTCGTCGGCATTTGGAAAATCTCGGCATCATGTCGGGCGCGGAACTGACCCCGCTGTCTTTTGCCGACGGCAATATGATAATAAAAGTTCACGATTCGCGTATCGCCATCGATCGCGACGTCGCCGAGAATATTATGGTTACTAAAAATCCCGTTTGTGCGTGAGCGTTTTTGTCTTGCCGCAAAACGGGTGTTTTTTTGCACACGGGTTAGCAATAGCTAACTTTGGATAGCGGCAGCTAACCGACGTGCAATAAGAATTTCGAGAGAAGGAGTTTGTATTTGTAATGGAAAAGAAGTTATCCGAGTTGAAACCGGGCGAGCGCGGCGCGGTCGTTTCGGTGGGCGGAGAGGGTAAGATCCGCCGCAGACTGTTCGATATGGGCATTACGCCGGGTGCGGAGGTTTTTATACGCAAGCTTGCGCCGCTCGGCGATCCTATAGAGATCACGCTGCGCGGGTACGAGCTTACGTTACGCAAAAGCGAGGCGGATTGCGTGGCGGTGGAGTGACGCGCGAGACGGAGCGGAATATTTGTCTCGGTATATCCGTGCATTGTATACATATACTTACACCGTAAAAAACGGTCGGGTCGTTTAAAAACGCATGATCCGTTTGGCGGCGGAAATTTATGTTGATCGGTATACGAAATATAAAATTTATTTAAAAGGAGATAAGTTCGATGAGGATAGCTCTGATAGGCAATCCCAACTGCGGAAAGACGACGCTTTTCAACAGGCTCACGGGCAGTACGGCGCATGTCGGTAACTGGCCGGGCGTGACCGTGGAAAAGCGCGAGGGGCAGTATAAAGGGCTGAAAAAGCAGACGGCGGAGCGCATAGATATCGTCGATCTGCCGGGTATTTACTCGCTTTCGCCGTACACGCCCGAAGAAGTGATATCGCGCAATTATATGATCGACGAGAAACCCGATCTTGTTATCAACATAGTCGACGCTACCAATCTCGAGCGCAATCTGTATCTTACGACGCAGGTAATGGAAGCGGACGTACCCGTTCTCGTTGCGCTCAACATGATGGACGCGGTTGAGCGCGAAGGCGACAAGATCGACGTCGGGATCATAGAACGCGAGCTCGGAGTTCCGGTCATGCCCGTAAGCGCGCTTAAAGGCGCGGGTATCGATAAAATGATGGCGCGTGCGCTCGAAGTTCCGCGAGAACGCAAGGGCGTGTCCGTAGTAGAAGGCGCGATATCCGATATTCTGCCGCCCGTGATAGAGTTTTACTCGGCAGAAGGTGTGAGTTCGCCGTTGTTCCATGCGATCAAGCTGCTCGAAAACGATGAACTCGAGCTTGAACGCAAGGGCGCGAAAGACGCGAGAGAGAAAGCCGCGGGCGTCGGAGAAGATATCGATCTCGAAGCTGCTATCGTCGATGCGCGGTACAAATACATAACGACGCGTCTTGCCGTTGCCAAGACGCGCGCGAAAAAGGACAAGTTTACAAAGTCCGATAAGATAGACAAAGTCATGACGCACCGCGTTTGGGCGATACCTATTTTTTTGGTGATACTGTTCGCCATATTCCATGTGACGTTTTCCGAGGATTTTTTGTATATCGGCGCGTGGGCGAGTCTCGGTAAAGGTCTGCCCGGCGTAGACGAACTCGGATTGTCCGAGGGTATGACGACTTTTGTAGGTATCTTCTATGACGGCGCGGTATTTTCTCCCGGCGTTATATTGTTCAATATGTTCGATACTTTGTTCTCGACGATAATGGAAGCTTTGGGCGGCGCGATAGAAACCGAATGGTTGTCGGGGTTCATTGCGGACGGCGTACTCGGCGGATTGTTTGCCGTACTCGGATTTTTGCCGCAGATACTCATGCTGTTTATGTGGTTCTCCATTCTCGAGGACACCGGATATATGGCGCGCGTCGCGTTCGTTCTCGACAGGATATTCCGTCGGTTCGGACTGTCGGGCAGGTCGTTCATGCCTATGATAATGGGATTCGGATGCAGCGTACCCGCGATGATCAATACGCGCACGCTCGCCGACAAAAACGAGCGTACCGCTACGATACGCGTGATACCGTTCTTTTCCTGCGGCGCGAAACTGCCCATACTTACGGCGATCGCGGGCGGTATCTGCGAATTCTTCGGCGTGGGCAATGCCGACCTTATCACTTACGGCATGTACGTTCTCGGCGTGGCGGCGGCGATAGTTTGCGTGCTTATCATGCGTAACACCACGATGAAAGGCGAGATACCGCCGTTCATTATGGAGCTTCCCACATACCACATGCCGAGATTCAAGAACCTTATGCTCCACCTGTGGGACAAGACCAAACACTTCGTCAAAAAAGCGTTTACCATAATATTCGCTTCCACCGTGATAATCTGGTTGTTCTCGCACCTTAACTGGGCATGGCATTATTTGCCCGACGAGCATATGAACGATTCCATTCTCGCGTCGCTCGGCAAATTTATACAACCGCTGTTCACTCCGCTCGGATTCGGGTCGCAGATCGGCGCATACGGTTGGGTGTTCGCGGTTGCGGCGCTTACGGGACTTATCGCCAAAGAGAACGTTATCGCTACGTTCGGCACGCTCGGCGCTTGCCTTATCGCCATGGGCGCGAACGTCGGCAGCATTACCGGCGGCGAACTGCTTGCCGACGAAGAGGGTATAGCGTCGGCTGTCGCGATGATCACCGCGACGGGCATAGACATTCCCGGGCTTATCGCGTTCATCGCGTTCAACATGCTCACGGTCCCGTGTTTTGCCGCGTGCGCCACGGCAAAAGCCGAACTCAAAAAAGGCTCGTTCAAATGGACGCTCATGTTCTGGGTCGCGGCGAGCTACGTTATATCGGCGGCTGTGTACACGATAGGCGCATGGTGGTGGACGTGTTCGTTTGGGCGGCGGTCGCGGCGGCGGCAACAATGCTCATCGTTCTGAACAATAAGCATAAGATCAAGTTCCCCGAATTCGGAAAGAAAAAGGCGTAAGGGGGGATACGATATGAACGCTTGGGAAATAGCATTGCTCGTATTCGTTTGTCTTGCTTTCGCATTCGCGCTCGGCATAACGCTTTACAACAAACTCAAGGGCAAGAGCGGTTGCTGTGACTGCGGCACGAAAAAACGCGACGGCAAATCGGAGTGTTCGGGCTGTGCGTTTTGCAAAATGTGCGGCGAGCATAAACCCGACCGCTCAGAAACAAAACAATAACAAAAACCTTTAGAGTATTATAACGGATTCGGATATACATTCTCCCGACCCCAATAGAATACACCCGATAGCGGGCTGTTTTGGGCTCTTGCTACGTTAAGCTCGCTCATAGTAGCCCCACTACAATATCACTCGCTTGCCTTGCAATAGCCTAAAAACAGCCTCGCTTCGGGCGCAGAGCGTTTTTACGGAGCAAATTGCGAGTATAGACGTGCGAAACGGAGCGAAATTGTACTTGACAGTACTATGAGCGACGCTTCGCGCGTATAGACCGCAATTTGCCCGTAAAAATGGTTCAGTTGGGGTCGGGAGAATGTACGGATAATTATTTTTCCATACATCCGAATTTATTATTATAAAACGATTGACTTTAAGAGATAATTATCGTATCATATATTTACAAGTTTTAAAAATGTCATAAAGCGGAACTTGATACATTGCCGTTGTCTGTCATTTTTTTAAGTTGAATAATATAAGGAGCGCAAAGCCCGAATGACAGACAAGACATTGACTTGCAGAGATTGCGGCAAGGAATTCACATTTACCGCAGGCGAACAGGAATTCTATGCGGAAAAGGGTTTCGAACACGAACCTACCCGTTGTCCCGAGTGCAGAAAAGCGCATAAGGCGCAGCGTGCCGCCATGCGTAACAATAACCGCAGATAGATTATTTGTCGCATGCTTAACGTTTTTTTGTACGGCTTAAAAAACATAATGGTTTTTCCCGCTTATAAAGGCGGTTTTTTTATTCGAGGAGTATTTTTGCCCGCTTGCGGCGGACTTGCACGCGAAGCGTGCGAGCCAGGAGCTTGCTCCGGGGTATAATACCAATTAATTCGAGAAGTAAAACTAATTTAATATCGTAAACTTGCGCCGCCTGCAAATCCGGTATGTAAACGAGATCCGGTTTTGTCGGTGATATAATTACGTATTAAACTCGATGGATTTAATTTTCGGATTGCGTTCGCGATGTCATTCCATTGTAGCGTTTCTCGCTCAAAACAGTTGAAAATTGCGGCGAAAAGTGATATCATATTTACCGACAAGGTTTTTTGGAGAAAGTTATGAAAGGCAGACTGCTTATAATATTCAATTCCGAACACGGCTATGTCAAGCGTTACGTCGATATTCTCGGCAATGCTATCGGCTGCGACGCCGTTCCGGCGGATAAATTTCGCAGCAATATGATAGCGGCGTACGATAAACTGTTGTTTATCGGGTCGATGCGCGGCACGGCGCTGTCCGGCTATAAGAAGATAGCCGGCGATCTCGATCTTATGTACAACAAGCTAACGGTGTGCGGCGTAGGCATGCTGCCTTACAGGAAGTCGCTCGCCGAGCGCGTTCGCAACGGCAATATAAGCGTCGCGTACGAAAAGTTTATTCCTACGTTCTATGTTCAAGGCGGTTTCGACGCGAACGAGCTTTCGAGAACGGAAAAAATGTCGATGAATATGACGCTGCGTCAGATCCATTCGGCGAGCCTTGTGAGCGACGACGACACCTTCCTTATCCATGCGGTGGAGACCCCGTTCGACGAAGTAAAAAAAGCGAACATCGCGCCGCTTATAGATTTTCTCGAAGACCGTCCGGTCGACGTCGAACTGTATTCTCCCGCAGAGATCACCGACGAAGAAGAAAAGAAAAAATTCTTCGAGGAACAGGAAAAAGCCGAAAAAGCGCCGCTCGATAAAAAACGTGCGCTCAAAAAGAAACTCAAGAAATAACGATGCGATATGCGTAACAACGAACCGAGCCGGTCAATGCGATGCGGCTCGGTTTATCTTTGCAAAAAAAAATTTTAAAATGTTTGTCGAAATACCCGTAAAATAATTGACATATATGGCGGTATATTATATAATCACTCTCGGTTTACTAAATGTAAACAAAAAGTTTAACTTTATCGAGAGAAAGATATGGCGACGGAGAACGTAAATAACAACGATTCGATAGGAACGCGGCTGCGCGATCTGCGGTTGAAAAACGGACTTACTCAGGAAGAGCTTGCCGACCGCGCCGAGCTCAGCAAGGGATACATAAGCCAGTTGGAAAACGATCTGACTTCGCCGTCGATAGCGACGCTTATCGATATTCTTACGCTTTTGGGATCGAACTTGTCCGAGTTTTTCGCTAACTATGACGATGCTCAGCTCGTGTTTACGCCGGACGATTATTTCGAAAAGAAGTCCGAGAGCGGATCGGTGACTTGGATCGTACCGACGGCGCAAAAGAACGCCATGGAACCCATCATAACCGAGCTGCTCAAAGGGCAGGAGACTGACGAGGATTATCCGCACGAGGGCGAAGAGTTCGGGTATGTTCTCGAAGGTAAGATCAAGGTGGTAGTCGGTTCGCGCACCGCAATAGCCGAAAAAGGCGATACTTTTTATTTCACGGCGGATAAGCGGCACCTGCTTAAAAACGTCAACGAGGACGGCGACGGAGTGAGTAGGGTGTTATGGGTGTCGTGTCCGCCGCAGTTTTAATCTCGGCGACGAGCTCATCGCGTGCTAACCGCACAAGTGAATTTGCTTGCTTGCAAAGGCAAATTCGCGCCGTGTGAACACCGAAGGTATGCGAGCTACGTGCGGCAAGGCGGCTCGGTCATGTAGGTGGGTCTACAATTCCGTCGCCGCCTTCCCACCTGTTGCTCGCCTGACGCGCGATCTCGTCGCCGAGGCTTTTCGGGTCGGAAAGAAGTTGACCGCAATCCATTTGCGTCGTATCGGCTCGTCGGCTCTCTGCGACGCGTTCATCGCGTGCTAACCGCACAAGTGAATTTGCTTGCTTGCAAAGGCAAATTCGCGCCGTGTGAACACCGAAGGTATGCGAGCTACGTGCGACAAGGCGGCTTGGTCAACGCCCTTCGTATCCCGGAAAATAAAATCAGACTCGACGTTTGTAGGGAGGGCAGACCCTTGCCCTCCGGTAGCGGCAGAGCAATAATCCATGGAACGGCAGGCAAGGGTCTGCCTGCCCTACGAATTGCACAACATAAGCGCTTTATGAAGAATACGGAACGGCGAAATACGATCCCTGCGAACCAACTTTAAACTTCTATACTGTTGTTATTCCGAGCGTAGTCGAGGAATCCGATAACTAAAAACTCGACCGCACCTATTCACTTTTCACTATTACTTATTCATTCGCGCACAGCGCGGAGCGCCGGGGCGTCGCTCCCTACGAAAAGCACAATCAATCTATTCACTTTTTATTTGTTCATTCCATTCCCCCGGAGGTAAATGCCACGATGGCGACAATTACCAGAGAGAAGTTCGATAATATCATCGAGATCAAAAACGTGACCAAAGTGTTCGACGGTATCACTGCCGTGGACAACGTCAATCTTGCGGTCAGACGCGGCGAGTTCGTCACGCTTTTGGGCCCGTCGGGCTGCGGCAAGACGACGCTGTTGCGCATGATCGCGGGATTCGAAATGCCTACGTCGGGATCGATATTTCTCGAAAAGCAGGACGTGACCACCGTGCCGCCGCACTTGCGTCCCATAAATACCGTTTTTCAGAAATACGCGCTGTTTCCGCATTTGAACGTTTTTAAAAATATCGCGTTCGGGCTTAAACTCAAACGCATACCTACGGGTGAGCTCGATAAAAAGGGCAGACCGATATACAGAAAGTTCACAAAGGACGAGATAGCCGAAAAGGTGGAACGCGTTCTTAAACTCGTCAATCTCGAAGCGTACGGGCATCGCGGTATAACAGGACTTTCGGGCGGACAGCAACAGCGTGTGGCGATAGCGCGCGCCATAGTGTGCGAGCCGAAAGTTTTGTTATTGGACGAGCCGCTCGGTGCGCTCGATCTCAAGATGCGTAAAGAGATGCAGTCCGAGCTTGCGGCTATGCACAAGAATATCGGTATAACGTTTATTTACGTCACGCACGATCAGGAAGAAGCGCTTACCATGTCCGACAAAGTCGTCGTCATGACAGACGGCGCGGTGCAGCAGTACGGCACGCCCAAAAAGATTTACGACGAGCCTGCCAACGCGTTCGTCGCGGACTTCATAGGCGAGAGTAATATTCTTTCCGGCGTCATGAAAAAAGATTTTCTCGTCGAGTTTTGCGGAACCGAGTTCAAGTGTATGGACAAAGGGTTCGGCAAGGACGAGAAGGTCGACCTTGTCGTTCGCCCCGAGGACATCGCGATCAACGCCAAGAGCGGCGCGCTCAAAGGCGAAGTCGTATCCACGGTGTTCAAAGGTACCTATTACGAAATGGAGATCATGACGGGCGATTATCAGTTTACGGTACAAAACACCGTTGAGTTTACGCCCGGACAGACCGTATGGCTATCAGTCGAACCGGACGGCATACATATCATGAAAAAGCTCAAAACCGTCAACGAGTACGTCGGCGAGATCATATCGGAAAACACCGTCAGACTGTGCGGCGGCGATTTCGAATTCATGCCAGGCGAGACCGTTTACGAGCGCGGCGACGAAGTAAAGGTCAAAATCCCGTTCGACAAGATCGAGCTTACCGACGACGAGACCGACGGCGTTATAGGCGCCAACGTCACGCAGACGCTTTATAAGGGAAGTTATTATCAGGTCCAAGTGTATACGGACGACGACAACGATTTCTTTATCGATACCGTGGACGAGTGGGATATAGGCGACCGCGTCGGCATAAGGATCGATCCCAAGGATCTGACGGTCGAAAAGACGGCGAACGAAGGCGGTGCCGTAGCGGATACGGTCGCCGATACGGAGGTGTGGGATGGAGAATAACGTCGTGCAGCCGCAAGCCGAGTCTGTCGTTACGGTCAAAAATCGCAGGATACGCGGGATAAAGCGTTCGGCTTTTTCGCTGCCGTATCTCGCGCTGTCTATAATATTCGTCGTCGTGCCTCTGTTTATCATGGTGTACTATGCGTTCACCGATGGGTTCGAAGGCGGTATGACCGGCGCAAACTTCGCGCATTTCTTCAGCCGCCCCAATATTTTGGCGGTACTCGGGAAATCCCTGCTCGTGGCGTTGCTCACGACCGTGATATGCTTTTTGCTGGCGTATCCCGTCGCGCTTGCGCTTTCGTCGCCCATGCTTAACAAAAAGTTTGTGCTTGTCATGCTTTTTGTTTTGCCTATGTGGATAAACTCGCTGCTGAGAACGTACGCAGTGAAGATCGTATTGTATCTTTTGAACATATCCAATGCCTGGGTGTCGGTCACGGTCGGTATGGTATACGACTTTTTCCCGTTCATGCTGCTGCCGCTGTACTCGGTGGTGTCCGGCATGGACAAGTCGCTCATCGAAGCGTCGCAGGACCTCGGCGCGTCGCCTATAAAGACGCTGTTTAAAGTAAGACTGCCGCTGTCGATGCCCGGCATAGTATCCGGCGCGCTCATGGTCTTTATGCCCACCGTTTCGACGTTTGCCATATCGGACGTTCTCGGAGACACGTCGACGTACATGTTCGGCAATATCATCAATCAGTGGTTCGCCAACAGCGGCGGCTGGAACATCGGTTCGGCATACTCGTTCTTGCTTTTGATACTGATAGCGGTGACCGTTTTCGTCGCAAACAAGATCACGGGCGGACATACCGAAGTGGGAGGCGTGCTGTGAGCAAAAACGTCAAGAACGGACTTATTTGGGCGTTCGTGGGCGTTATGCTCGCGTTCATGTACATTCCAATCATCATATTGATAGTGTTTTCGTTTACCGACGCCAAAGCGCTCGGCGTGTGGGAAGGTTTTTCGTTCGAGCTGTATCGCGATCTGTTTACCAATGCGAGCATTCTCGGCGCGTTTAAAAACTCGATGATATTGGCGTTAGTGTCGGCGCTGCTCGCTACGGCGCTCGGTACGACTGCGGCGATCGGCATTTTCCACATGAGAAAATGGAAAAAAAGCGCGGCGAATTTCGTCGCAAACATAACCATGGAAAACGCGGAGATCGTTACCGGCGTCACGTTTATGATGTTCTTTTTGGCGCTGCGCCTGCCGTACGGTTGGGTGACGCTCATAATCGCGCACACCATGATAACCACGCCGTACGTGATACTATCCGTCACGCCAAAGCTGTCGCAGCTTAATCCCAATCTGTACGAAGCGGGACTCGATCTCGGCGCATCGCCCATGCGTTCGATGTTTACCGTCATAATTCCGCAGCTCATTCCGGGCATGATAAGCGGATTCGTTATGGCGTTTGCGCTTTCGCTCGACGACTTTATCGTCAGTAAGTTCGTAAACGGCAGTGTGGAGACTATCCCGGTGTATCTGTACAACGCGCTTGCGAAACGCGGTGCGGATCCGACTTTGCGCGCATTGAGTTCATTGCTGTTCGTGGTGATCCTTGCGATCCTCGTCGCATTGAACGTCGTGTCGGCAAAGCGCAGAAAGAAGACCTGACTATGCGACAACTCTTTTAAAGTGATAGGAGCAATAACTCGCAATGAAGAAAAAATTATTGAGTTCGATACTCGCGGCGGCGCTTTGCGTTCCCGCCGTACCGATGTTTACGGGTTGTTCGCCGCGCGGCGAAACACTGAGAATATATAATTGGGGCGATTATATCGACGAAAGCCTGATATCGGAGTTCGAGACCTGGTACGGCAAAGAGACGGGTAAGGAGATCACCGTAGAGTACGATACGTTCGAGACCAACGAGGACATGATCATGCGTATCGAAGTGCTTAAATCCGATTACGACCTTGTTTGTCCGTCCGACTATATGGCGGAGCGTATGATCGAAAGCGGATTGGCGCAAAAGGTGGATAGGCGTATTTTCGATATGACGGACGGATTTTTGTACGACGGTTTGGCGGATATGGTAAGACCGTTCGATCCAAACAACGAATATTTCGTGCCGTACGTTTGGGGTACGTTCGGGATCATGTACGATACAGAATACATCGAGCCGGGCAGCGAAGATATGAAATCGTGGTCGGCGCTGTGGTCGAAAGAATACAACAAAAAAATACTCATGAAGGACAGCGTGCGCGACGCTTATTCGGTGGCGCAGATATATTGCAACACGGATAAACTTTCGCAGCTGTCAAACGGATTTACGGATTATAACGACGGGTACAGACAAGAACTCATATCATACTTTTCCACGATATCGGCGGCGCAGGTAAAGACCGCTCGGGACGCGCTCGTCAAACAGAAAAGTTTGCTTTATAAATACGAAGTCGATGCCGGCAAGGCGGACATGCTCGCCGGCACGACGCAGGGGAGACTCGGATTGTTCTGGTCGTGCGACTCGGGACTCATCATGCTGGAAAATGCCGGCGATCATTTCTATTACGAGGTCCCCAAAGAAGGCAGCAACGTGTGGGTGGACGGTTGGTTGATCCCCAAGTATGCCGGCAACAAGACCGCCGCGAATTACTTTTTGAAATTTATAAGTCTTTATGACGACGAGTATGATTTTGCCATGACAAATTTCGATTATATGGGTTCGTCCATGGCGTCGAAAGCCGTAATGGACGATGCCAGAGCCGCGCTCGAAGAGGACGACGGAACCGACGAAGAAAGTATATTTTACGGTAGGGAGGAATGGTTCAAACAAATGTACATCGATATGATGTTCCCGAGCGAGGAGATACTTTCGCGCTGTGCAGTCATGCGCGACTTCGGCAAAAAATGGTCGACCGAACTCGACAGTATGTGGATAGACGTAAAAACACTGTAAATCAAAATGCCGGTACGATAAATATTCATGCCGGCGTTTTGATTTATAAATTACAGTCGAATATATTAACGTTGTTTTCGGTCGAATAATTCGTCCAATGAGATGTCGTATAGATCGGCACTGGCGATCAGCGTTTCGTAGTCTGGACGGCTGGCGTTATTTTCATATCGCGTATAATTTACTCGCGATATGTTTAACTTTTCGGCTACCTGTGCTTGAGTTTTATGCTCCGCAAGGCGTAACTCTTTTAATTTGCTGCCTATATTCATAACGTCGATACTCTATGATCTATATTGTACAGATTATGTACTTAAATGATCGTGTATGTACAAAAAATGTACATGAATACGTTGTATCGGATAAGTTGTATTGGTTGTGTTCATATTGTCAGTTATCCCTTAATATTATCGTACTGCTTGTTGAAGAGACCAAGAATAAAAGTGAATAATTAACAGTCTATAAGATAATGAACTCGGTACAATACAGTATTTATATATTAGATACTCAATTGTTTTTATATTAACTCATGTGTTGTGTAGTATATAAACATGCTGATGTTTTAGTCTAAAATCAATTAATGTCAATGTTGGATTCTGTCAAATAATTCGTCTAATGAGATATCGTATAAATCGGCAATTGCTATCAGTGTTTCATAGTCGGGACGGCTGGCGTTATTTTCATATCGCGTATAATTTACTCGCGATATGTTTAACTTTTCGGCTATTTGTACTTGCGTTTGGTTTTCCGCAAGGCGTAACTCTTTTAATTTTTTACCTATATTCATGATATCGGTATTCTCTAATTGACATTGTACAGAAAATGTACTAAAATAATTGCATATGTACATAAAATGTACATCAAATATTATGATTGGAGATATTGATGTGGTTTATATAGGAAAAAGAGATTATGTCCCGAATGATTGTGTATTGGCTATGGCTTGTAAGAAACGTTTTGATAAATCGCATGGAGATGTTTGCGAAAAATTCGCGCATATATATTGCGATTATTTAAATAGCGGCGGTATATTGGCGGCGGTATTGGAAATAGTATTATATTTTGAAAAACAAATTATAATCAAACTACAGTCACATGAACGAGCAAAAACTTTTTTTAAGCATATTTATTCAGTGATTAAATATTGTATCACTGAGTATGAGTCTGAGTCGGAGAATATTGATTCCGTTATGCTGTTATATTTGTCGGGATTGTCTGCGGTTAAAGATAGTTTGCAAATTACCGATAGCGTTTTTATTATGCTATACGATGGAAAATAGCGGCATTATGAAATATTAAGTATTTACTTGCCATCGCGCCGCGTTTGTGTTAATATTTATATAATCGATTATACGGATCCGGCGATAAATGGTTAAAAAATTATACTACGACGCAATAGTTATCGGCGCGGGACACGCCGGGATAGAATCGGCGCTTGCGCTTGCCAAGACGGGCGTAAATACGCTTGTCGTTTCCATTACGGTGGATAACGTCGGGTATATGGCGTGCAATCCGTCGATAGGCGGTACGGGCAAGGGACATCTTGTACGCGAACTCGACGCGCTCGGCGGATTCATGGGTATTGCCGCCGACGCATGCGCGACTCAGATACGCATGCTCAATTCGTCCAAAGGTTTGGCGGTGCGTTCGTTACGCGCGCAAGAGGACAAATACAAATATCACGCGTTCACAAAGCGCGCTTTGGAGTCCGCAGACAATCTTACCATGCGGCAGGACGAGATAAAAAACATAACACGTGACGGCATGGACTTTACAGTCGAATGCGTGACGGGCAATGTTTACGCCTGCCGCGCCGTCGTGGTTGCGACTGGCGTTTACATGGACAGCACGATTATATGCGGAGCATCCGTGCAAAAACGCGGTCCCGTCTGTTTTTCGCGCAGCGATCATTTGGCGGCGTCGCTCGCATCGCTCGGCTTTGAATTACGTCGGTTTAAAACGGGTACGCCCGCGCGTCTGCTCGGCAAGAGTATAGATTTTTCGCGATTGGAAATACAACCCGGCGACGACGTGCCGTATACATTTTCGGCGATGACAAAACGCAAGCCGAAAAACACCGCGGTGTGTTATCTCGGTTATACCAACGAGCGCACGCACGACGTGATACGCGCCGCGCTCGAATTTTCGCCGCGCAAGCTCGGACTTATAACCGGTACGGGCGCTCGGTACTGTCCGTCGATAGAAGATAAGATCGTGCGGTTTGCAGACAAGCCGCGGCATACTTTCTTTTTGGAACCGGAGGGCGCGGGTACGGACGAGTGGTATATCCAGGGCATATCGACGTCGCTGCCGCCCGACGTTCAGCGCGAAATGTACAGGACGATCGACGGACTCGAAAACGTGCGGATCGTTCGCGACGCATACGCCATAGAATACGAATGTATCGACGCGCGAGAGCTTTTTCCCAGCCTGATGTCCAAGCGCATCCCGGGTCTGTTCTTTGCCGGACAGGTCAACGGCACGAGCGGATACGAAGAAGCGGCGGCGCAGGGCATGCTCGCGGGAATCAATGCGTCGGCATATCTGCGCGGCATGGCTCCGCTCGTACTCGACCGTACCAACAGTTATATAGGCGTAATGGCGGACGATCTTGTGACCGTCGGCAGCGACGAGCCGTACAGGATGTTGACAGGTCGTGCGGAGTGCAGGCTGAGTCTGCGTCAGGACAACGCCGATCTTCGGCTTACCGAACTTGCCGAAAAATACGGCACGATATCGCCGGCACGCAAGAAATTGCTTAATAAAAAGAAATCGGACATAACGGCTTGCCGCACAAAGCTCGGCATGACCGTGCCGCGCGAAATAACCGAGACCATACTCGAAAGTGCGAACGAAGAGTTTCCGGACCGTGCCATGACGGCGGAAGAACTGTTGCGCCGACCCGGAGTAACGCTGGATATTTTTTCGCGGCATTGCGATATACTCGAAGATATAATGCCGTCCGCCAGACTCGAAGTTTATGCCGAGATCCGTTACGACAGTTATCTCAGGAGACAGAACGCGGAACTTAAAGAGAAATCACGTCGCGAGAATATGCGCTTGCCGTCCGATCTCGATTACCGCAGTGTGGACGGATTAAGACTCGAAGCGCGCGAAAAACTCAACGCCGCAAAACCTATGTCGGTAGGTCAGGCGTCGCGCGTACCCGGCGTGACTCCCGCGGACGTGTGGGTGCTGATAAACAAATTCGGTAAGCAGAAAGACGCAAACGATTAAAAATGCGATTAAGTAAATTTATATCACGGAACGCGCCGTATAGCGTCCGTGATATTTTTTAACTCGGTTCGAGGCTCGAGACGGTGACGGAGGTTATCCAAAAGCCTTTTATGCGCCGCGGCGTATTTATCACATTATCATTGACAATAAATACCGTATTTGCTATAATTCGGGTATGAGCAGGGATAAGCACAACGAGACGGTTAAGTCCGATACGGATAACACTGCGCTCGCCGCGGCGAACGATGACAGCGCGGATGCTTTGATTTGCGACGAGATAACGGAAAACGCCGGGGATAAGTCGTGGCGCGAAAAATCCGACGGCGCGCGATCGGATGAGATAGGCGCGCAGGCAAGTACCGCCGCAGAC
This sequence comes from uncultured Christensenellaceae bacterium, assembly GCA_910588315.1. Classification (GTDB taxonomy): domain Bacteria; phylum Bacillota; class Clostridia; order Christensenellales; family Pumilibacteraceae; genus Anaerocaecibacter. The sequence goes on along the minus strand of CAJUQF010000027.1, from coordinate 1,499 downwards.
GAAAATACGGACGAACCGCCGCACGAAGTGTTTATGCCGCAGCGAAAACGAAAGCCGATTATTAAATCGGTCGCGGCTCGTACCGCGGTCAATTATATAATATTTTCGATGATTTTGTTGGTATTGCTTTGGGCTGTATTTTTTTTCGGCGTGTACGGATTTTACGGTACAATGATAGAACGCGAGACCGACGAAATCATTCATGCCGCGTCGGACGCGTTCCCCAAGCGTTACGACGACAACAGCATGAAGATATTTTTCAAAACCAGGCTTGCCGAGATCGCCAAAAACAATAAACCCGTCGCCATTGCCGTGTTTACGATCGACGGGGACGATTACGACGTGCAAGTCGTCATAGACGACATGGGTATAGGATCGGATAACAATGATTTATTCGATTCGGTAATGAGCGGACTGAATTTCGAGAATGTATTCGAATCGCATGCTTTCGGCAAGGTGTCGACTGATTACGGTACTTTTTTGTGTCGCGGAGACGTGTATTATCCGGCGACCGAAAACGGTACGCAAATGACGTTTATGCTTGTAATGAAACCGTACGACGTTTTCAATTCGCAGACGTTGAAGCTTTTGATGATGTTTATAATTGGCACTTTGACCGTGCTTGTTTTGGCGTGTATATTCTCGTTTTTGGCGTCGCGGTTCCAGACTAAACGGCTTAAAGATTTTTCTTCGCGCGCAAAGCGTGTGGCGGCAGGCGATTATACGGTAAGGTTTTCCGGCGGCGGCTATAACGAGTACGAGAATCTCGCCGTGGCGCTCAATGCCGCGACCGACAATCTCAAAAAGAGCGAGAAATTACAGCGCGACATAATCGCAAACGTTTCGCACGATATAAGAACGCCGCTCACAATGATAAGGGCAAATGCCGAGATGATACGCGATCTGCCGCTCGACGAAGCGAAAAGGAATAAGACGGCGGGAGTTATCATAGCCGAAGCCGACAGGCTGGCGGGACTTGTAAACGATGTTTTGAATTATTCCAAACTCCAATCGGGCGTTACCGGATTCGATTTCGCACCTTACGATTTTTCGCAGATCGCGTCGGAAGTGCTTGATAGATTCGATATCATACGCACGCGCGACGGGATAAAGTTTGTACGCGAAATCGAACCCAATGCCGTGGCTCGGTGCGATAAACAGAAAATCGAACAGGTGTTGTATAACCTTATAAGCAACGCGATAAACTATTGCGGCGAAGATAAGACGGTCATAATCCGCGTGCTCAAAGCCGACGGCAAGGTGAGAGTGGAAGTGAGCGATCACGGCAGGGGCATCGAGCAAAACGAACTCGATTCCGTTTGGGACAGATATTACAGATCGGAACATTCGACGCGCACGGTCGTCGGCACGGGACTCGGTCTTTCGATATGCAAGTCGATACTTATCGCTCACGACGCCGAGTACGGCGTACTTTCCGAACTCGGAAAAGGCAGTACGTTCTGGTTCGAAGTGACAACGTCGAAAATGCGGGGGGGGGG